>DAIEIW010000233.1:0-2491 GCA_027351205.1 Acidithiobacillus sp.
GGGCGATATCATGGGCGAGGCTGCGGATGCTGCCATCCGCCAGAGCGTCGCCACCGAAATTGATGACGAAAGTCTGCCCGCGAAAGCGATGAATGTAGGGCGAAGACTCGCGGAAGCTGCGGACAAAGCTATCGGCAGGCATCTGAGCACGCCGCCCCTAAAGGACATTCAGGGCGATGGCTGGGCGTTGTGTTTTGGGCTGGTTTTGGGCGGCAAACTCCTCCGGGCTATAGGCCTTGATCGACAGCGCATGTATCTCCTGACGCACCGGGTCGGTGGCCGTATTGACCAGACGGTGACGTGCCAATGGGGCCAAGCCCGCGAACCGGCTGCTGACAATGCGCACCTCGTAATGCCCGCCACCGCCGGACGACGCATGACCACTGTGGGATTCCGTCCGGTCATTGATTTCCAGGAATTCCGGATTCAGTGCGTCACGCAATAAATTACCAAGGATTTCTTTGTTCATGGCAAAAATACTCCTTTATAAGGGCGAACGCTGACATCTGCGTAAACGCCGGCACTGAGATAAGGTTCGGCGGCAGCCCAGGTATGGGCATCTTCCAACGAATCAAAACGGGCAATGATCAGGCTGCCGGTAAACCCTGCTTCGCCCGGTTCTTCACTGTCTATGGCGGGGAATGGCCCCGCAGTCAGTAAGCGCCCCTCGGATTGCAACTGATGCAGGCGCGCCAGATGATCGCCCCGCGCCGTCTGGCGTTTGCCCAGGGAGTCGGGATTGTCCGTGCCGATAATGCAGTAATACATGAACCTTTTCCTGTCGGTGAGATGCATGCCCTAAAGCTGCCCCATTTGCGGCAAGTTGGCAACCGTCTCCGCTGATCAGAGGCTATGCCGACGAATCGCCATCCTTAGCCTCTTGCGGCAAGGCACGCGAGATCACCACCGCTTGAAAGAGCACGAAAATGACGGTGATGGCGAGCATGCCGAAAAGCTTGAAATCCACCCAGATACCTGTTGAAAACGCATAGGCCACGATCAGGTTCAGGACAGCACCGAAGAGAAAGAAGGCAATCCAGTAGCCATTAAGGCGCCGCCAGAAAGACGGGGCCAGCGCGGCTGGCAGTTGTCCGCCCATCAAGCGTTGGAGGAGCGGTTCCTCGCGCCAGTGGGTAAAGAGCAGTGCCGCCGCGAACAGCATATAGAGAATGCTGGGTTTGATCTTGATGAAGGTGTCGTTATGAAAATAGAGGGTCAGACCGCCGAAGGTCAGGATCAGCAGGGTGGAGACCCAGGTCATGGTCTCCACCCGGCCCCGCCGCCACCACTGCCAAGCCATCAGCAGGATAGCGGCAACGATGAGCACTTCGTTGGCCGTGTAGATCCCGTGAATCCTGTAGGCCACGAAAAAGAGGATGATGGGGAGGAAATCGGTAAGCAGTTTCATGACGCGCCACGGTAAATGGGGTTAAGCTTACCCTATCTAATCACAGAAAGGAGTTCGTGGACAGTGGAACGTCAACAGGTGATTCAGGGTTTGGCCGCCCTTTTGGGGGATAGCAGCAGTCATCCTCTGCCCGATTTTGCCGGGGTAAAGGCGGGCCGCTGGCGCCATCTGCCTCTCGGTGGCCGTCTGGAAGGGGTGGCGCGCGTGGACTTGCCGGAGATGGACGAACTGCTTGGTATCGAAGACACCAAGGCCGCACTGGATCTGAACACCCGCCAGTTTGTCGCCGGTTTTCCCGCCAATGACGCCCTGCTCTGGGGCGGGCGGGGCACGGGCAAGTCTTCGCTGGTCAAGGCGCTCTTGCGCCGCTATGCGGATCAGGGGCTGCGGGTGATTGAAATCGACCAGGACGGTATCCTCGACCTGCCGGAGATTCTGGCGGCGTTGCAGGCGGCCGATCCGCAGCAGGCCTATTACTTTGTGCTCTTCTGCGATGACTTGTCTTTCGGTGCCGACGACCCCGGCTACAAAGCTCTCAAGTCTCTGCTCGACGGCGGTGTGGAGGCGCGTCCGGACAATGTGCTGCTCTACGCCACCAGCAACCGGCGGCATCTGATGCCTCGCCATTTCGCCGACAACGAGGAATATCACCGCCACGGTGAGGAAATCATCCCCGGCGAGACGGCGGAAGAAAAAATCAGCCTCTCCGAGCGCTTCGGCTTATGGCTGGGCTTTTATCCCTTTGATCAGGCCATGTATCTGGATATTTGCGCCATCCATCTGCAGCGCCTGGAAGTACGGACGCCGCCGGCGGAATGGCGGGAGGAAGCCCTGCGCTGGGCCTTGCAGCGCGGCTCGCGCAGTGGCCGGGTGGCGCGGCAGTTTGCCCGCCACTGGGTCGGATCCAGGGCCTTGGCAGTCGCCGCGCAGACGATCTAATTCCGCACACCGTTCATGTGGATCAGCGCGTACACCTGGTCAGAACGGCAGTTTCCTGCCAAATGACCATTTACACAAAAATTCTTACACCCCCGTTATTGGTGCGAAAGGCGAGACTCGAACTCGCACGGCCTAAACCGCTGG
>DAIEIW010000024.1:0-2450 GCA_027351205.1 Acidithiobacillus sp.
CTTTGGCCTTCTATGCTGGTCAGTTTCATCTCAGTCTCCTGTTTACGCTGCAGTTGCGGCACCATTGCCGATGTGCATCAGGTTGCTCTATTCTGCACACAGGCCGATAATAGACTATGTCTAAAATAATATCAAGTATCACAATATTGGCCGAAGTGCGAAGTTCAGGCCGTGCTCCAGCCGAGATAGGCGGCGGCGGTATCGAGACCGCCGTAGCGAATCTGAAAATCCGCCTGGGCGCGGACGACCGCTTTGGCGTGGTAGGCAATGCCTATACCGGCTTTGCGGATCATGGGCAGGTCGTTGGCGCCATCTCCGAGGGCGATGCAATGACTGGCGTCGGTGCCCAGACCGATAGCCAGCAGGTCGAGGATGTCGGCCTTGGCGGCGGCATCGACGATGTCTCCGAGTACCTGGCCGGTGATTTGCCCATTGATGATTTCCAGGGTGTTGGCGAAGGCGTAGTCGAGGTCCAGTGCTTCCTGCAGGTGGCGAGTAAACTGGGTGAAGCCCCCAGATACGACACCGACCTCGACGCCCTGGGACTTGGCTGCCGCCACCAGTTCGCGGGCACCGGGACTGAGCCGCAGTCGTTCGCGGATGACGGTGTCGATACTGTTTGCCGGGGTGCCGGCCAGCAGGCGCACGCGTTCGCGCAGGGAGGTCTGGAAATCCAGCTCGCCCGCCATGGAGCGTTCGGTGATGGCGGCGACCTGCCGTCTGAGACCGAGGTGTTCGGCTAATTCATCAATGCATTCAATGCTGATCAGCGTAGAATCCATATCGGTCAGCAGCAAGCGGAAATGCCCCTTGTCCCACAGCGGGGAAACAGCAACATCCAGCGCGATCCCCTCCAGGGCTTCGATGAGGCGATGATTCACTGCGCTCAGAGGGCCGCAGGAACCGTGCAGGATCAGGGTCAGATCGTCGCCCTGGCAGTGGAGTACGCGGCCCGGCATAAAGCTTTGCAGATGAAGGGTGGTCAGTGCCCGGCGCAGCGCCTCGGGCCGCGCCGCTCCATGCAGTACCAGACGTACAGCGCTACCAGCGCTGCTCATGGGAGCCCAGATCACCTCCCGCTCCTGGTGCAGGGCCTGGCGCGAGAGTTCGTCGAGGAAGGGGGCGATTTCACCCACGGTGACGGGCATATCCCAGCTTTGCAGCCAGCAACCCCATACCTCCTGGTGACTTTCTACCTTCGCCACCAGTTGGCCCATGCTGGCCGGCAGAGTCATGGGCCCGCGGGCGGCAGGGCTGAGAATGGCAAGGCGGGTACTGCTCATGGTTGAATCCTCAGTTGGTCGATGAGTTGCAGCAATTCCTGACACCGCGCTTCGCCGTCGGGCAGGTCGCGGCGGATGCGCAGGCGGTGCTCGCCATCCAGTTGGTAGATGCTGAGAGGTTGCTGGATGAGCCGGATGATTTTGTCGGGAGCTACCTGGTTTTCGGCGGCGAATTGCAGGCGGGCACCGGCGGGACCGGCATCGATCTGTTCAATGCCGGTCTGGATAGCGACAAGACGCAACCGGGTCTGACAGAGCAAGGTGCGGGCCGGCGCTGGAATGGGTCCGAAGCGGTCGATCATCTCCACCATGATCTCAGCGATGGCGGTGTCGCTGCGCACATCGCTGAGGCGCTTGTAAAGTTGCAGGCGCAAATGCACGTCGGGCAGGTAGTCGTTGGGGATGAGGGCCGGTGTGTTGAGATGGATTTCGGGGCCGCTCGCGCGTTGTTCTTCCAGACTGCGGGGATCCCGCCCGGCACGGATGGCTTCCACGGCATCGTCCAGCCATTCCATGAAGAGGGTGAAACCCACCTCATCCATGTGCCCGCTCTGCTCTTCGCCGAGCAACTCGCCAGCGCCGCGGATTTCCAGATCGTGGCTGGCCAGGGCAAAGCCGACGCCCAGATCTTCCAGGGACTGGATGGCGTCGAGGCGGCGTCGGGCATCGTCGCTCATGGCCCGAAGGTCCGGGGTGAACAGGTAGGCGTAGGCGCGTTGATGGGAACGACCAACCCGGCCGCGCAACTGATGGAGCTGGGCCAGACCAAATTTATCGGCGCGGTTGATGAGGATGGTATTGGCATGGGGATTGTCGATACCCGACTCGATGATGGTGGTGCAGAGGAGGATGTCGAAGCGCTGATGGTAAAAATCCAGCATCACCGCTTCCAGCTCGCCCTCGGGCATCTGGCCATGGGCCACGCGCAGGCGCGCTTCCGGCAGCAGGCGGCGCAGTGTGGCGGCCATGCGCTCGATGTCGCGTACCTCATTGTGCAGAAAATATACCTGACCACCGCGATGCAGTTCGCGCTGGCAGGCTTCGATCACCGTCGCATCATCCCAGATCTGCACAAAGGTGCGTACCGGCTGGCGGCGCTGGGGTGGCGTGGCGATGATGGATAAGTCACGCAGGCCGGCCAGCGAGAGATTCAGAGTGCGGGGGATC
>DAIEIW010000083.1:0-26400 GCA_027351205.1 Acidithiobacillus sp.
CCCCATGATGCATCGCGGACTCTTCTGCCGCATGCACCCATCCCAGATGCTGGTACAGAGCCAGCAGCGGCGTGTCCGCATCCCCCGTACCGAGGACAAAGGCATGCACGAAATCAGCGACCGCCTCCGCCTCCAGCGGCCTGGCAATGGCATATCCCTGGAGATAGTCGACCTCCATCTCGCGCAGCAGGGCGATGTGGGCTTCGGTTTCCACCCCTTCCACCGTGATGATGACGTTCATGCCCAAACCCAGATTGATGAGACTCTCGACAAAGATCAGGTCTTGGGGTTTGTTCGGTAGTTCGCGGATGAAACCCTGATCGATTTTGATCTCGTCAATGGGCAGATTTTTGAGCCGCAGGAGCGAGGCGTAAGCACTACCCACGTCATCCAGGGCGATCTTCACGCTTGCGCTGCGCAGTCGTTGCAGATGCCCCAAGGCGACCTCCTGTTCAAGGATCTCCCCGATCTCCAGCACCTCCAGTACCAGGGATTCCGGGGGTATACCCGGATAAGCGGCCAGGATGTCGAAGACAGTATCGGCAAATCCGGGACTGTCGAGCTCTTCCGGAGTGACATTGACGCTGAGGAAGAGATCCAGGCCCGTCTCTTGCCATTGCGCAAGTTGCCGCAGCCCCGTCTGCAGCACGAAATGCCCCAATGCCAGACGCTCCCGCATGCCGAGGGACGGGAGGAATTGGTCTGGGGAGATCTCCCGGCCCTCCCGGTGCCAGCGGGTCAGGGCCTCGAGGCCCACCACCCGGTCTGTCGTCAGGGCCACCAGGGGTTGATAGCGTAGCGTCACCGCTCCGGCGACCAAAGCCTGTAGAAAATCCTGGCGCAACACTTCATCGCCCATGGTGATGGTACCGAGATCCAGGTGATAGAGCTGCACCCATCCTTCGCTGGTCCGCCCGGGGCGTGCTTTGGCCGCATACATGGCCTGATCGGCGTGCCGCAGGAGGAGATCGGCATCCGCCGCCTCGTCAAAAGGGTAGATAGTCAGTCCCAGGCTCGCCTGGAGGCTGATCTCTTTCCCCTGGATCAGGAAAGGTTGCGCAATCGCAGTCTGAAGGCGGGCCAGGATCTGATCCAGTTGATCCACACCGCGCAGGCCTTCCAGTAATAGCACAAACTCATCACCACCCAGACGCGCCACGGTATCCGTCCGGCGCACAGCGCCTTGCAGGCGGCGGGCCATTTCTTTCAGCAGGTCGTCTCCGGCGGCATGGCCATACCGGTCATTGACCAGCTTAAAGGCATCCAGGTCGAGAAAACCCGCCGCCAGGAGCAGCTCCTGGCGTTCAGCACGGGCTAAAGCCTGGTCAAATACCAGCCTCAGGGCTTCGCGATTGGGCAGACCGGTCAGAATATCGTGGGTGGCCTGAGTGGTCAGGGTTCGCTCGAACGCCTCACGTTGCTCGCTCCATCGGCGATCCAGGAAGACGATTCGTCTATAAGCGGCCAGGCCTGACCCCAACATGATGATCAGAAAGAGCAGAGGAAATTCGACCTGCCGCCGCCACCAGGCGGCCAGCCACCAACTCCTGGGGATAGAAATGAAAGCAGTCAATGGATAATGACTCAGACGTGTAAAGGCCCCAACCCGATAGGTCTGTCCCACCGTAACGAAGCCTGCATAATGTCCCCGTTGCGCCCAGGGGTTGCTCTCCAGGGCGTGCCGCAGGGCTCCCGTGGGTGGCGGGTGGGAAAGCATCCCGGCGAGATCACCCAAGGGTATGGGCCAGCGCCCTTCGATATAAAAGTCATTCCGGATCAAGCCGACAGCCGTTCCCGTGCGCAAGGGCAGATGGCTCAGGAAGTCTTCGATGTCGCCAAGGCGCAATGGGGTGGTCACGACGAACAAGGGCTTGCCCGCTGGGGAAAACACCGTATGACTTAGACGGATGACCCAGTGACCTAGCAATGGTTCCCGGAGCGGGTGGTAGACCCACATGCCATGTGTCTGTAAGGCTTTCTGAAAACCAGGCCAGATGGCCGGATCATTACGAAAATCCGGGAGCGGCTTCCCCACCGGTACGGTCGTGGAGGCAACGACCTGTCCACCCGGTGCTATGAGATTCGCGCCGGCGACCCCCGAAGTGGCCTTCTGGTAATCCAGCAGGAGTGTCCGGGCGTGGCGGGGGTGATGCAGCGCATCTGCCCGCTGTAATTGCACCCCCAAAAACCGGAGCCCAGAGGCATGACCGTCCAGCAGCCGCTGAGTGGTTTGCGCGACCATGTCGGATTCCAGCATCAGATGATGCTGGCTGTCCTGTTCATAACGATGCCAAGAAAACCAAGCATACCATCCGGAAAAAACGAACACCCCCACGGCCACGCCCCAAAAGGCCAAAAATATAGTCCACCGATGGGGGGGTATGGTGATGGGACGGGTGAGAAAGGCAGGAATTTTCAGGGCGCCTTTCAAAATCGATTGTCCCCGCAATCCAGAGCACTGATGATCATTGCCAAGGTAGTCCTTTTTGTCAACGCCTCGCGTGCAATTCAGCCCGTCATCCCGTCAGATATCGAGTCGGGATACAAAACGCGCATTCTCCTCGATAAAGCGCCGGCGCGGCTCCACCGCGTCGCCCATGAGCATGGAAAAGACTTCGTCAGCGGCGATGGCGTCTTCCACATCCACCCGCACCAGACGGCGGTTTTCGGCATTCATGGTGGTTTCCCAGAGCTGTTCCGGATTCATTTCACCGAGTCCCTTGTAGCGCTGAATCTCGACGCCACGGCGGGCGTCCGCCAGAAGCCAATCCATGGCGGTGCGGAAACGGCTGACGGCAAGCCCTCGTTCGCCCCTTTCCATACGCGCGCCCACGCCGATTTTGCCCTCGATCTGCCGCGCATAATCCGCCAGATGCCGATATTCGCCACCGGCAAAAAAATCCTGATCGAAGAAACGCAGTTCCAGACTGCCATGATGTTCGCGACGCACCACCAGGCGCAAGGCCTCCGCTTCACCCACCCGCTCCACCGTGTAATGTTCGGCGGGCAGGGCATTCACTTCCAATGCCGCGCGGAGCTGCCGCGCGAAATCGTCCCAGGTGGTGCTATCCGCCGACTCCGGAACGATGGGTGGCAACGTGGCCAAGGCCCAGAGCAGAGTACCCGGATAGCGCCGTTCCAGACGCTGCACCAGTGCCTCGATATTCTGGTATTGACGCATCATGCCGCCCAGTTGCTCGTCCGTTACCGGCTCGGCATCCGCGGCGGGACGGAATTGCGCGCCCTGCATGGCAATTTCACGCAGATAGGCGGCCAGTTCGACGTCATCCTTGAGGTAGCGTTCCTCCTTGCCCTTCTTGACCTTGTAGAGGGGCGGCTGGGCGATGTAAATATGGCCGCGCATCACCAGATCGGGCATCTGCCGGTAGAAAAAGGTCAGCAACAGGGTGCGGATGTGACTGCCGTCCACGTCCGCGTCGGTCATGATGATGACCCGGTGATAACGCAGCTTGGCCACATCAAAATCCCCGGCACCGATACCGGTACCCAGCGCGGTAATCAGGGTGCCAATTTCGTCGGACGAAAGCATCCGGTCGAAACGCGCCCGTTCCACATTGAGGATTTTGCCCTTCAGGGGGAGGATGGCCTGATGCCGGCGATCCCGGCCCTGTTTGGCAGAGCCGCCGGCGGAATCGCCCTCCACCAGATAGATTTCGCACTGGGCCGGATCTTTCTCCTGACAGTCGGCCAGCTTGCCGGGAAGGTTGGCAATGTCCAGCGCGCCCTTGCGGCGGGTCAGTTCCCGTGCCCGCCGGGCGGCTTCCCGCGCCCGCGCCGCTTCGACGATTTTGGCGGCGATGGCCTGCGCCTCTTTGGGATGCTCATCCAAAAATATGGTCAGCGCCTCGGACATGGAGGACTCGACTATCGGTTTGACCTCGCTGGAGACCAGTTTTTCCTTGGTCTGCGAAGAAAATTTGGGGTCCGGTACCTTGACGGAAAGCACTGCCGTCAGTCCTTCACGTGCATCTTCGCCACTCACCGCAACCTTGGCCTTCGCGATGATGCCTTCCCGTTCCATATACTGGTTCAAGGTACGGGTCAGGGCGCCGCGAAAGCCCGCCAAATGGGTGCCGCCATCGGCCTGGGGAATGTTGTTGGTGAAGCAGAGCACCGCCTCGTTATAGCCTTCGTTCCATTGCAGGGCCGCTTCGACGACAATGCCGTCGCGCTCGCCGGTGAGCGTGATCACACTGGGATGAATGGCGGTTTTGCTGCGGTTGAGATGCTCTACGAAAGCGCGGATACCGCCTTCGTAATGAAAGATTTCTTCCCGGCTGGCCCGCTCATCCAGCAGGGTGATATGCACGCCGGAATTGAGAAAGGCCAGTTCGCGCAAGCGCTTCGCGATGATCTCGAAGTGAAAATGGGTATCGGCAAAAACCTGGGGCGAGGGTTTGAAGCGGATGGTACTGCCATGTTTGCGTGACGCATCGCCGCGGGCGATGGGTGCCTGGGGTTCGCCATCGCGATACTCCTGGGTCCAGACATAACCGTCACGGAAGATACGCAATTGCAGCGTTTCCGAAAGGGCGTTGACCACCGACACACCAACCCCGTGCAGGCCGCCGGAAACATTGTAGGCGTTGTCATCGAACTTACCGCCTGCATGCAGCACGGTCATGATGACTTCGGCAGCGGATCGGCCCTCCCCGGCGTGCATGTCCACCGGTATGCCACGACCGTTATCGCTGACGCTGACGGATTCATCCTCATGGATGGTCACGATGATGGAGTCGCAATACCCGCCGAGCGCCTCGTCGATGGCGTTATCCACCACTTCGAAGACCATGTGGTGCAGCCCGCTGCCGTCATCGGTATCGCCGATATACATGCCGGGGCGTTTGCGTACCGCTTCCAGACCTTTCAATACCTGGATACTGGAAGAATCGTATGTTTCCATCATGATGCCGTTTCCTTCTCAAGCTGGCCTGCTGCCAGACAAAAATGACTACCGCCCACCGTCGCCGGAATCTGTCGGGCGCTGGTGACAGCAGCAAAGATCTGCACACCCAGCAGATCGAGTTCGTTGACCCACCAATCCCGTGCCGAAGCGTCCAGCTCCGCCGCGAAATCGTCAATCAGTATGGTCGGCAGGGGCAACCCGGCCCGCTTCAGGATTTTCACCTGCGCCAGACGATAGGCCAGACCCAACACCCGCAACTGGCCCCGCGAAAGAATATCCGGTGCCGGTTTGCCGCGTACCCGGAATGCCAGATTGGCGCGATGCGGGCCGCTGTGGGTATAACCCGCCTCGCGATCCTGTTCGTGATCCCGCAGCAGGCAGTCGCCCAGCGCCATGCCTTCCTTCCAACCGCTGTGCAGATGCAGACTGAGCCCGGTCAGTGATCCGGACCAGCGTTCCCAGAGGGTCACGACTTCGGGCTGCACCGCGGCGAGATGGGCCTGCCGCCGCTGCTGGATGTCTTCGCCGGCGACGATGACACCGTCGTCCCAGGGTTGTCGGCTCTGATCGCTTTTCAGCCAGGCATTGCGCTGCTGCAACGCCCGCCGGTATTGGCGAAATACCGTGCCGTAATACCGGTCTGCGTAATAAATGCCCCAGTCCAGCACGCGCCGGCGGTCCTCCGCGGTCCCCGAGACAAAGTGGCTGTTGTTATCGTGCAGGCTTTGCAGAGGCAAAATATCGAGCAACTGCCAGGCAGAGCCGAGCGACTCCCCATCATAGCGTATTTCTCGTTCTTCGCCACGCCGGCGCAGGGCGAGGAAATGATCGGACAGGCGTGCGCCGACCAGATAGGCGTCGTCCCCCTCTCGCTGGACATGGCGGGACCCGTGTCGCCAGGTCTGCCCCGTACCAAGCATGTGGATGGCTTCCAGCACCGAGCTCTTGCCCGCGCCGTTGGCGCCTATCAGCCAGTTCCACTGGCGGTCCGTTTTCAGCTCCAAGGTTTCTATGCAACGCACGGACTGGATATGCAGCGCCTCCAGGGGCATCTCAAAGACGGACGGGCATGATGATATACAGGGGATTATTGCCGTCTACCGGGGTAAAAACGGCGCTGCTGTCGCTGTCCTTGACCCGCATCCGTAAACTTTCCTGGGGGAATATCTGGGTCGTATCCGTCAGATAGCGGCTGTTGAAAGCGATGTCCAGGGTGTCGCCCTGATACTCGACGGGAATCTGGATTTCGCCTTCCTCCTGCTCCTCATTGCGGCTGCGCAGGGTTATCTGGTCGTTTTCCAGATGAAGATGGGTGGTCGGATTACGGTCGCTGACCAGAACGTCGCTCTGCTGCAAGGCACTTTTGAAGGCCTGGCGGTCCAGTATGGCGAAACGGGGGTGTCCCTGGGGGATGACCCGGCGGTAATCGGGATATTTGGCGTCGATGAGCTTGCAGGCGAACTGCTGTGTACCATCATTGAGCAGAAAGCTGGCATCCGACATCTCCAGGACGATGTCGCCGTCCCCGAGAATCCGCAGCAGTTCGAGGACGGCTTTGCGCGGCAGGATGGCCTGGTAGCTTCCACTTTCCAGGCTGCTGGCAAAAGGCAGGGTCATCATGGCCAGACGATGGCCATCGGTGGCTACGAGACGCAGTTCCTGACCTTCCACCTCGACGAGGACGCCGTTCAGAAATAGCCTTGCGTCGTTCTGTGCCATGGTGTTGGCAACGACGGCGAGCGCTTCGCGAAAGGTTTTGGCATTGCAATTGCCCTGACAGAGACTGCTGTGGGTACTGAGGTACGGAAATTGATCAGCGGGCAATATGTGCAGGGTAAATCGGCTTTTGGCGGCCTTCAAGAGCAGCTTTTCGCCGTCTTTATGAAATTCTATGGGAGTGTGTTCGGGTAACGCCCGGCAGATGTCATAGAGTTTGCGGGCGGGGACGGCGCAGGTGCCCGGAGCATCTACCGGGTGATCCAGATCGGCGGAAAGCTGGACTTCCAGATCGGTAGCCACGAAGCGGCAGTGTTGGCCTGCGGCTTCGATAAGGACATGGGCCAGGATCGGTTGTACCGGGCGTCGGTCGGCAATATTGGCCATATTGGCCAGGATGGGGAGAAGATCTTCGCGATCTATGGTGATTTTCATCAGGGTGTGCTCCTAAGAATGCCAGGGCTGGAAAGAGGTCGGTGGCGTCTCTTTATAAATATAATTTATAATTTTTCTTTTAACTACTAATACTATTAATGGCCACATAGCCTGTGGAAAGGTGTGGTAGCGCCTTGTCCGGTATGAAGTTTCCAGTTTTGGCAGGCGGTCGACAAGCTGTGGGTAAGTGGGTATATCCAGGGATAAAAAAACGCGCCGTTTTTCATACAGGGATAGCACAGGTGTTATGCAGGGGCTTATCCACAGCTTATGCGGGTCTCGGGTCATGCGCCAAGAATCCGCAACAGGTTTCGGTAATCTTCGTCCATCTGGGTATCTTCCAGACGGAGTTTATCGATCTGACGGCAGGCGTGAAGGACGGTGGTGTGGTCGCGTCCGCCGAAGGCCTCGCCGATTTCCGGAAGACTGTGGTTGGTGAGTTCCTTGGTGAGGCACATGGCTACCTGCCGGGGACGGGCAATGTTGCGGCTGCGTCGCTTGGACTGCATATCGGAGCCGCGAATGTGAAAATACTCGGCTACGACTTTCTGGATGTTGTCGAGGCTGACCATGCGTTTCTGCACGTCGATCAGGTCGCGCAGGGCCTCGCGGGCGGTGTCCAGGTTGTAGGGCTTGTGGGTGAAGTTGACGTGGGCGACGACCCTGCGCAGCGCGCCTTCCAGTTCGCGGACATGGGAGCGGATTTTCTCGGCGATGAAGAAGGCCACTTCCTCCGGCAAATCGATGCCGCTTTCTTCCGCCTTGCAAAGAACGATGGCCATGCGGGTTTCCAGATCGTGGGGCTGGATGGCGACCGTCAGTCCCCAGCCGAAGCGCGATTGCAGGCGCTCTTCCAGTCGGTCCACCTCCTTGGGATAGCGGTCGCAGGTGATGATGATCTGCCGACCGCCGTCAAAGAGCGCGTTGAAGGTGTGGAAAAACTCTTCCTGGGTGCGGTCCTTGCCCGCAAAAAACTGGATGTCGTCGATGAGCAGTGCGTCCAGCTTGCGGTAGCGCTGCTTGAAGTCGTTGATGGTGTTATGTTGCAGGGAGCGCACCATGTCCATGATGAAGCCTTCGGAGCTCACATAGAGCACCTTGGCATCGGCATTGCGCTGGAGGATGGCGTTGCCCACCGCTTGCATGAGATGGGTCTTGCCCAGCCCGACGCCGCCGTAGATATACAGGGGATTGTAGGATTTCCCCGGATTTTCTGCGACCTGTCGGGCAGCCGCTACGGCGAGTTGATTGGATTTGCCTTCAACGTAGGACTGAAAGGAAAATCCCGGATTGAGCCGGTTGCCGTTGCGCGGCTCGGTGACGGAAGGGGCGGGCGGCGTCGCCGTTCCCGCCGGGACCGGCGCCAGCCCCTGGTCGGGGCTGAGTTCCAGGCGCAGCAGCATCCCTGGCGCAAGCTCGGCAAGCACCGCTTCCAGCAGGTCTATCAGCCTTTCCCGTACCCACTCCATGACGAAGGTATTGGGCGCGAACAGGCGCAATTCGTTACCATGCAGCTCGCCACGAAGGGGGCGCAGCCAGGTGTTGAACTGCTGGGCGGTGGTCTGTTCTTGCAACTGCACGCACAGCGCTGCCCATAGGGCATCTCCGTTGTGCAGCGCGGATGGCGCTGGATGACTGCTCATGCGTAACCTGGTCAGAGGGTCTGAAGGTGAAAGGTGCTTTGCCCCGGCGCTGCCAAGTGCAGTGTCACGCGGCAGCAGAGTGGGCTCGCTTCCCGCAACGGGAAGGGCGTTTCACCATAATTCTCCGTCCGTGGAGTATATCCAGTTGTAGCGGTACATGCCAGCACATCGCTATGGCCGACGGATTTTTGGCGGCGCAGCGATTTCCGGGTAAATTAGAGACAGAATACTTTTGAAAAATAACATGTACATTTATTTGTTTATTGTAAAATATCTACATTAACGTTTGTTTTGTATTGAATTTTATTTATTAAAATACAATTTATATCTGCTGTTCGGCAGTTATCAGGTCCCATGTGTTTTCAGGTGGATATGGCTTTTACGGTATCGACAAATTACTGTTAAATAGAATATAGTGCTTTAATGAAAGGCGGTTGGGGGTGAACTGGTGTCCTATGCGGGCGGGGTGAGGGGCAGACGTCGACGATGATGGGCGCGGTAGTGATCACCGGGGCGGGCAGTGGCATTGGCCGGGCGCTGGCGCTGGCCTATGCGGAGCCGGGGCGGGTGGTCCTGCTCCTCGGGCGTCGCCGGATGGCTTTGCAGGAAACGGCCGTTCAGGTGCGCGCGCGGGGTGCATGGGCGGAGTTGCGAACGGTTGATGTCTGCGACGGGGCCGCCCTCGACCGGATTGCTGCGGATTTCGCCAGAGACTTCGGGCCCGTCGCCGTGCTTATCGCCAACGCGGGCATTAGTCACGGCACGCTGACGGCGGAACCGGCGGATCGCCTCGTTTTTGCCGAAATCGTGGCCACCAATCTGATCGGAGTAGAGACGACCTGCGGTGCCTTCCTGCCCTATCTGGCGCCACAGGCGCGAATTGCGGGCATCGCCAGCGTCGCCGGTTTTCGCGGACTGCCGGGTGCGGCGGCATATTCGGCGTCCAAGGCGGGAGCGATAGCCTACCTGGAGAGCCTGCGCCTGGAACTGCGAGACCAGGGCATCCGCGTGTGCAGCATCGCCCCCGGCTATGTGGCTACGCCCATGACCGCGGAAAATCACTACCCGATGCCCTGGTTGATGCCGGTGGACCAGGCTGCGGCGAAAATGCGGCGGGCCATCGACCGGGGTCGGCCATGGTGCGTTTTGCCCTGGCAGATGGCGGTGCTGGGCACCCTCCTGCGGCATTTGCCCATAGCCATCTATGACCCGATTTTTGCCAGGGTGGCGGGAAAACGGCGGAGGATGGGCGACGACGCGGCGGAATCCTGACCCACAGGGCGGTTGGAGCCGTCTTCTGGATGAAGAAAGTTTTCCACAAAGGCGTTAAAACAGCAGTTATGGGGATTTGTTGGGAATCATGTTTCATTAGTTTTTATATATTATTGTTATTAATAAAAATTATTTTTTGAAGGCCCGTTTTTCCCGGCGCGGGGATGTCGTTGTCATGACTGAATCACTACGGTGGGCAAAGTATCCACAAAGTTATCCACAGGTTTTTGGTGCTAGGCTGGAGTCCCGTAATGGTTGCTGATGTGTGCTCCTTTGATATGGAGGATTCAACCCAGATGGAATCCCGTCATCCGGGAGCGGTGGGTCCTTTGCCCGTCGTTCTTGCGATTGCCGGCTCCGATCCCAGTGGGGGTGCGGGTTTGCAGGCCGACCTGCTGACCCTGGCCAGCCTGGGGGTGCATGGCTGCACGGCGGTCACCGCGCTGACCGTTCAGGATTCGGTGAACGTCCGCGGCTACACGCCAGTCGATCCGCGGGATACCATAGCGCAGGCCCGCGCCGTGCTGGAGGACATGTCCGTACAGGTCATCAAGATTGGGATGCTGGGCAGCGCGGCTATGGTGGCGGCGGTGAGCGCGCTGCTGGCGGATCATTCGCAGATTCCCGTGGTGCTGGACCCGGTGCTGGCGGCCGGAGGCGGCACGGCCCTGGCCGGAGCCGGATTGCGCGAAGCCCTGGTGGCACAATTGCTGCCCCGGGTGACCGTCATGACGCCCAACGGCCCGGAAGCGCTGGCTTTGTCGGGCGCCGGCGATTTGCCCGCGGCGGGTGTTTGGCTCAACCGCCGTGGAGCGGAGTGGGCGCTGATCAGCGGCGGGCACGGCGAGGAGCCGGAGCTGGAGAACCTGCTGTTTCGGGGCGAGGTCTTGCGACGCACTTTCCGGCAGGCGCGTCTACCCCACAGTTACCACGGTTCGGGATGTACCTTGGCCGCCGCGCTGGCGGCGGGTCTGGCGCAGGGTTTGACCATGGAGGAGGCCGTGGCGCGGGCACTGGATTTTACCCATGCCTGTCTGGTCCATGCCTACCCGCTGGGGAAAGGGCAGTATTTTCCGGACCGGTTCTTTTGGGCGCGCAGGCATCGGGAGGGGCCGGATGGCCGGACATAACCACATGATTTCTGGGCTGTATGCCATCACCGACGCCCATCTGATGCCGGAGCCCGTTTTCCTGGCGCGGGCCGAGGCAGCGCTGTGCG
Organism: Acidithiobacillus sp.; assembly: GCA_027351205.1. GTDB lineage: Bacteria > Pseudomonadota > Gammaproteobacteria > Acidithiobacillales > Acidithiobacillaceae > Acidithiobacillus. The sequence goes on from DAIEIW010000083.1 coordinate 11,213, forward strand.
GGGGGGCATGCATCCTGCAATACCGGGATAAGGGCGATGTCGTGACCGACGCGCGGCGACGGCGCATGCAGGCGGGCGCCTTGCGGGAACTTTGTGCGCAGTATGATGCCCTTTTCGTCGTCAATGATGATCCCCGGCTGGCGCGGGCTGTCGGCGCTCCTGCCCTGCATGTGGGGGCAGAGGATGCGCCTCCGGCGGCATTGCGTGCGCAATTCGGCCGCGCCATACTCATCGGAGTTTCCTGCTATGGATCGGTGCCGCAGGCGCAGGAGGCGGCGGCGCGGGGGGCGGACTACGTGGCCTTCGGGTCCTTTTTCGCCTCTCCCAGCAAACCGCAGGCGCCGGTGGTCAGTGTGGAGGTCCTGACGGCGGCGCGCGCGATGATCGACCTGCCCATTGTCGCCATCGGCGGCATCACGGAGGCCAATGGGCGTGCCTTGATTGCGGCTGGTGCGGATGCCCTGGCGGTAATTTCCGGCGTTTTCGCCGCAGAGGATGTGGAAGGGGCGGCACGACGCTTTACCGCCCTGTTCAGTAACCGTAAGGAGTGATGATGACGCAGACTTCACACGCGCTGTTCCATGCGGCGCAACAGTGCATTCCGGGCGGGGTGAATTCGCCGGTCCGAGCCTTTCGCGGTGTGGGCGGTGACCCGATTTTCATCGACCACGCCGAAGGACCCTTCTTCTGGGACGTGGAAGGCAAGCGCTATCTCGATTATGTGGGTTCCTGGGGACCGATGATTCACGGCCACGGCCATCCGGAGGTGCTGGCGGCGGTGCACGCCCAGGTGAACCGGGGGCTGGGCTTTGGTGCGCCCACCGCCATCGAGGTGGAGATGGCGGAACTGGTCTGCGCCCTGGTGCCGGGTATCGAATCGGTGCGCATGACTTCCAGTGGCACCGAGGCGGTAATGACCGCCATTCGTCTGGCGCGCGGTTACACCGGGCGCGACAGGATCATCAAATTTGAGGGCAATTATCACGGCCACAGCGACAGTCTGCTGGTAAAGGCCGGTTCCGGGGCGCTGACCCTGGGGCAGCCTTCCAGCGCAGGGGTTCCGCGCGAGGTGAGTCAGGATACCCTGGTGCTGCCGTATAACGACCTCCCCGCGGTGGTGGAAATGATGACACAGTTCGGCTTCGACGTGGCCACCATCATTGTCGAGCCGGTGGCCGGCAATATGGGCTGCGTGCCGCCGGAGCCTGGTTTTCTGGAAGGGCTGCGCGCCGTTTGTGATCAATACGGGTGCGTGCTGATCTTCGACGAGGTGATGACCGGATTCCGGGTGGCCGTGGGAGGCGCACAGGCGCTCTACGGGGTACGGCCCGACCTGACCACGCTGGGCAAGATCATCGGCGGCGGTCTGCCGGTGGGTGCCGTCGGTGGTCCGCGGGAAATGATGGAATATCTGGCACCCACCGGGCCGGTATATCAGGCAGGGACGCTGTCCGGCAATCCGGTGGCCATGGCCGCCGGACTGGCGACCCTGCGGCTGCTGACGGTACCGGGTTTCCATGAGCGCCTGGCGGCGCAGACGGGGGTGCTCTGCAAGGGTCTGGCCGAGCGGGCGGAAGCCGCGGGCGTGCCGATGCAGATCAACCATGTGCCGGGCATGTTCGGCTGGTTCTTTGCGGAACAGCCGGTGCGCGGTTTTGATGCGGTGATGGCTGCCGACAGTAAACGCTACGCCCGCTTTTTCCATGGCCTGCTGGCGCGCGGGGTGTATCTCGCTCCCAGTGCCTATGAGGCGGGTTTCCTCTCGGCGGCCCACGGCGACGCCGAGATAGCCGCCACCCTGGATGCCGCCGAGGCCGTTCTGGCCACTCTCAAGGAGGACGCATGAGCACCCTGTTCACCCGCATCATCAACGGTGAAATCCCGGCGCAGAAAGTGCTGGAAGACGACCGTTATCTGGCCTTTCTCGATATCCGCCCGGTACGGCCGGGGCATACCCTGGTCATCCCCAAGGTGGAGCACGATTATATTTTTACGCTGGACGACGCAACCCTGGCCGGACTTCTGCCTTTTGCCAAACGCGTCGTGCCGGCGCTGGAGCAGGTCACCGGCTGCAAGCGGGTCGGGATCATGGTGGCGGGGCTGGAAGTGCCCCATGCCCATGTGCACCTGATCCCGATGAACGCCATCCCGGACCTGAATTTCGCCAACGCCAGAGATACCGCGGCGGCGGAGTTGGCGGCGATGGGGGATAGGATACGCGCGGCGTTGCGGGGTTAAGCGCGCAACGCATTTGCACAGAGGGGTACCGTTGCGGCAGATGAAAGCGGCCCGGAAGGGGTTGTGGCTGGGCTTGCCGTCCTTGTGCATGATGGCCGCGGGCGCTTGGGCGCAGGCCGCAGGGACAGGCTGCCCGGCTCCCGTCGACATCAATCACGCCGATGCGGCCCGGCTGCGCTGCCTGCCCGGCATTGGCGAAAAACGGGCCGCCGCGATCGTCGCTTTCCGGGAGGCGCATGGCCCCTTTCCCGGCCCTGCCTCCCTCGCTGCGGTTGTTGGTCCCAAGGTGGCGCAGGCGCTGCGCGCGAGGGTGACGGTGACCCCGGTTTCGCGGTGAGCGCCGCCGTGTCGCCCTTGACAGAAAAAACCGCGCTGTTAAGGTGAATAACCCATTCTTCTCCTGATCATCATTAGAGCCGCCGAGCCGATATGCCGCACCCCCTTCGCATTGGTACCCGTGCCAGCCCGCTGGCCGTCTGGCAGGCAGAGCACGTCCGCGCCGCCCTGTTGCGGCTTCACCCGGGGATGGCGGTTGAAATCATCACCATGACCACCAGCGGCGACGTGCTTCTGGATGCGCCCCTGCATGCGCTGGGCGGTAAGGGCCTCTTCGTCAAGGAAATCGAGGATGCCCTGCAGCAGCAGCGGGTGGATGTCGCCGTGCACTCCATGAAGGATGTGCCAGCGCTACAGCCGGATGGTCTGGAAATTGTCGCCGTCATGGCCCGGGAGGATGTCCGGGATGCCTTCGTCAGCAATGCCTTTCTGCATCCCGACGCCCTGCCGGAGGGCGCACGGGTGGGAAGCTCCAGCCTGCGGCGGCGGGCGCAACTGCTGGAGCGCTACCCCCATCTGCGGGTCGATGACTTGCGCGGCAACGTCGCTACGCGCCTGCGTAGGCTGGACGAGGGGCATTATGACGCGATCATCCTCGCCGCTGCGGGCCTCAAGCGCCTCGGTTTGCCCGATCGCATCACCCATCTGCTGGACATCGACTGCTCTCTGCCGGCGGTGGGGCAAGGGGCCATAGGCATCGAGGCGCGCAGCGACGACCGGCGGACCCGGGAACTGCTGGCCCCTCTGGCCGATGCCGATACCCAGAACTGCGTGCTGGCGGAGCGCAGCATGAATCGAGTGTTGGGCGGGGACTGCCGGCTCCCGGTGGCGGCGCTCGCCCGATGGCAGGGGCCGCAGATGCTCCTGCGCGGGCTGGTCGCCACCCCGGACGGGCGCCGGGTACTGCATGCGGAGGCGAAGGGCAGCGACCCCGTCGCCCTCGGCATGGCCGTCGCTGCGGCGCTGGTCGCGCAAGGGGCGGCAGAGATTATCGAGGATGTCCGAAACACATGAACGGCACCGCATTGCAAGGCAAAGGCGTCGTGGTCACCCGGCCGCGCGCGCAGGCCGGCGAGATGCTGGCCCTGTTGGAGGCGCAAGGCGCGCGCGCCATTTTGTTCCCCGCCGTAGAGATCGAGGCGCCGGAGAACTGGCAGTCCCTGGATGACGCCTTGCATCGGCTTGTGGCGTATGATTGGGTGATTTTTTCCAGCCGCAACGCCGTCGCCTTCGCCCTCAGTCGCCTGCAGAGCCGCAACCTGTCCTGGCCGGCGGGGCCGCGCATTGCGGCGGTGGGACGGGAGACCGCCAAGGCGCTGCGTGAGTTTGGTCTGCAGGTCGACCTGGTCCCCCGGCGTTTCAGCTCCGAGGGTTTGCTGGAAAGTCCCGAACTGCTGGCCGTGCAGGGACAGCGCATCGCGCTGTTTGCCGGTGATCAGGGCCGGGAGTTGCTGGAGAAGACCCTGGACGAGCGGGGCGCCATCACCGACGAGGTGTTCTGCTACCGGCGCCGGTTGCCCGGCACCAACCCGACGCCGTTGCTGCACGCCTGGGCACGGGGCGAGCTGGATGCGGTCACCGTGACCAGCCCGGAGATCTTCAATAATTTCTATCAGATGGTGGGAGGGCTGGGACAACGCTGGCTGAAGAACACGCCCATCATCGCCATCAGCCCCCTCACCGCCGACGCCGTCACCACGGTCGGCCTGCCCGCCCCCTGGATCGCCCCGGAGGCCAGTGCGGCTGGTATGCTGGCGGCGCTGACGGCGTGGGCGCAAAGCCTGGAGCCCGTTGCATGAACCTTCCCGATCTGTCGTCCCGCCATGAACCCCGTCGCCTGCGGCGTCACCCGGCCATGCGCCGGATGTTGCGTGAACACCACCTGCGAGCCGCCGATTTCATTCTGCCGGTCTTTCTGGTGGAAGGCGAAGGCGTCCGCGCGGAAATCTCCTCCATGCCCGGCGTTTTCCGCCACAGCATCGACTCCGCGCTGCAACTCTGTGCGGAGGCCGCGGCGCGAGGTATCTCCGGGGTGCTGCTGTTCGGCGTCCTGGAAGAACACTGCAAGGACGCCACCGGCTCCGCCTCCTGGGAGGCGGAGGGGCTGGTGCAACGGGCCATTCGCGCCATTCGCGCCGAATATCCGCAACTGCTGATCATCGCCGATGCCTGCTTTTGCGAATACACCGCCCATGGCCATTGCGGTGTGCTGGATGCGGGCGGTGATCGTGACGATTACGCCACCCTGGAAAACCTGCAGCGGCAGGCCATTTCTTATGCGGAGGCGGGGGTGGACATCGTCGCCCCTTCGGGCATGGTGGACGGCATGGTGATGGCGATCCGCGAGGCGCTGGACGCGGCGCGGCATCCGCAGGTCAGCATTCTGTCCTATGCGGTCAAATACGCCAGCGCTTTTTATGGCCCTTTCCGCGATGCGGCCGACAGCGCGCCCCAGTTCGGGGACCGCAAAGGCTATCAGATGGACCCCGCCAACCGGCGTGAGGCTTTTCGCGAAATGGCGCTGGACATCCAGGAGGGCTGCGATATGGTGATGGTGAAGCCTGCCATGGCATATCTGGATATCATCCGTGACCTTCGCGAGCGCTGCGACCTGCCGGTGCTGGCGTATCAGGTGTCTGGTGAATACAGCATGCTGCAGGCCGCCGCCCGGGCCGGCTGGCTGGATCTGCAGAGCAGTGTCCTGGAATCGTTGTTGGGCATCAAAAGGGCCGGGGGCGACGCCATCATCACCTATTATGCCCTCGCTGCAGCCGATTGGTTGGGATGAAGCCCTCGCGGCACGCAGCTGCTGCGCCGCCGCCGTCGCCGTTCATAGGGGTTTTTACGTTGGTATCGGGCCTTCTGTTCCTGATCCGTTGGTTCGGGGCGGCCGCATTTTTCGGCATGATGCGCGTCCTGCGTTTGCGGCCGGAAGACCTGGATACCCTGTTCCCCTGGGCCATGCTTTCCGTGGTCATCAACGTGCTGGTCTGGCTGTTGCTGCTGAGCGGGCTGGAGGGGTCCCCGCCGCAAAAAACGCCCGTCAGCTCGCTGGTGGAAATTTCCCTGGCGCCGAACCTGCTCCATCCCCGGATTACCCCCCCCGCGGGGCCCGCGCCGCGCCGCCCGGACGGCGATCTTCCCGTCAGCCGGGAGCGTGCGCCGGCAACGGTGTCATCGGCGGCGCGGGCGGTCGCGCTGAACGCCTACCTGAAGGACTGGGAAGGCCGGATCATGGCACTGGCCCAGAAACGCCTTCTTGGGGGAAACCACACCGCCGTACCTCAGGGTCGCGTCGTCGTCGCCGTCACCATCGCCCCCGACGGGCGGCTGCTGGCGATCGAGATGCAGCAGGGATCGCGGAATGCCGCGCTGGTACATGCCGTCGATACGATCATCCGCCAGGCGGCGCCCTTTCCACCTCTGCCCGCCATCTGGCAATCCCCACCCACGCCGCTGCGCATCGTGCGCACCTGGAGCTTTGAATAGGCAACCCGCGTGCTCAGGGCGTTGCCACCGGCGCATCCACGCGTTCCAAGTCTTCCAGGCTTTTCTGCCGCGATTCCACCCCGTAGATGAGGGTAGTGAACATTCCCAGCAGGGACACCAGGGCCATGACCAGCAGCACCAGCGGTATGCCCCAGCTTTTCTCGAAAATCGGAAACAACAGCGCCGAGATGAAAGCCCCCAGGCGGGAAAGTCCCGTCGCCAGCCCTGCCGCGCTGGCACGCAATTCCGTCGGAAAAATTTCTACGGCCAGCGCGAAAACCGTCACTCCCGGACCGATGCCCACCCCTAGGGAGTAGACCGCAGCACCCCCATAAATCCCGGCAATCCAGCTATTCCAGGAGCACAGCGCGAACAGCGCCAGGCCGAGAGACATCATGCCGAACCCGGCGCTTTGCAGGGGGATCCGGCCCCAGCGGTCGAGGCGGGAGAGAATATAGAGAATGCCCAGAGCGGAGATCACCAGAAAGACGGCGTTGATGGCCGCGGCCGTTCCGTTGCTGCTGGCGAGGCCGTTGCTGCGCAACACCAAGGGAAAATACAGACCAATGCCCAGGCCCACTACATCCAGACAGAACCAGGGGAAGATGCTGAGCAGCAGCCGACGCAACCAGACTTTACGCAGCAGCACCCGCCACGACTGGCGATGCCCCTGAAAAGTCGCCAACTGTGCGTCGAGTTCGGCGGGTGTGCTCTCCGGGGACAGCCGGGCCAGGGCCGCGTGGGCCGCGCCGACATGCCCGTTACGCGCCAGCCAGCGCGGCGACTCCGGCAGGCCGCGTCGCAACCAGAGCAGGGCAAAGGCGGGGATCACCGCACTCCCCAGCATCCAGCGCCAGGAGTCGTCGCCAGTAAACAACAGGGCCCAGCCGACGCCGGTGGACAGCAGGGCGCCGACATACCAGGCCAGATTTACCCGGGCGAAACGGTTTCCCCGATTGGCGGACTGGCTGTATTCCGCAACGATGGTGGCCACCAGCGGATAGTCGAGGCCAATCGCCAGCCCGGTCAGAAAGCGGCCCAGAAAAAGCACGGGGACATCCGGGCTGAGGGCGCTGACCAAGGCACCGATGACGTAGAGGAATATGTTTGGGAACAGCAGCTTGCGGCGGCCGAACCGGTCGGTGAAGACGCCGCCCGCCAGGCCTCCCAGCAAAGACCCGAGTAACGCCATGGCCATGAGCGGGCCGGTCTCGGTCGCGTGCAGATGCCAGGCGCTGTGCAGGGGGAGGAGCACCACCGCCATGATGCTGAGGTCGTAGCCGTCGAGCAGCATTCCCAGCATGGCGGCGCCCAGGGCGTGGCCGCGCTGCCTGTCGGCAACAGGCACGGGGGGGACGTTTGCTGTGGGCAGGCCACTTTGTCTGTTCATGAAAATCCCCTGCCAGGCCGGTCGAACGGAGGCACTAGCTTATGCCGTCGAGGTGCCATCGCTCAAGCCATGGTCGCACGGCGCCCCTGGATATCTTGCCCCGGCGTCCCCGGACACATACAATTGCCGCGACATCGACCGAGTAATGACCATAAAATTTCCGCCCGTGGAGCATTTCAACCAACCTGAGGCCCGCCATGCATCGTAAAGGGATCATCCTCGCCGGCGGTTCCGGTACCCGGCTCTATCCGCTGACCCAGACCGTCAGCAAGCAGCTCATGCCGGTCTATGACAAGCCCCTCATCTACTATCCCCTGGCAACCCTCATGCTGGCGGGCATCCGGGAGATGCTCGTCATCTCCACCCCCGACGATTTGCCGCGTTTCCGGCAGTTGCTGGGAGATGGAAGCCAATGGGGCCTGTCTTTCGCGTATGCGGAGCAGGCACGCCCGGAAGGGCTGGCCCAGGCTTTGCTGATTGCCGAGGATTTCCTGGCGGGGAGCCCCTCCGCGCTGGTGCTCGGCGACAATGTCTTCTACGGTCACGAACTCAGCGAAACGTTACAGGCCGCCAATGCCCGCGACACCGGCGCCACCATCTTCGCCTACCATGTCGCCAATCCGCGTGCCTATGGCGTCGTCGAGTTCGATGCCGACCACCAGGCCGTCGGTCTCGAAGAAAAACCGGACGTTCCGCGCTCGTGCTACGCGGTAACCGGGCTGTATTTTTATGACGGGAGTGGCAGCCGGATGGCCCGGGAAATCCAGCCCTCGGCGCGCGGCGAGCTGGAGATCACCGACCTCAACCGCCTCTACCTGCAGGAAAAACGTCTACAGGTGGAGGTGCTTGGTCGCGGTACGGCCTGGCTCGACACCGGCACCCACGCGGATCTGCTCAACGCCGGCCAGTTCATCCGCACCTTGGAAGAACGCCAGGGACTCAAAGTCGCCTGCCCCGAAGAAATCGCCTACCGCATGGGCTACATCGACGGCGAAGCCCTCAGCCGCCTCGCCGCTCCGTTGCAGAAAAGCGGCTACGGCGACTATCTTCTGCGTGTTCTCAGCGAGGGGTGTCGGCCTTGAAAGTCGAAGCCCTCACCATCCCCGGAGTTCTCCTCATCGCCCCCAAGGTTTTCGGTGACGCCCGGGGATTTTTCATGGAAAGCTGGAACCGGCGCGCCTTCGCTGCGGCCGGGCTGGACCTCGACTTCGTGCAGGACAACCACAGCCGCTCCCAGCAGGGCGTCCTGCGCGGGCTGCATTATCAGATTCATCAGCCCCAGGGCAAACTGGTACGTGTCGTGAGCGGTGCGGTTTTCGACGTGGCGGTGGATCTACGCCGCTCCTCCCCGCACTTCGGACGATGGGCTGGCGTCACGCTCTCCGCCGAAAATCAGCAGATGCTCTGGGTACCTCCCGGTTTCGCCCACGGCTTTTATGTGCTCAGCGAGTCGGCGGACTTTCTCTACAAAACCACGGAGTTTTATGCTCCGGAAGCGGAGCGCTGCGTGATCTGGAACGACCCGGATATCGCCATCGACTGGCCCCTGGTGGATGGTAAGCCACCTCTGCTGGCCACCAAGGATGCCGCCGGGCTGCCTTTATCGGAGAGTGAGACCTTTCCGTGACGCCGCCCCCGACGTGCGCCGGGCGGTCACCAACTCAAGGTGCCCGTCCGTAGCGGTCGTCGAAGCGCACGATATCGTCCTCGCCCAGATACTCGCCGCTTTGCACCTCGATCATGACCAGGTCGATGACGCCGGGGTTGAGCAGACGGTGGGGGGTGCCGGCGGGGATATAGGTGGACTCGTTGGTCTGGACCAGGTGATCCGCGCCGTCGTTGACGATCTTGGCGGTGCCCGAGACCACGATCCAGTGTTCACTGCGGTGGTGATGCATCTGCAAAGAGAGCGCCGCGCCCGGTTTGACCAGAATGCGCTTGATCTTGAAGCGGGAGCCCTCCTCCAGCACCGTGTAAGTACCCCAGGGTCGGTGGACGGTGCGGTGCAGATTGCAGGCATCGTGACCGCGGTGCCGGAGTTCGGCGACGATCCGCTTCACATCCTGATCGCGGTCCTTGCGGGCGACGAGGAGCGCGTCGGGTGTATCCACCACGATCAGATCCTCTACGCCCAGCAGGGCGGTCAGGCGGTCCGCGCTATGGACGATGCAGTGTTGCGCATCCTCCAGCACGCTTTCCCCCAGCACCCGGTTACCGCTGCCATCCTCGGGGATCAGGGCGCCGAAAGACGTCCATGAGCCGATGTCGCTCCAGCCAAAATCGCCTGGCACTACCGCCACCCGTTCGGCGTGCTCCATGACGGCATAATCCACCGATATATCCGTCACTTGCGCGAATGCCGGCGTCAGTTCACGGAAATCCGTCTCGCAGCGCCCCTCGCTCCAGGCGGCGCGGGTGTCCTCGCTGACCTGCGGCTGGTGGCGCGCAAGGGCGGATAAAAACGCATCCGCGCGGAAGCAGAACATGCCGCTGTTCCAGGTATAATCCCCTTGGGCTAGAAAAGCCGCAGCCGTAGCCGCATCGGGCTTTTCGACAAAGCGGCGCACCGCAAAACCCAGTATTTCACCGCTCCGGGTCAGGGCTTCCCCACTTTCGATGTAACCATAACCGGTCTCCGGCCAGGCGGGGGTGATACCGAAGGTCACCAGATAGCCTTCTTCGGCAAGACGCCGCGCCCGCGCGACGGCGGTGGCAAAGGCGGCCTGATCCTGCACCAGATGATCGGCGGGGAGCACCAGCAGGGTGGCTTCTGGCCCGACCAGGGCTTCCGCCTGCAGGGCGGCGGCGGCGATGGCCGGTGCCGTGTTGCGACCCACCGGCTCCAGCAGGAAAAATGCCTCCCGCTCCGCCGCTCCGGGCACCTGCGCATAGACGTCCCGGGTCTGGAAGTAATACTCCCGGTTGGTCACGGTGAGGAAACGGGTCACCTCCGGCAGGGCCAGCGCCCGGTGCAGGGTCTTTTGCAGCAGCGTCTCGCCATCGGGCAATCGCAGGAAGGGTTTGGGATGGCTCTGGCGCGACAGGGGCCAGAGCCGCGTGCCGGCGCCACCGGAGAGGATGACGGGGATCAGGGGGCTCATTCCACAACTTCTCCCGCCACTCGCCGCAAGTCGGCCTCGGCCATCATCCGCACCAGGGCATCGAAGCTGACCTCACGCTTCCAGCCCAGCTTCTGATTGGCCTTGCCGGGATTACCGATGAGGATGTCCACCTCGGCGGGACGGTAGAAGGCGGGATTGACGCGGACGATGACCTTGCCGCTACGGCGGTCGATGCCCTGGGTTTTTTCGTCTTTACCCTGCCATTCCAGATCGAAGCCGGCATGGGCGGCGGCCTTCTCGACAAAGGTGCGCACCGTCCACGTCTCGCCGGTGGCGATGACGTAATCATCGGGTTGTTCCTGCTGCAGCATCATCCACATGGCGCGCACATAGTCGCCCGCATAACCCCAGTCGCGCTGGCTGTCGAGATTGCCCAGTTCCAGCACCTCCTGCAGACCGCGGCGAATGCGGGCGAGCGCCAGAGTGATCTTGCGGGTGACGAACTCGGTGCCACGCAAAGGCGACTCGTGATTGAAGAGGATGCCGCTGGAGGCATGCAGACCGAAGCTCTCCCGATAGTTCACCGTAATCCAGTGGCCGTAGAGCTTGGCGACGCCGTAAGGGCTGCGGGGATGAAAGGGCGTGCGCTCGGACTGGAGCGGTTCCTGAATCTGCCCGAACATCTCGCTGGTGGAGGCCTGATAGAAGCGCGCCTGGGGGTTGACGATGCGGATGGCCTCCAGCATTTTGACGACGGAGGTGCCGGTGACCTCGGCGGTCAGAATCGGCTGATCCCAGGAGGTGGCCACAAAGCTCTGGGCACCCAGGTTATAGACTTCCGTCGCCTGGGACTTTTCCATGGCGCGGATCATGGAGGACAGATCGATCAGATCGCCGTCCAGCAACCGCACCCGATCGGCGATGCCCAGTTCGTGCAATCGGCCGGTGGTATCGGTGCCGCGGCGGGCGATGAGGCCATAGACCGTATAGTCTTTTTCCAGCAGCCATTGCGCCAGATAGGCGCCGTCCTGGCCGGTGATGCCGGTGATGAGGGCGTGCTTCGTCATTGCAGTGGTTTCTCCCAGTCGTTGAGTAAATCCTGAAGGCTTTCTTCCATGCGTATCGCCGGTTGCCAGCCGGTGTCCCGTTGTAAAGCATCAAAGCTCGCGACCATGCGCCGCTGTTCGGCGGGACGCAGGCGGGTCGGGTCCTGCTCGATGGTGGCTTCGACACCGGCGAGGGTGAGCAATTGCCGGAGCAAGTCGCGGATACGGTATTCCCGTCCGGAGCAGACGTTATAGATGCCGCCGTTCCGACCCTTTTCCAGCAAGAGGGTGTAGGCGCGTACCACGTCGCGCACATCCGTAAAATCACGGGTGACGTCGATATCGCCCACCAGCAGGACCGGTGCGCGGCGCCCCACGCGGATCTTTGTCACCTGCCGGGCGAAGTCGGCGATGGCGAAACGGGAACTCTGGCCGGGGCCGATATGGTTGAAGGGCCGCACCATGATGATCTCAAAGCCAGAAGTCTGGCTCCACTGGTAGCAGAGCGCCTCGGCGGCCACCTTGCTCACGGCATAGGGGTTGCGAGGACGCAGGGGGTGATCCTCACGCACCGGCAGATCGGCCTCCGGAACCTGTCCATAGGTATCGCCCGAGCCGACGAAGAGCATTCGCCCCTTAAATCCGGAGGACTGCAGGGCCTCCAGCAGATTCAGGGTGCCCGTGAAATTGATATCAAAAGTTTCATGGGGGTTCTCGAAGGCGGCCGGCACGAAGCTCTGGGCCGCCAGATGCAGGACGGCTTCCGGCCGAATGGCGGCCACTGCGGCGGTCAGGGCTGCGCGGTCGCGCAGATCCAGCCCATCGGGCAACGGCACGCAGGGGAGGGCTGCCTGCACGTACTGGCCGACGAAGCCGTTGGCGCCGGTAAGCAAGAGTTTCATGCGTCCATCATTTCCTTATGCATTCGGAGGTCGACCGGCTAATCAGCATGATACCTGACGTTTGCGGGGCAGCGCGTGATACAGCAGGTCACATGAATAATGCCCGAATTGCCGGGAAAGATCGACTGCTTGCACCCTGTTGCGAGATAGCATCCTCTTTACCGATGGGTTCTCATGGAGCCGACGTCCCCTAATCCCGATGGCGACCATAGGTGTAGTGGGCGGCGCAGGCGCCCTCCGAGGAAACCATGCAGGAGCCCACGGGATTTTCGGGCGTGCAAGCGGTGCCGAAGAGCCGGCAGTTCCGGGGCTCCTTGGCGCCGCGCAGAATGGCGCCACACTCGCAGCCCTTATGGTCGGCCACCGCCCGGTAAGGGATGGAAAAACGGCGCTCGGTGTCGAAGTCGCCGTAGGCGGCGTTGATGCGCAGTGCGCTGTGGGGGATGCTGCCGAGGCCACGCCACTCGAAGGCGGGCCGCGGTTCCAGGATCTCGGCCATCAGCGACTGGGCCTTGGGGTTGCCGTCGCGACGGACGGCGCGGGTGAATTCGTTCTCCACTTCCGCCTGCCCGGCATTGATCTGGCGGATCAGCATGAGGATGGACTGCATCACATCCAGGGGCTCGAAGCCCGCGATCACCACCGGCCGATGATACTCCTCCGCGACAAACTCATAGGGTCGGCTGCCGATCACGGTGCTGACATGGGACGGCCCGATGATGCCGTCCAGCCGCGCCCCCTCCGGCGCGGTCGAATCCAGGATGCCGCGGATGGCGGCAGGAGTCAGCACGTGGTTGCAGAATGCCGTGAAGTTTTTGACCTTCGTGGCCTTGGCCTGGCGGAGGACCGCGGCGGTGGGCGGGGTGGTCGTCTCGAACCCGATGGCGAAGAAGACCACCTCCCGATCCGGGTTTTCCCGCGCAATGCGCAGGGCATCCAGGCTGGAATAGACCATGCGGACATCGGCTCCGGCGGCGCGGGCCTGGAGCAGGCTCCGGCGCCCCGATGCCGGGACGCGCAGCACATCGCCGTAGGTGCAGAGGATGACGCCATGATCCAGGGCCAGGGCGATGGCGCTGTCGATGCGGCCGATGGGCAGGACGCAGACCGGGCACCCGGGTCCGTGGATCAGGTGGACATTGGCCGGCAGGAGGTCTGGGATGCCATGGCGGGCTATGGCATGGGTGTGGCCCCCGCAAAACTCCATCAGATGATAGTTTCGGTGGGAAGAAACCTCGGCGGCGATGGCGCGCGCCAGACCGCGGCCCAGGGTGGCGTCACGGAACTCGTCGACATATTTCACCGCTCGGCCTCTTCCCTGCCGTCCAGTCGGGCGGCCAGTTCCGCGAAAAGGGCCAGGGTCCGTTCGGCCTCCTCCGGGTCCAGCCGGGTCAAGGCATAGCCCACGTGGAGGATGACGTAATCGCCCTCCCGGACGCCGTCCACCAGGGCCAGGGAGATCTCCTTGCGCATGCCGCCTATCCCGACCACCGCCATCTCGTTGTCCAGCAATCGTTCAACCCGCACGGGGACCGCCAGGCACATGATCTCGCTCCTTATTACAGTATGGCGGCCGACGCCAGCCCGGCGCCCCTTCCGATCCAGTCCAGCCACGCGGTCATGCCGTCGCCGCGGATGGCGGAAACCTGCAGGACCGAGAGTTTGGGGTTGATCCGTCGGGCATAGTCGATGCAGACGTCCACATCGAATTCCAGATAGGGGAGCAGGTCGACCTTGTTGAGCAGCATGAGGTCGGCGGCATGGAACATATCCGGATATTTGAGGGGCTTGTCCTCCCCTTCGGTTACCGACAGCACCACCACCTTGTGGCCCTCCCCCAGATCAAACGCCGCCGGGCACACCAGGTTCCCGACGTTTTCGATGAAAAGCACCCCGCCGGCGGCGGGCTGTAACTGTTCCAGCGCATGTCCCACCATGTGGGCGTCCAGGTGGCAACCCTTGCCGGTGTTGATTTGCAGCGCAGGGACACCGGTAGCACGGATGCGTTCCGCATCGCGGCCCGTCTGCTGATCCCCTTCGATCACCGCCACCGGCAGCCGGTGCTGCAGGGCCTCGACGGTGCGCACCAGCAGCGTGGTCTTGCCCGATCCGGGGCTGGAGACCAGGTTCAGCGCAAAGATACCCCGCTCGGCCAGATAGCGGCGGTTGGCGTCGGCGTGGCGCTGATTCTTGGCCAGAATGTCCTGCTCGATCCGCACCATGCGCCGCCCGTCCATGCCAGGGGCATGAACGTGGGCCGGCTGGGATTCGTCTCCATGCCTATGCCGCCTGTTACCCTCGTCATGATCGTGCCCCTCGATCTTCACCTCGCTACCGCCGCAACCACATGTGGTACACATCATTCCACCTCCAATTGCTGGATACGCAACTCCTCTCCCGCGATGACCTGAAGCTGACGACTGCCGCATTGGGGGCAGGCATCGAAATATTGCCCGATGGAGACCTTTTCGCCGCAGGGAAGACACCACGCCTGGGCAGGCACCGTCACGATCTCGAGATGGGATCCTTCGGCCAGGGTGCCCTGCGTGACCACATCGAAATTGAAGCGCAACGCCTCCGGTTCCACGTTGGCCAGGGCGCCGATCTCCAGGCAAACCCTATGTACCCGAATAAAGCATTGGGTCCGGGATTGTTCCTCCAGGATCTGGAGAATACCTTCGCACAGGGAGAGTTCATGCATGCCGGCGCGGGCCTTCGGGGGCGG
>DAIEIW010000048.1:0-4323 GCA_027351205.1 Acidithiobacillus sp.
CTGCTTTTCGGCGGCATGTTTTTCTGCGGTGATCTGCGCGGCCTTCTGCTCTGCGGCCTTTTGTTGCGCCGCTTTTTCCGCCGCAATCTGCGCGGCGCTGGGCTGCGGCGGAGTGGGCGGCTTGGGTTTCGGCACCGGCACAGGCTTTGGCACAGGCTTTGGCGCCGGGGCGGGAGCCGGCTGCGGTACCGGCGCGGGTTTGGGCACGGGCACGGGCTGAGGTGCCGGCGCCGCTGGCATGCCGCTGCTCAGTTGCGCCTGCATGGGGGTACCCCCGGCCTCGGGCACATTGATGTGATAGCTCCAGAACAGCGCCAGCAGTATCGCGCCATTGAGCGCGATAGCCAGCACCAGCGGCCAGGCTGACTTGCGTTTGTTCAATGTCCCTCCGGACGGGTCAGCAGACCGACATGGGAAATGCCCGCCTCCTGCAAACGCGCCATGACCGCCATGACCTTGCCGTAGTCCACATGGGCGTCACCGCCCACCAGCACCTGCACCTGATCGTGGCTGGCGGCGGCGATATGCCCCACCGTCGTCGCGAGGTCATCCAGGGCGACAGCGCTGTGGTGCCCCTTGTACTGCACCGAGATGACGCCGTGCCGCGTCACCGAAATCAGCACCGGCGGGATTTTGTCTGATACCGGCTTGGTCACGCCCTTGGGCAGATTGACGTTGACGCCCTGGGTCAGCAATGGCGCGGAGAGCATGAAAATCACCAGCAGCACGAGGGATACGTCGATGTAGGGGACGACGTTCATCTCCGCCATGAGACGCCGTCGCTTCATGGTTTCGTCTCGGGCACCTGGCGGTGCAGGATGTTGGTGAACTCGTCCATGAAGACTTCGTACTGCGCGTCGAGCTTGTCCAGTTGGTGGATATAGCGGTTATAGGCTGCGGTCGCCGGGATGGCGGCGAACAGACCCGCCGCGGTGGCGATGAGGGCTTCGGCGACGGGAGGCGCCACCGTCGCCAGGGTGGCCTGTCCCGCCATGCCGATGTTCATGAAGGCGGTCATGATGCCCCAGACGGTGCCGAAAAGACCGATAAAAGGGCTTACGGAGGATACGGAGGCAAGAAAGGCGAGATTGTTTTCCAGGCGTCCGACCTCGCGCATCTGAGCCACCCGCATGGCGCGCCGCGCCGCATCGAGGGCGTCGCTGGGGCGAATCTTGTTGCGCTGACGCTGGAATTCTTCATAACCGGCGCAGAAGATGCTGCCGGCCCCGGTTTCCAGATTGGCGTTGCCGGAAACGTGCTGGTAAATCTGACTCATCTCGCCACCGCTCCAGAAGCGCTTCTCGAATCGCTCCAGGGCGCGCTGGGCGGCGGCAAAGACGGCCCATTTCTGGAAGATGATGGTCCACGAGATGACGGACGCGATCATCAGTATGGCGAGGATGCCCTGCACGACCCAACTGGCGTTCATGACCAGATGGCCCAGGGAGAGGGACTGCGCGGTGTTGGCGATGCTATGCGGATCCATAAATTCTCACGGCTGAACAGAAAGCGGGATGGCCTGCAACAAGGCTGCAGGAATGACGTGGGGACGAAAACCGGCGGCGTCCAGGCAGACCACTTCCACCTCTCCGCTACAGAGCGTTCTGTCCCCCACCGAAACGATTTGCTGAAAGCCCATGCGCACGGAGCCCTTGCTCACGATCCGGGTTTCCACGAGGAGCAGGTCGTTGAAGCGGGCCGGCGCGCGGAAATCCAGCCGGGCGCGGCGCACCACGAAAATGATCCCGGCATCCCGCTCCAGCACATCCAGTTCATAACCCCGTTCGCGCAGCATCTCGGTACGGGCGCGCTCCATGAAACGTAAATAGTTGGCATGATACACCACCCCGCCATGATCCGTATCTTCATAATAAACGCGGATCTGGAAGCGGCTGACGGAGGCATCAGCAGGCATCGGACACTCCCCCCGCCTCCTTGGGCGCAGGCAGGCCGAGGGCCAGATAGCTGAGCTCGGTGGCGCAGCGCCCGCGCGGCGTGCGGATCAGATAACCGCGCTGGATCAGGAAGGGCTCCAGCACATCTTCGATGGTGCCGCGCTCCTCGCCGATGGCGGCGGCCAGACTCTCCACCCCCACCGGTCCGCCGGCGAAACGGGAGATGACGGCCTGGAGCAACTTGCGGTCCTGGCCATCGAAGCCGTGCCGGTCCACCTCCATGAGGGTCAGGGCCGCCTGTGCCGTCGCCATGTCGATTTCGCCGTTACCCCGTACCTGGGCGTAGTCCCGCACCCGACGCAGCAGGCGGTTGGCGATGCGCGGCGTGCCGCGCGCGCGCCGGGCGATTTCCTGCGCCCCTTCCAGGGCCTGGGGGGTGCCGAGAATCCGGGCGGAACGGGTGACGATCTGGGTCAGCTCGGCGTCGCTGTAGAATTCCAGGTGAAAACTGATGCCGAAGCGGTCGCGCAGCGGCGAGGTCAGCAGGCCGGCGCGGGTGGTGGCGCCGATCAGGGTGAAGGGTGGCAGGCTGATTTTGATGGAGCGTGCCGCCGGCCCTTCGCCGATGAGGATGTCCAGCTCGTAGTCCTCCAGCGCGGGGTAGAGAATTTCTTCCACCACCGGGCTGAGACGGTGAATCTCGTCGACGAAGAGTACGTCGTGGGGTTGCAGGTTGGTGAGGATGGCGGCCAGGTCGCCCGGCTTGTCGAGCACCGGGCCGGAGGTGACCTTGAGGCCCGCGCCCATCTCCTGGGCGATGATGTGGGCCAGGGTGGTTTTGCCGAGTCCGGGCGGCCCGAAGAGCAGCACGTGATCCAGCGCCTCGCTGCGTCCCCTGGCGGCATCGATGTACAGGCCCAGAGACTCCCGCAGTTTGGCCTGCCCGAGGTACTCCGCCAGCCGGCGCGGACGCAGGGCATGGTCTACGGCATCATTGTGGGCTTCCTGGGGGTTGAGAGGGCCTCTATCCATCATCCTGCTCTGACCGTCCGTGCAGCGGCGGGTTCCAAAAAAATCAGTGACGTGACAAATTCTGCAGCGACTGACGGATGAGGTCTTCCAGACCCAATCCGTCCGCTAGACCGGCTATCGCCTGGCTCGCCTGCGCAGGCTTATAACCTAAAGTCAGCAGCGCTGCAATGGCTTCCTGACGGGGATCACCGGCACCGCCGCGCCCCACCGGCCCCGGCGCGATGCCGCCCATCTTGTCGCGCAGTTCCACCACCAGCCGTTCGGCGGTCTTCGGGCCGATACCGGGGATGGCGGTGAGCTGCGCCGTGTCGCCCTCGGCCACGGCCTGACTGAGCCGCTCGGCGGGCAAACCGGACAGACAGGCCAGCGCCACCTTGCCGCCGATGCCGTTCACCCGGATCAGCAGCCGAAATATGTCGCGTTCCGCCACGGTCATGAAGCCATAGAGCAGATGCGCGTCTTCGCGAATCGTGAGGTGGGTGTGGACGGTCAGCGCCGCGCCTTCGGCGGGCATCTGGTAAAAACCGGACAGGGGCATCTCCAGTTCATAGCCGACGCCCTGCACGTCGAGCCAGAGCCAGGGCGGACGCCGCTGCAGGATGGTGCCGGTAAGGGAGGTGATCATGACGGAGGGCCCTCGGTTCGTAACGGGTTCAGCGGCTGACGGCAGGCTGCCAGCGCTGCCGGGTGCTCGCATGGTGGGCATGACAAATGGCGCAGGCCAGCGCATCCGCCGCGTCCGCCTGTGGGTTTTCGCTGAGTTTGAGGAGCCAGCGGACCATGCTCTGCACCTGTTCCTTGGCCGCGTGGCCACCGCCGACGGCGGCTTTTTTGATCTGCAGCGCCGTGTATTCCTCTACGGGCAACCCGGCTTCCAGCAAGGCGACGAGGGCGGCGCCGCGCGCCTGCCCCAGCTTGAGGGCGGAATCCGCATTGCGCGCCATGAACACCTGTTCGATGGCCGCTTCCTCGGGGTGATACGTGCCGATGATCTGTTTCAGTTCACGGTAGATGGCGCCGATGCGCTCCAGAAACGGCTGTCCGGACACATTCAGGCAGCCGTGGGCCACATGCCGGAGCTGGCCGGCCGCGTCGGACTCGATAATGCCGTAGCCGGTGCGCAAAGAACCGGGGTCGATACCGATGATCCGCACCGCCGCCTGGGGCAGGAAGGCAGGCGATGCCCCTCCGTTCAGCGCCACGGCCGCCGCGCTCGCCGGGAATTCCGCTGCAGGTTCAGGATGTCGCTTCCAGACGGGCCATTTCTTCGTCACTGATGTCGTAGTTGGCATAGACGTTCTGCACGTCATCGTTTTCTTCGAGGAAATCGATGAGCCGCAGCAGTTTCTCCGCCTCCTCACCGCTGACCTCGATCGTATTCTCCGGGATCATCGTC
>DAIEIW010000085.1:0-12609 GCA_027351205.1 Acidithiobacillus sp.
CCAGCGCAGGGCCTGATAGGCATGGCCGCATTCCGGCAGGATGAGGGTCTTGGCGCCCACCGCGATGGCGGCCTCGATGAGCTTGAGGCTCGCCTCCCGCTGACCCTGCTGGTCGCCGGCGAACATGCTGAAATTGGTGGCCTCGTAACCGTCGCTGCGAAAGGTCCAGGATGCGCCCATCCGCTTCATGATCCTGGCCAGAGCAACGATGGACCGGGGATATTTCATGACCTCGATGGAGGAGATGGTCATGAGCACGTCGGCCTGACTGCGATCCAGGGGAATCTCGACGCCGTGCTCGTCCTCCAACCAGGCGATGCGGTCCTTGAGGACCGCCGGGGTGGCACCCAGGGGGCTGCCTTCCCGCTTGGCGCGCTCCACCGTCGCCCAGAGTTCATGGGGTACCAGCCCGGCGGCGGCCATGCCATGCCGGGCCAGGCCCACGAGGCTGGCGATGTCGATCCCCATGGGGCAGACCATGGTGCAGCGCCCGCATTGGGTGCAACTGTCGTAGATCAGATCCTGCCAGTCTTCCAGCTCCTGCACGGTGACGCGGCGCTTGAGGTGGAAGAGGCGGAAAAAGGGCGCAAAAGGCCCCATTTCGCGCTTGTAGGCCTGCTTGAAGGGTTCCAGCTTCCAGATGGGGGTATACCGGGGGTCGCCGGTCTGCACATAGTATTGGCAGACCTCGGCGCACTGGCCGCAATGCACACAGGACTCCATGTAGAGGGCGGCGGTGGCGCCGAAATCCTTGATGAAGCCGCGCATGGCCCGGTCGAGCCGCTCAGTATCGGCCATCTCGCCCTGCTTGTCGTAGCGTGGTTCGGGTTTCTGGATGCTCAGACGAGGCTGGTTCAATTCCAGGGGGAACTGCGTGTCCGTGCCGGTCATGTCTGTGCCCCCCGGCGGCTGTAGATCGTCCCGGTGACGCCACGGGAGAACAGGAAGAGCACGGTATGGGCGAGCTTGCTGAAGGGCAGCCACGCCAGCAGGAGTTCCGCGCTCAGCATGTGCACGGCCAGCAGGTCCTCATAAGGGCCGCCCAGATGGTAATAAGCCATGAGCCCCGTGAGCAGCGGCGCAAAGACCAGCAACCAACTGAAGTAGTCGTCGAAATTGGAGATCCGGCGCAGCACCGGGTGGGTGGCGCGATGGGCGAGGAGGGCGAGGAGGCTGATCAGGGCGACACCGGCGGCAAAGGTAATCACCCCCGTCGGCAAGCCCGGCCAGGACAGGCCGGTGATGTCGCGGATGAGGAGGATGTGCGGCACCAGGCCCACAATCACCACCGCCAGGGCGAAGTGAAAGAGGTAGCTCACCGCCTCCCAGTGCAGGATGCGGGGCCGGAACTCCCGGCGCGGCCACATGCGGGTGAAGATGGTCCTGACACCCCACAGCCAGGCGTGGCGCACCCGCGGCTCCGAAAGATCGCGGGACCGGCGCAGGGCCAAGACCGCCACGAGCCGCCAGAACATGCCGAAAACCAGGATGACCAGCGCGGCCTCCAGGGCGGGGCCGCGGGCGAAATCCAGCAGGTCTGCCTCAGTGCTCATGGGAATCCTCCTTTGGGGGCGGGTTGCTCACCTCTTTGGCGCTTTTCGCGGCGGCCGCTTGCTGACGGGAGCGGGCGAGCGCCGCCGCTCCCACCCCGACCACTGCTCCCCCCAGTGCCGCACCGCCCAAAACCTCTCCACGCGGCCAGTGGCCGGTGGCTGCGGGCAGAGGCCGGTAAAATCCGCCCTTGTCCCAGAAATCCGGCTCGGAGCAGCCCAGGCAGCCATGACCGGACTGGATGGGAAAGCTGGTTCCCTGGTTCCATTTCAGGGTGGCGCAGGCGTTGTAGGTCACCGGCCCTTTGCAGCCCAGCTCGTAGAGGCACCAGCCGTTGCGCGCCCCCTCGTCGTCGAAGGTGTGGGCGAAACGGCCCTCGTCATAGAAAGGCCGGCGGTAGCAGCGGTCGTGGATGGTATTGCCGTAAAACGCCACTGGCCGCCCTTGGCGGTCCAGGGCAGGCATCCCGAAACTCAGGTAATAGACGATGACCCCGGTCATCACCTCGGGGATGGGCGGACAGCCCGAGACGTTGATGATGGGGCGGTCGCGGATGATCTCCGAGACCGGCACCGCCCCCGTGGGATTGGGCGCGGCATAAGGGACGCCGCCGAAGGCGGCACAGGTCCCCACGGCGATGATGGCCGCTGCCCCTTGGGCGGCATGGCGCAGGTCATCGACGGCGCTCTGCCCCGCGGCCACGCAGTAGGCGCCGCCCCCTCCCATGGGCACGGCCCCGTCCACGATGAGGATGTACTTGCCCCAGGCCTTGCGCATGGCCTCCTTCCGGGCCGCCTCGGCGGCCTCCCCGGCGGCCGCCTGAAGGGTATCGTTGAAGGCCAGGGAGATGTTGTTGAACATGAGGTGTTCGATGGTGGGCGAGAAGGAGCGGGTCATGGATTCCAGACAGCCGGTGCATTCCTGATAGGAGAGGTAGATCACCGTGGGGCGGAGGGTACCCGCCAGCTTTTCCGCCATGGCCGCGGCGGCGGCAGGGGGCAGCGCCAGCAGGGAGGTGGTGGCGGCGCAGAACTTCAGGAAGGCGCGGCGGCTCAGGCCGTTTTGCCGGAATGCGTCGAGGATGGTCTCGTCCATCACTGTCCTCCTGATGCGCGAACGGCGATGCGTTGCCGCAACCGCTGCAGCCCAATGGCGATGTCTGTGGTATCGGCCGGAACGATCTCCGGCACGTGGCACACTTCCAGCGACTCTGTCAGCAGGATCCCGTCCTCGCTGGAATGGCGCACCCACCACACACCCGGCACCCCGGTCTCCTCGATGCGGGAGTTCCCCAGGGTTGTCAGTTCCATATGGATCTCTCCCGTCCCCAAGGTCTCCCGGAGCATATCCCGGTCGGCGGGGGAAAGGGGCAAGGAGCCAAGGCCGATGCAGTGCCGCTGCCGCGAGAGGAGCAAGGCATCCAGGGCTGCGGCAATCTCCTGCAGCAGGGCCGGCGCGTTCGCGGCGGGACTGGCGGCAGGACGGATGGGAATGGTATCAAGAATCTTCACGTCGCCATTCTTCCAGGAGGGCTCGGGCGCGACACCCTGCTTCGGGCAGGGACCGGGCCAACGGCGGACTCAGGGCGTCGCCCCAGGCGATGGTCCGGGGCTGAATGCCGAGCAAGGCCCGCCGGGGCGGAAGACAATCGAGCAGGCGCGCCATGTCCAGCAGTTCGGCCAAGCCCGCTTCATGCACGCTGCCGGCCCTGGGACGGGCCAGGAGATGGTCCATCTCTGCTCCCTGGAAGACGGTCACCTGCCCTGCTTCTTGTCCTGATTCCACGGCATCCGCCACCAGCAAAGCATCCACCCCCTCCAGTTCAACCAGCAGCGACGCGCCGATCGTGCCCCCATCCAGGACCGTGACGCCGGTCATGGGCGCTTGTCCGGCGAGCCAGCGGACGATGTGCACACCCACGCCATCGTCCCCTTGCAGAACATTACCCAGCCCAAGAACCAGTATGCTTCCCATCGTTTCCCCGTAGTGGACGGAGCAAAATCGTTCAAACGTGCTTGTCCGTATCCAGCGCGAAATGCCCAGAAAACTCCGCGTGGTCGAGGACGTGACCGAGCGGATGGAATTCACGGGCGCGGGGGTCCGCGGCGGGGGGTGGTCCGAGTTGGTCGCTGTCCTGACCCCCCTTGCGCAGCCTTCCCTTCACCGATTCCCAGTTGGCGCCTTCGGTGAGCCCGAGGGTGGGCAGGTCGGTCGCTATCAGGATAAAGTCGTAGTGTTGAAGCTGATGGCTGGCGCCTGCCTCCGGCGGGCGGTAGGCCATGGTCCCGAAGTCATTGCGCCCCAGCCTGGCGCCATCGGGCAACGGGCCATCTTCGTGGATGCCTTCAGCGGCAGGCGGCAGGTCGTAGATCAGCCACTGGATCTTGCGCCCCGGTTCCGCCTCGCGATGTTCCATGAGCAGGATCAGGCTCTTGGTGTCGGTTGGCAGATGCTGCCAGAAGATGGGCGGGGTGCGCCCGTCGCCGGTTTGGGTGAAGCGTCTGGCGATCCAGTCGTCGGGATCGATGCCGGTGCTGAATACCTTCATCTCTGCCATGGTGGCCTCCTCACAGGTGTGCGGGCGGTTGGCCGGGTGCTGCGATTGTCTCCGATACGGCCGAGCCCACAGAAATATCCCATTACCGACTAAGAATAGCAGATAGTCGGTGGTGGCGACGGATCCGTTGCCTGGCGATCCTTATAAGGGAGACTTCTTGGAGGTCGGGTTTTCTTCCAACGACAACTGATCGTCGAGGGTCTCGCGGCGGCGGATGAGGCGGTGCTGGTGGCCGCTGATGAGCACTTCGGGGGGACGGGGGCGGCTGTTGTAGTTGCTGCTCATGGCGAAACCGTAGGCCCCGGCGCTCATGACGGCGAGCAGGTCACCGGCCTGGGCCGCCAGCGGACGATCCCTGGCGAGGAAGTCGCCACTTTCGCAGACCGGGCCGACGACATCCATGACCGGCCCTGTTTCGGCGCTTTGGTGCAGGGGCAGGATGTCGTGCCAGGCACCGTACAGCGCGGGGCGCAACAGGTCATTCATGGCCGCATCCACCACGCAGAACCGCTTGCCGCCGTTGTCCTTGAGGTATTCCACCTTGGTCAGCAGCACGCCGGCGTTGCCCGCCAGCGCCCGGCCCAGCTCCACTACCCGCCGTACCGCTATGCCTTGCAAAGCCTGATCCAGCGTCCAGGCGTAGTCGGCGGGACTGGGCGGGATTTCGTCGTGGTAGCGAATGCCCACACCGCCGCCCAGGTCCAGATGCTGGAGGGCAATCCCATGGGCCGTCAGTTCATCATACAGCGTGCGCACCCGCGCTGCGGCCTCACCCAGGGGCGTCAGGTCCAGCAACTGGGAGCCGATATGGCAGGCAATACCTTTCAGCTCCAGCGCCGGGTGCTGCGCGGCCTGCAGGTAGAGGCGGCGGGCCTGACCCATGGGGATGCCGAACTTGCTCTCTTTCAGACCCGTGGCGATGTAGCGATGGGTGCCGGGGTCCACGTCGGGGTTGACCCGCAGGGCGACGGGCGCCCGTTTGCCCATGTCCGCCGCGATGTCGGCAATGCGCCAGAGCTCGGCGGCGGACTCGACGTTGAGGCAGAAGATGCCGACGCTGAGGGCGGCGCGGATTTCGACGCTGGACTTGCCGACGCCGGAAAAAACGATGGTGCCGGCATCGCCGCCCGCCCGCAGCACCCGCTCCAGTTCACCGCCGGAGACGATATCGAAGCCCGCGCCCATCTCCGCAAAAATCCGCAGGACACCGAGATTGCTGTTGGCCTTGACCGCGTAACAGACCCGGGTGTTGTCACCGAGGGCAGCGCTGAAGGAGTGATAGCGTTCGCGCAGCGCCGCTTCGGAATAGGCGTAGCAGGGCGTGCCGTAATGCTCCGCTATTTCCTGCAAGGGGAGGTCTTCGCCGTACAGGGCGTGGTTGCGGTAGTGGAAGGTATTCATGGGACAGCAGGGCTCTGGACAGGCGAGGTGGGCTCGGCGGATGTGGGGTTCTGGTCGGGGGCCGTCGGTGCGGCGGGGGTAACGCTGTGGGCGGGCGGCAGGGTCAAGGCCGTTTTACGGCCGCAACCGCCCAGGGCGAGGCCTAGCAGCAGGAGGAGAAAGACGGCGCGAATGCGGTTCACAGGGCCTCCCGCTGCAGGCGCTCTCGGGCGCGCTGGATGGCGGCCTGCACCTGCCGGGGTGCCGTACCGCCCAAGTGGTCCCGCGCCGCCAGGGAGCCTTCCAGCACCAGCACCGCATAGACCTCCCGGTCGATGAGCGGTGACAGGGCCTGCAAATCCGCCAGCGGCAGGGCTTCCAGGCCGATGTGGCGTTCCTGGGCCAGACGTACCGCCCGTCCTACCACGGCGTGGGCGTCACGGAAAGGCAGCCCCTTGCGCACCAGATAATCGGCCAGGTCAGTGGCGGTGGCAAAGCCGCGTTCTGCCTGCGCGCGCATGACGTCGGGACGGGTCTGCAGGCCCGGCAGCATCCGGCCCATGATCTCCACGCTGGCGCGCATCTGGTCGAGGGCGTCGAAAAGGGTTTCCTTGTCTTCCTGATTATCGCGGTTGTACGCGAGGGGCTGCCCCTTCATGAGGACGAGGATGGCGACGAGATCGCCGATCACCCGCCCGCTCTTGCCGCGAACGATTTCCGCGACATCCGGGTTCTTCTTTTGCGGCATGATGCTGGAGCCGGTACAGAAGCTGTCGGGCAGGTCGATGAAGCCGAAGGGCGCCGACATCCACAGGATCAGCTCTTCCGACAGCCGCGAGAGGTGGACGGCGAGGATGGCCAGGGCCGATAACACCTCCATCACAAAGTCGCGGTCGGAGACGGCATCGAGGCTGTTTTCGGCGACGGCCTCAAAGCCGAGCTGACGCGCCACGTCCCAGCGGTCGATGGGAAAGGTCGTCCCCGCCAGCGCCGCCGCGCCCAGGGGCAGCACATTCACCCGCCGTCGTGCATCGAGCAGACGCTGGGTATCACGGTGGAACATTTCCACATAGGCCATGCAGTGGTGGCCGAAGCTTACCGGCTGGGCCACCTGCATGTGGGTCAGGCCGGGAAGGATGGTCTCCACCTCCCGTTCGGCAAGGTCGATGAAGACGTTTTGCAGGTGCTGCAGTCCCCGGACGAGGTCATCCAGGCAGCCGCGGGTATAAAGGCGCAGGTCGGTGGCCACCTGATCGTTGCGGGAACGGCCGGTGTGGAGCTTCTTGCCGACGTCGCCGATGATTTCGGTGAGGCGCGACTCGACGTGCATGTGGATGTCTTCCAGGGCGTCGACAAAGGGCAGCCGGTCTTCGGCGATCTCCTGTCGGACCCGTGTCAGTCCGGTGACGATGGCCGCCACCTCCGCTTCCGTCAGCACGCCCACCCGGCCCAGCATGCGGGCATGAGCCATGGAACCACGGATGTCCTCCGCGTACAGACGACGGTCCACCTGGATGGATGCCGTAAAGGCCTCTACCAGACGGTCGGTGCCCGCCGCGAAGCGCCCACCCCACATTTTTTCACTCATGCCCACACCTCCTGTCCTGCCGCGACTATAGCGAAAATGGGGCATCGTTCGCCAGTATTCCCGGTCGCAGCGGCGGTTCTTTGGCATTCCTCCCCCGCTCTTGCTAAAGTCTTCATGGAGCTGACACGTGGGAGTGCAATGCATGGACGAAGCGGAAAAGACGCATGGCTGGCGCTGGCTGGTCGTGCTGCTGTTGGTGCTGGTCGTCGCGGTGGCGCTGTTCTTCTGGTGGCAGAATCAGCAGACCGGGGCGCCTGTGCAGACGACGGCGGCCACGCAGACCGTAGGGCCCGCCATATCGACGCAATCCGTGGCCAATTTTCCGGTGGGCGGGGCGGTTTCGCAGGAGGGCACACTGGAAGGCCCACTCAGCGGCAGGTGTGGCAACATCGCATGGCACGATCTCAGCCCCTCCGAGGTGGCGCACCTCCGAAAACTTTGCCCGCCGGCGGCGCCCAAACAGCCCTGAAGCGCCCGGCCTCAGGGCGCCGGAGGCAGGACTATGCGCGCCTCCAGGCCGCCGCCCGGCGCGTTGACCAGAACGAAGCGCCCATGGTGATAGGCCACGATCCGCTCGACGATGGCCAGTCCAAGTCCCACCCCACCGCCCTTGCCGGCTTGCGCAAAAGGGGTGCGCACCGCTTCCAGATCCGCCTCCGCAATGCCCGGCCCGTGATCGCGGACGCGGATCAGCACGCCGTCCGCAGTGGGTTCGGCGCTGACATCTATGGGTGCGGCGCCGTGGGCCTGCGCATTGTCGACGAGGTTCTGCAGGGCGCGGGCCAGACCCACTTCCTGTATGGGCAGCTTCGGCAGATCCGCCGCAGGGGGGTGCCACACCACGCCAGCCGGTTGGCGTAGAATGAACGCCTTGAGCCAGAGACCCAGGTCGGTCGCCACCAGTGGCTCCTGCTCGCCGCTACGCGCATAATCGAGAAACTGGTGGATGACCTTGTCCATCTCCTGAATGTTCGCGATGATTTCGCCGCGGGCCTCCTCCTCGGCCGGTAGGAATTCGGCGCTCAGGCGCATCCGGGTGAGCGGTGTGCGCAGATCATGAGAGACCCCCACCAGCACCATCTCCCGCTCCTTCCAGAGACGATGCAAATCGCGCAGGGTCTGGTTGAAGCGTTCGGCCAGGCGCCGCAGATCGGCCGGACCCGCCTCGGGCAGATCCGCTGGGGTATCGCCGCTGCGCAAACGTGCCACCCCCTGCATGAGCCGGGTGAGGGGCCGGGTGACCTGGCGTACCGCCAGATACGCCCCCAGCCAGGACAGCAGCAAAATCGCCGCCAGTTTGAACCAGGGCAACGGCAGCCCCGGTGGATGGAGCATGGGCATGGCCAGCGCCAAGGTTGCATCGGGCCGGGTTTGCAACCAGAGCATTCGGCGTTGGCCGTCCACGCGTAGTTGCGCCTGCGGCCAGCCCATGCGGTGCAGCAGTTGCAGGGCGTTTGCCAGTACCGGCAGACGGGGATTGTGGCCGCGCACCGCACCGGCAGGAACGATGCGGAGACCTTGGTGCAGCAGCACGGACTCCGTCGCCTGACGCTGGGCTGCGGTGAGGGTTTCGCTCAGGGTCAGGATTTGCGCCCAGTTCTGGGCCAGACGCTCGGCCTGCGGGTTGGCCTGATAGATGTTGAAAAACCAGTACACCGCAAGCTGACTCAGCAGCAGTAGCCCGGCGATGATGAGAAACATGCGGGTAAACAGCGTATCCGGCCAGAGGCGCGATTTATTCATCCGGGTAAAGCGCCTTCTTCCCTGGGTGTGGCATCTCCGCCGTCGGGTACCAGCACATACCCCCGTCCCCAGACGGTCTGAATATAGTGCGGTTCGCCGGGATCGTCTTCGACAAGGCGTCGCAAGCGCGAGATAAACACATCAATACCCCGTGATCCCGGTGTGGCGTCGTCATTGCCATGGGTCATGGCCAGCAGGCGGTCCCGCGAGAGCGGCTGCCAGGGATGACTGGCCAGCGCGTGCAGAATGGAAAACTCGCTGTCGGTAAGGGAAATTTTCTCGTCATTCCGCCAGAGACTGCGGCTGTCGAGGGCGAGACGGAAGGGGCCGAAAATGATGGCGCCCGGGGTTGGGTCGCTGCTGCGCAGATCCTGACTGCGGCGCAGGACGGCGCGGATACGCGCAACCAGTTCCTGGGGCTCAAAGGGCTTGGAGAGATAGTCATCGGCGCCCACATCGAGGCCCTGTACCCGGTCGGCCAGATCCCCCCGGGCAGTCAGCATGATGATGGGCAAATGTGGTTCCTGCACCCGCAGACGCTGACAGATGCTGAAGCCGTCTTCGCCGGGCATAAGGACATCCAGCAGGAGCAGGTCATAATATTCCCGCTCCAACTGGCGATCCATCTGCACGCCGGAGGCGGCGGCGTGGACGATAAAACCCTGCCCTTCCAGGTAGCGCACCAGCATGGTGCGCAGTCGGGGATCGTCATCGACCAGCAGGATTTTGCCGCCTTCCGTCATTTACTTACCCCAGGGGCCTCGCCTGCTCCCTATTTCCTTATACAGCGCGGTAGCTTTCTGCCACTGCACAGGCGTCAGTATCTTATGGAGATAATTCACCTGCTGAATGCCATGTTCGAGCATCGTGGCATGATCCTTGAGGACCGCTTCCTGCAAGGGGGCGATGGCACTGCCCGATTCACCGTTCAGAAGCGCATCACGCAGCGCGGCGTTGTGGACCTGCATATCCTGACGCCAGGTGGGCATTTCCTTTAGCTGCCGGGCGCGCCAGTTTTTCAGGTCCGTTTCCTGCGCGGGGGTCAGCTTGAGGTCCACCGCATGCCGCCATACGACGGGCATCAGCATGGGCACGGGTGCATTCCGCATCCAACCACCCTTGCGCATGGGGCCATGCCGCCATCCCCCCGGACAAGGATGCCCTTGCATCATGCCCGGTCCCATGGGGCCACCATTCATGGCCGGCGGAGTCTCTGCGCCTGCCGCAAAGGCGGGCACTGCCGCCAGCGCCATCGTTCCGACCACCAATCCGGATACTACGTGCTTAAATTTTAACATCACTCTGCTCCTCATCATTCAGGGGGAAAGGTGCGCCCTTTCCGTGGAAGACAAGTTAGCGCGCCACCCTGGCGGACGCCAGCAGCAAAGTGTCAAGAATTGTGAATGGGGGTGATTGCTTGTCGCTATGGACGCGCATGGCGGTCCACTCGTGAGGAATAGCAACCTACATGGGATTACGCGGCACTTCCAGTGTAAAACGAACTGAGCCACCTGTTCAGTGACAAAAAAGTTTCATCCTGGATCATTATGTCAAAAATCACAAAACGACTCTCCCAGACAAAAAGTATCATCCTGGTGTCTCGCAGGTTCGCTGCCCCCCGTATGATCTTTATCTCCAGCGAGAAGGCGCCTACTGAGGGGCCGAATTGCTCGAGAGTGAATCCAACACGGCGTTGATCTGGACGCCGTGTTTTGCCAGCACGGCTAGACCGGGGACTATATAGCGCTGCAACTGCTCGACCCGATGCAGGTCCGTACCCCAGAGGGTGGGTAGATCACGCGACAGCAGTTTTTGGGCCAAATGCTGCGGCTTGGGGCCATATTGTCCTACCAGGCTACCGATATCGCACTGCAGCCACACACCAAGATGGGCAAAGCGCTCAAGCCAAACCTGGTCGTGGGATTGCACATAGCGATACCGCTCCATATGGGCCAGAACGGGCTGGTAGTGGTTGCGCCGGAGTTGGGCTAGCACATCCATGCCCATGGGCGGTGGCATCATGGCAGAAAACTCCACCAGCACCACTCTATGCGCACCAACCGTAAAAAACAGCACGTCGTCTTGCGCGATATCCTCTAGGAGCCGCTCATCGGCAAAGTACTCAGCCGCCAAGTACAACGGGAACTCGGTGCCTATACTCGCCTGCAAGGCTGCAAACTCCTCCCGCAGGCCGCCAGGCCGATTATCGTAAACCCCGCGATAAATATGGGGCGTCATGACCGCGCCGCGATAACCCGCGGCGCGCATACCCGCGATAGCAACTTGGGTTTCTGCCAGGCTACGTAAGCCGTCGTCCACTGCTGGGAGCAAGTGGCAATGAAAATCCCATAGGGGCCGTGCGCCGTGCCCGTGTGCAGACGGGCTTCTGTCCTCAGGCTTTCGTCCTAGTCGCGACCACCAGGACATCAACGCCTCCCGCCAGAGAGCCTACGCAGGCGGTGACGCAACCTCTGCCAAGTCGATTTGGGCGCATGTTCCTGCCCATAGCCATAGCCATAGCCATAGCCATAAGCACCCTGCACCCGGATCCCGTTGATTACCAAACCCAGCGGCTTGTTGAGGCTCAGCAACCCCTGCAGATGTTCCTGATAAGTACGGCGGGGGGTGTGCCCGATCTTTGCGATGGTCAACAGTCGGTCTACCAAAGGCCCGATGGAAAGTATATCGCCCACTACCGGGAAGGGTGGCGTATCCACAAATATGTACTCGTATTGGGGACGCAGTTCGGTCAGAAGCGCTGCCAGTCGAGCGGAGTTCAGATACTCGCTTGGGTTGGGGGGCGTACTGCCCGCCGTGACCACGTCTATACCCAGACTCTCGACCCTGTGTACTGCTTCTTTCAGATCTCCACGGCTGCCAAGGATGGTAGAAAGTCCTGGCTCTTGGGGCAGCTGAAAAGCCAAATGGGCGCGGGGACTGCGCAGATCCGCGTCGATCACCAACACCCGCTTACCGTCTTGGGCCAGGGCCGAGGCCAGTTGCATGGCTAACGTGCTCTTGCCGTCCTCAGGGACCGCCGAGGTCATGGCTACCACCTGTCCTCTTCCCTCGCCTACAGCGAGGTAAAAGTTACCCCGTAACAGGCGCAGCGCCTCGCCGTAGCCTGAGCGCGGGTCGGGCATGGTAAAGAGTTCCTCCTTGTCCAGGGATACGCGGGGGGTAGCCGGAAGCAGGCCGTATACGGGTAAAAAAGGAAAACGTTGACGCAACTCATCGTCGCTACGGAACCCTGGGTGGAGCAAAAAGCGCCCCAGCACCACACTCAAGCCCAGAAAAGCCCCCAAGAAAGCAAAGAGAATCACGTCCTTCTTGGCGTTGGGGGCAATGGGTACCCGCGCCACCAAGGCCGAATTCAACACCCGATTTTTGGTCAGAGTGCTGGCCTTGCTGATGGCGGCTTCTTCCTGTTTTTCCAGGAGGAACATGTAGAGTTTACCCAGCACCTCGCTGGACCGGGTGAGTGAGATAACCTGCAGTTCCGAGTGCGGATACTTACCCATGACCGTCCGATGCTGGCTGATCAAGTCATTGATGGACTGCAACTGTTGGGTGGCAATGTTTTCCTGGTTTCGCACCAGGGTCCCGATGGCCGTGCGGATGGACTGGATATTGGTCTGGGCTTCTACCACTTGCGGCGCGGCGGCGGTATAGCGTTGGCGCAACTCGTTGAGCTTGGCCTCAGCCTGAGCCAGCTGGGTGGCCAGACCATCCAATACCCGATCTTTGCTACTAAAAAGGTACGGGTTCAAGGATACCCCAGGCTGATTCA
>DAIEIW010000057.1:0-1532 GCA_027351205.1 Acidithiobacillus sp.
ACTGACCACCGGCGGTACCGGGCCCGCCCCCCGCGATGTGACGCCGGAAGCCACCCTGGCCGTCGCCGAGCGGGAGTTGCCAGGGTTTGGTGAGGCCATGCGCGCCGTGAGCCTGAAATACGTTCCCACGGCCATCCTTTCACGCCAGGTGGGCGTCGTGCGCGGCCGCAGTCTCATCCTGAATCTGCCCGGGCAGCCCAAGGCCATAGCCGAGACCCTCGACGGCGTGTTCGCTGCGGTGCCCTACTGCATCGATCTCATCGGCGGCCCCTACCTGCAGACCCGCCCCGACAGCACCGTGCAGGCATTCCGGCCAAAGTCGGCTCAACGCCGCCCGGCATGAGGATACTCGACGCCCTGCTCGGCGCGCTGCGCAGCCTGGTCAGCGCGCGCATGCTGTGGCTCATGATATGGCCCATGCTTTCCGCCCTCGTCCTCTGGGGGGTCCTGGTCGCGCTGTTCTGGAACGACCTGAATCATTTTTTTGTTTGGGTTCTTGCCACACTGGGCGTGCAGCAATGGCTCGAGGGAGTGGACCTGCATTGGCTGGGCATCGGCCTCTCCGTGCTGCTGCATCTGCTCCTACTCGTGCCGGCGGTAATGTTCACGGCGCTGATGATCACGGCCCTATTCGCCGTTCCCGCCATGGTGCGGCATGTCGCGGAGGAGCACTATCCCGGTTTGGAAAAGCGGCGCGGTGGAACATTCATCGGCAGCCTGGGCAATGCGGTCCTCGGCGCCCTGGGCTATGCGGCTCTCTGGGTGATCACCCTCCCCCTGTGGCTGTTCGGTCCTCTGGGAGCGCTTGTTCCGTTCCTGACTGCCGGTTATCTCAATCAGCGCCTGTTCCGCTACGACGCCCTGGCAGAACACGCCGACCATGCCGAACTGAAGGCTGTTATCCGCGAACACCGTGCCGACCTGTGGCTGCTAGGGGGAGTGCTGGCGCCCCTGCAATATCTGCCGGGCGTGAATTTCTTTGCCCCGGTCATCACCGGCCTGGCCTTCGTCCACTTCCTCCTGGACGCGCTGTTCCAGAGGCGCGCTTCAGGGGGCCGGTCCGACGGCTGAGGGTGCCGGACCGGGAGTAGCCGCCGGAGAGGAGGCGGCAGGCACCGGGGAAGGCCTGAGATCCAGTTTCATGGCAAGTTCCGGAGCTTGGCCTTCCACCTTCGCGTAGCCTTGCCCCATGGACACCCGGCCGGCCGCCATGCCAGGCGCTTTCACCATCTCCGCGACGATGGCCTGGGCTCGTGCGCGCGCCAACTCTTCCAGGCGGCTTTGCGGAATGACTATGTGCTTCTCCAGGCGCCGGATAGCCTCCCGATAGAGTGCGACGATGTCCTCGGGTTTGATCTCCGCGCGCAACGCCGAGATGCCGCCCGGAAACGCCTGATCGTAGAGTTCCTCCACGGCGAGGCGGGTGACGCGGTCGTTGGCATCGATGGGCGGCGGCCTTGTCCCTTGCGGCACACTCAGCCGCAGGCGCTGGGCCACCTCGCGGCGCAGCGTCAGTTCTTGTAGGGCCGCAG
>DAIEIW010000067.1:0-12206 GCA_027351205.1 Acidithiobacillus sp.
GAAAAAGCCACCGCCATTGTTGCCGAGCATCATGATGGCTTCTTGCGAGGCCACTGGTCCCACATGCATTATCTGATGAAGAATGGTTTTACCGCCGGATACAAAGGGTGCAACAAGATCTGCCCGCACCTCGCCGGTGAGGGTTTGGACCACGCCCTGTTCCATCAGAATCAGCGCAAAGAGCGCGGAGAGGGGGAGCAGCACGTAGAGAACGGTGCGGGTCATGTCGACCCAGAAATTTCCGAGATCCTTGGTTTTATGACGGGCGATAGCGCGAATGATGGGCAGGACGATGGTGATACCCGTCGCCGCCGAGAGGAAATTCTGCACGGTCAGGCCCAGCATCTGCGAGAGATAGCTCATGGTCGAGCCGCCGGAGTAATCCTGCCAGTTGGTATTGGTGATAAAGCTCGCTGCGGTATTGAAAGCGGAGCCACCCTGGACGCCAGCAAAGTGTAAAGGATTCAGGGGCAGCGCACCTTGCGCCAACAACAATCCATAGAGAAAAACGCCACCGATCAGGTTAAAGATCAACAGGGAGATGGCGTAGCGCTTCCAACCCATTTCCTCGCTCGCAGAAACTCCGGTGACGCGGTACAGTCCCCGTTCCACGGGACCCATCAGGCGTGTCGCCCAGAATCGTTCGCCCGCATAGATGCGATGCATATATCGTCCCAGAGGCAAGGCCAGCAGAATGGTCAACAACAGAACTGCGGCTGTTAGCATGGTGGTTGATATCATAGAAACCGCTCCGGATTAATCAGGAATACCAAAAGATAGATGAAGAGCATTGCGCCCAAACCGAGGCCTATCCATACAAAGGCGTTCATTTTATATTCCTCAAGCGATCCAATAGCTCAACAACTGCTATGGACGTCATGAAAAAACAAATGATAATCAACAGGTATATAAGTTCCATGTAGCCTCCTTGGTGTGCGCGAGGCAATGTCCCGCACGTATTCATAATGTAATCGCCAGAAAGCCTAGCAAGATTGCGTCTATAAATTCCATATAAATCATCTATAAATTCTATATAAGAGTAGAAATCTACTCATTGCCGATAACGGTGGCGTTAACCTGCTTGGTAATAACCGGGCTTTGGCTTATGCTCAAATGCAGGAAGGCGCGACAACAAAGGAGTATTATGTACGGTGGTACTCGGTACCTGGTAATAACAGATGTCGACTGAAGATCGCAAAGACGGGCGACCTGATCCGGATGCCCTGTTGGCACAGGTGCAGCAGGAGGAGCAGGCGCGCCAGCGCGGTCGGCTCAAGATTTTTTTTGGTGCCGCGCCGGGTGTCGGGAAGACCTACGCCATGCTGCGCTACGGGCAGCAGGAGATGGCCAAGGGGGTGGACGTTTTGGTGGGCGTCGTCGAAACCCACCAGCGCAGTGAAACTCAAGCGTTGGCCGATGCCCTGCCGGCGTTACCGCGAGTGCATATTCCATATAAAAACGTTGTGCTTGAAGAGTTTGATCTGGATGCGGCCCTTGCCCGCCGTCCCGGACTGCTCCTGTTGGACGAACTCGCCCACAGCAACGCCCCCGGCTCCCGCCACAAGAAGCGCTGGCAGGATCTGGCGGAATTGCTGGACGCGGGTCTTTCCGTGGCGACCACCGTGAATGTTCAGCACCTGGAGAGCGTTCACGAAGTCATCCAACAGATTACCGGGATACAGGTTCAGGAGACCCTGCCGGATCAGATCATTCGGCAGGCGGATGAAGTGATTCTCGTGGATATCAGTGACGAGGATCTCCTGCAACGCCTCAAAGAGGGCAAGGTGTACCTGGGCGATCGCGGTCAGCGTGCGATGACGCATTTTTTTCGTAAAGGCA
The DNA here is from genome assembly GCA_027351205.1 of Acidithiobacillus sp. Lineage (GTDB taxonomy): Bacteria > Pseudomonadota > Gammaproteobacteria > Acidithiobacillales > Acidithiobacillaceae > Acidithiobacillus. The sequence goes on from DAIEIW010000067.1 coordinate 1,840, forward strand.
ACCTGATCGCCCTGAGGCAATTGGCATTGCGACTGGCAGCGGACCGGGTTGATCTGGAGTTACGACAGTTTCATCAACAGAATCCGGAGGAGGGGCGGCGTAGCGGTAGCCGGGATCGGTTGCTGGTAGCTGTGAGTGGCCGCCCGGAAGATGAGCATCTGGTGCGCGCGGCATATCACCTGGCGACCGCCCAACGGGCCGACTGGCTGGTGATTCATGTGGACACCCCGCGTGGCTTGCTCCAGAACCCTCAGACCCAGGCATGGATATGGAATCACCTGCATCTTGCGGAAAGTTTGGGCGCTGAAACCGCACGTCTGACCGGAGTGAATGTCGGCGCAGAGGTTTTGGCTTATGCGCGACTGCGCGACGTAACGCAAATTGTCATTGGACAGCCGCAGGGCCTGCGTAAATTCCTTTGGTGGTGGCCCGGTTCTTTGACGGCGCATCTGTTGAACAGCGAGCGCGGCATCGATGTGGTAATTCACCCACTACCTGTTAAAAGAGCCATTCCCGAGGATCGACGCCTGCGGAATCAACAATACCTTGGCATTGTGGATACGTCCTTGCGCCGCAGCACCCGGAATCGCGCCTTTGTGATCAGCGGGGCAATAGGTCTCGCTTTAAGCGGGCTGGCTTGGTCTCTGGGGACGTACCTGGGTTTTGCCGGGGTGTTCATGCTCTACATGCTGGGCGCGGTGGGCACCGCCCTGATGTACGGCCGCTGGCCCTCCCTCATCACGTTCATTGCCGCCGTGATTAGTTACTACTCGTTTGGGTTGGATCGCGGTTTGCCCACCACGGTGGGCTCGCTTGCTTACTTTGCGCTGATCCTCTCTCTGATCCTGCTCATCAGCCAATTGGTGGCGCGATCCCGCGAGCAGGAACTCATGGCCCGGATCCGCGAGCGACGCGCCCGCAATCTCTATCAACTGGTTCAGGCGCTCAGCAGTGCCCGTGGCGTCGAGGGGATTCTGAACGCAAGTATCGAGAAGTTGCACCAGACCCTGGGTATCGCGGTCGCATTCTGGCTGCCACCGGCGGACAACACCAGCGGTCCTTTGCAGATGTTTCCAGCGTCCACCGAACTGGAAGCTCCGCAACGCAACCTGCGGGCTGCTGCCCGGTGGAGCTTTCTGAACAAAAAGAATGCCGGGATGAGTACTGACACGCTGGCGGAACTCCCGGCGCTGTTTATGCCCATGCTGTCCGGCGAGCGTGTCCTGGGGGTCATGATGCTGTCCGATCTCGACCTCCGTCGGGCACCTGCGGACTGGTTGCGCTTTCTCGAAACGGTGGCGCGACTCATCGCGGTAGCCCTAGATTCGGCGCTGGCCTCCCTCCAGCGTACTGAAGCCGATGTCCGTTTGCGGGTCGAGCAATTACAAAACGCTCTTTTGGGTGCCGTTTCCCATGACCTCCGAACGCCTTTGGCTGGCGTACTGGGCACAGCGACGACACTTCAGCGCAATGCGCAGGGTTTGACTGCCGATGAGCATGATCTCCTGGAGAATATCCGCGAGCAAACCCAAAAGATGGAACACACCGTGGACCGCATTCTGCACATGGCCGCATTGCAGTCCGGGCGACTCAATATCAAAAAAGAATGGGTTCCCCTGGAAGACCTGCTGGTCACCGCACGCGATCAAATTAAGGCCGTATGCGCTGATCGTCCTTTTCAGGCGCGGATATCCAAAGACTTGCCGTTGCTTCTCGTGGATCCGCAACTTATGGTGCAAGTGCTCACTAACCTGCTGGAAAATGCTTGTCGATATAGCCCGAGTGATCGCGCTATCGAACTAGAAGCCTATGCGAACGATGCAGAGATTACCGTTTGCGTCATTGACCACGGCTTTGGCGTACCGCCCGGCCGCGAAGAGGAGATATTTCTTCGTTTCAGTCAGGTCAAACCGCCCCATGGACTGGGCGGCAGCGGACTGGGCCTCGCCATTTGTGCTGCTATTATAGAGTTGCATGGCGGACGTATCTGGGTCCGTAACCGGGTCGCAGTGCGTGGTGCGGTGTTTTGTTTTACCGTACCTCGGGAGCCTGAGCCCCCTATGCCATCTGATGGAGAATAAGCCGTGACAAACATACACGAGGGCGATCTGGATATCCTGTTGGTGGAGGATGACCCGAGTATTGGCGGATTTCTGCAGGCGGCGATGGACCGCGAACCAGGATATCGCTTGTACTGGGAAACCACGCTGAAAGATGCGTGGAAGGCTTGGGAAAAACGACAAATCCAGGAAGGTCGGCCATTCGCTTTGATTCTGCTGGACCTTGGTTTACCGGATGGGGATGGGCAGGAATTAATCCGTCGATTACGCGACCACGGAGGGGAACAGGCATTGATCATCATCATCTCCGCGCGCGGAAGCGAGGCTGACAAGGTGCTGGCCCTCGACAGCGGCGCCGACGACTATCTGACCAAGCCGTTTACCATCGGTGAACTGCTCGCGCGCCTGCGCGCCCATTTGCGACGACGACCAACTGGTTCAGCAGCCGAGTCTACCCATTGGACCATCGGAGTCCTGGAACTGGATGATTTCACCCACACGGTTCGCAAGGATGGAGTTCTCATCCCAATGACTCCCAAGGAATATCAACTGTTTCACCTTTTTGTGATGAATCAGGGGCGGATATTGTCGTATCGACGAATTCTCGGCGCCGTGTGGGGAGAGCACAGTAGCGATCAGGCCCACTATGTAAGGTTATATATCAAACGACTGCGGGAGAAGATTGAGGATGATCCCGGAATGCCACAATATCTGGTAACCGAAAAAGGGGTTGGATACCGATTTGGCAATCCGGAGGTGTCAAAATGACTACACTCAAGGGAAAGATGCCACGCGCTTTGGCGGCGAGGGTAAAACATGAATCAGTCATCGCCATCCGCATGTTTCTGTGCGAGAAACCCGATGCCATCCAGCACCTGATAAAGATCTCGCGCATAATAATCGGGCACTACGTCGTTATAGGATTTGCCGCCCTGATTGGAGTCCACAAAAATGGTTTTCATCCCCGCCTGCTGGGCGCCATAAATATCCCGGTACATATCATTGCCGACATAGATAGTTTCATGGGGAGCCACTTCCAGTTGCTCTGCGGCCATGGCGAATAATCGGGGGTCTGGTTTGCGATAGCCGTAGTCACTGGAAATAATTCGTACGTCAAAATATTTCTTGATACCCAGCGCGCGCATTTCGGGGAGCGCAAAGCAGCGTTGCGCGTCGGAAACAGTCGCCATCCGGTAGCTTTCCTGAACACTTTTCAGGATACGTTTGACACCGTCGTAACGCTCCAGGCGGGTGCGGGAGAGACCACGATGCAGGCGGGCCAGCTCTCTGGCCAGTTTCCCCCGGCCTTTGAGGGGTTTGCTGTTCTCCTGGACGAGCAACGTGTGCCAGATCGCCTCGACGTCGATTTCCGGATATCTTTCCGCAGATTGGCGTTTTCCTTCTTTCAGGATGGCAAAGTAGCGTTCGCGGACTTCTCGCCGGTTCATGAAGACCCGGTGATAGGTGAGATAATGGGATATGCCGCGATAAATCTCCTCCATTTCCTCGTTGGTTTCAATGTTGATCAGCGTACCATAAAGATCGAAAAATACGGCGCGTATGGACATGGTGTTATCTCCGCAGAATGTGAGTGGCTTCGTGGATCAGTGCCTGACTGTAACGCCAGTCCAGCCAGGAATTGCGGGCAATGCGTAACAGGGTCATACCCATGTAAAAGGGGATCCGTTCGGTAATCGACGCGAAAGCGGCATGACAATCCGGAAAATGGGTGCTGTATTCCCAGAGAAAATGGCCGATAAATGGTTCGGCATGCTCCCCGTGATGGGTGCTGCGCATGAAGTGATGTTTCAGTTCTCCCGCGATCATGCCGAGATCATACGCGCGATCTGCAAACTGCATCCGTTCCAGATCGATGGCAATGGTGCGCCGATGGGCTGCGAAGAGAAAATTGGAGGGCGTGGCATCGCCATGGATCAGCACCTGCCGGTCCGCCCACATGCAGCCCATATATTGCCAGCGCTCCCGGTAATGAAGGAGTTCTCCGGTCTGATGAGCGGATATCCGCTGGCGTCTCTGCAGGCGCGCCGTGATCTTGTCGAAATAGGCAAATTGGGCATCAAAGCGTACGGTCTCAACGCGAGCTGTCCGGTTATGCAATTTGGCAAGGAAATAGCCGAGGTCCGTGAGGCGCGCATATAATAACTCCGCATCGTTGTGTTCAATACTCTCTCCGATGACCCTGGAGAGAGATTGTCCAGGACAGAACTCCTCGATGATGACACTGTTGATATCCCGTGAAATTCCCAGGGGCTGCGGAATATACAGGCGTTCGGTCTGGAAACCCAGGCCGCGCAACAGATGCATATGCCGCCATTCGTTGTGCGCCCGGTCCCAGGCCTGTTGCGGGTCCTTATGGATACGGTTGAAGAACTTGCCGATCACTTTCTGCTGTGAATGGGCCTCCTCATAGAGAAAAACCGCATTGGATGCCGGAAGCTGAAATACCCGAAACCGACTGAAGCCCTGCCCACGGTCTGGTCGTGGAAATATCTGCCCATTGAGATACGCGTAGAGTGGATCGTGGGGATTCAGACGGCCCAGGTATTTCATTTCGTGCCTTTTGCCTTGTCATGAATCTCCGGAGGTGGGGAGCGCAGTACCGGATGCAATTCTATCCCGATGATTTTCCAGCCAGATTCCGCACCGTTCAGCAACGGCGCGATATTTCGCTGGATTTGTTGCTCCAGCGCAGCCCTGGCTGAGGTGGAGCCGGTGATGCCGACCAGGTCCGGAAACGCCATGAAAGGGTTGGCGATACGCGCATCCAGTTGTCCCTGCAGTGGGAGAAGGCTCTTCCAGGGGCCATCGCCCCGCAGGATGGCCACCGGATGAATGGTCAGGACATGGATTTGCCCAGCATGGTCCGTAATGGTGACGCCATAAGACCCCAGGTTCACGGCGCGTTGGGCGGGCATCGGTGCCACCGGTTTCGGTGTCACAAGCGGCGCTCCGATGCTCCGCGGACGAACCGGCAGGTTGAGGGCTATACCGACGGCAATGGCTGTGAGCAGCACGGCGAGGATGCCGAAAACCGCCCATCGACCGCGGCTGGATCGGGCCCACTTTTGGGGGCGTATTGCCAATCTCCGTTTCTCCTTTTCCGGCTGAACAGTGTCTGCCTGTGCGCTATCCCTTCTTGCCAGCAAGAGGAACATGGGCGATGTGGTTAGTGGGGCGCTTGTAGCACGGGCGAGGCCGCTAAAAGCAACATGGCGTAGGGTCGTATTATACACCATCTTCGGATTTTATTGGCGGCCGGCTGTTGCGCAGCGCCAGCCAGAGCGGGGTACGGCCCACAGGGCCGAGATGGTATCAATGCCGTTCAGTGAAATCAGTTATTGCAGGGGACCTGGACCGAAGGAGCCGCTGCCGGTGATGACATCGGCGTCCATATTCAGCCGCCGTGGCGAAACTCGGGGTAAATCAACATCCCGCCATCCACCGCAAGGGTGGTGCCGGTAATGTAACTGGCCAGATCACTGGCGAGAAAGGCCGCCACATGGCCAATCTCCTCGGGGTTGCCGAGACGACCCATGGAGATTTTCTCATTCAGGTCTTTGAGGGACTGCGGGTCGCTCCAGACCGACTGATTGATGGGTGTCTGGATGGCACCGGGGGCAATGGCCACGACCCGGATACCCTTATCCGCCGTTTCCTGGGCGAGGGTCTTGGTGAACATGGACAGACCTGCCTTGGCGCTGGTATAGGCGCTGTAGCCTTCCCAGGGAATAAACTCATGCACGGAGGTGATATTGATGATCACCCCGCGTTTGGCCTTCTCCATGCGCGGGATGGCGGCACGGGCGCAGTAGTAGGGACCCATGAGATCGACGGCGAGGACCTTTTCCCATACCTGAGGATCATCATCGCCGACGCTGGCGCGCGGACCATCCATGCCGGCATTGTTGACGAGAATGTCCAGGCCGCCGAAGGCGGATTCGATCTCCTGCAGCAGTTTCTCCACGGCCGCAGGATCAGCCACATCGGCCTGAAAAGCCTGAGCCTTGCCGCCCCGTTTCTGGATGGCCGCGACCACCGCCTCGGCTTCGTCCAGACCTTTCCGGTAATGGACGGCCACCTGTGCCCCGGCCGTGGCCAGCGTCTCGGCAATGGCGCGTCCGAGGCCGCCACTTCCACCCGTGACCAGCGCTCGCCGGCCCTGCAAGTCCAGACTGATCATGCGCCACCTCCGACAATATCGATATGAAAATCCTCGCCCTGCCAGTCGCCGCTGTCGCGCCAGAGGATGGTGAACTGTACGCTGTTCCCGACCGGCAATTTCTGTACCGGCAGGGTGACGACATGGCCGAGACCCCAGTCTTCCGACTCGGTATCCTGTATCGCCTGCCAGCCGTTGCTGCCCCAGTGTGCGGTGAAAGGCGCCTGCAACAACACCCGCAGTTCCTGTCCTGCGGGCAGTTGACGCGGCCGCTGGCGCAGGCGCCAGATCCGGTAGCCGATCTTCGGGGCTTTGCCCTGATAACGCTTCCAGGTCTGCGCCGGGCGATCCACGGGGCGGCCCTGCGCAGCGCTGTGGCACAGCTTGATGAACTCGCCATGGGCCCAGACCAGGGGCATGGCGGAGCCGCTGGGGTGGCCGGGGAACAGACCCTTCTCCGGTATGGGGTCGGACTCCCAGATCTGTTCCGGCAGTAGCCCACCGTTGCCTGTCATGGCCGCCATGGCGTTGATGTAGGGCAGGGCGTCTTCGCCGGCGGCGAGGGCGTAATGGCCCCGTTCCCCTACCAGCAAAGGCCAGCCACGACCGATGCCGGTACCGTCAAAGGGGCTGCCATCGGCATGTTCCCCGTAACCGTCGCCGTTGTAGCGGTGCCAGACCGGGCCGCAGGGGGTGTCCGTCCGGAGCAGTCCATCCATGACCTTGACCGAGGCGGTGACGTGCGGATCGTCCGCGCTGCGCAGGCCGTAACGCACCAGTTGCAGGAAGTCGTTGGCGACCTGTTCGCCAGCGGACAAGTGCGGATCATGAGCACGGTTCTTGATCAGTACCCACTCCTTCTGCGCGCCATCCTGCACCAGGATATCCTCCGGGATGATGCGGACGTAATGACCGGGTACCTGAAAGCGTTTGGCAAGGTCGGTATCGCGCGCAAAGGTCCATTCCTCCAGTCGTGCATTCCAGTAATCGGCCAGCATCAGGGCACAGTCACCGGCCTTGCCGCCAAGGAAGCCGGCACCCTCCACCAGTGCGGCGATGGCCACTGCGAGGGTGAAAAGATTGACGCCGCCATCTTCCTCCCAGCGGTCCTGCCCGGTCACCGGCCCCTCGTGGATGATAAAGCGCAAGGCTCGGGTGATCATGTCGGTGGCGGCTACGTTCTCCAGCATCTGCGCCTCGCGCAATGCCGAGGCAAGGAGCACCGGGAATCCCGTTTCATCGAGCTGCACCCCCTGCCAGAAAGGTTTACCGCCCAGCCACTGATTCTGTAACCAGTGCCCGTCGGCCTGTTGGGTGCTGATGAGATAGGTCAGTACGTGTCGCGCTTCGGTGGTGGCCCCGAGGGCGAGCAGTGCCCCTGCGCTCTCCACCAGATCCCGGGACCAGACCAGATGATAGCCGCCGCGACTGTCGCTGGACTCGCCCCAGGGCACCGAGAGACTGGCCACCATCGCGCCGGGGAAGGTACGGTCCTCATGTACCTTGAGAATGGTGGTGGAGCGAGCGTACAGGGTTTTAGCCGCCGCCGGCAGTTTGCTGACGCAGTGGTGCTGGGTGGGATGGCGTTGGTGCCAGGCATTCCAGCCGGCGCTGTAATCCGCCGCGCGGCTCTGAAAGCCCTCGGCCAGGGAGGACCAGGCGTTGGTGGCGGCGGCTTCCTTGCTCGTGCCAAGACCCAGGGCCAGCGTGCCCTGCCGTGGCAGACGACCCGCCAGGGCCACCTCACCTGGTCCGGCCTCCTGATATGCCCACTGCATCCGTCCGTTCTGATGAAAATCCTGCCAGAGATCACTGGCACCCACTTCGCCCACCGTGCAGCGTTCCAGTGCCGGATAGCCGTCGGCATTGCGGCAGGTGAGTGCCAGGCCAAAAGGTCCCTGTTCTGCCCAGAGTACTGGCCGGCCTTCCCAATCACCCACCCACGCGTAGTTGTTTTCGGCATCCTCACCGAGACGTGCGGAGCAGAGCAGATAGGGCCGCAGTGCGGCATCGCCCTCCAGATGGAAGTCGAGCAGGAGCACGTCACGTTCCGGGTCTGCGCAGATTTTCAGGGTGAAGTCGAAGCGGTCGTGATGATGGTGGATGATGGGCAGAGGAACGAGGGGGTCCTCCATCTCCACTTGGGATTCTGGCAGGGCCTTCAGTTCCTGCCAGAAGCCCTGATCATCGGCAACGATGAAGCCGAGGTCGCGAGTCTGAGGGATGTCGATACGCGGGTAAAAGACTTCGGTGACAATCCCCTTGCCCGTGGTAAACCAGATTTTTCCGCTGCCCAGCGCCGTGCCCACGCAGGATTTCCGGGCAGTGGACCAGACGGGGTGGCGCCAGGCCGCAGCGGGCGCTTTGCTTGGGTTATCCACTCAGAAAAGGCTCTTGATGGTGTTCATCAGTCTGTCGCCGATATCCGTTCCCGCGCCGCTTGTCGTTGACGCCGTGGGCGCGGCAACGGGCGGATATCCTGCGAGATAATCACTGACGCCGATGACATTGCTGCCACCGCTGATGGTCGGGCCGGTCACCGAGGGCGGCCGGAAGAATCCGGTAGCCGGGCTGCCCGCCATGGCCGTCCGCATATAGTGAATCCAGATCGGCAACGCCTCCCGCGCACCCGCAGCCCAGCGGCCCATGGTGCGGTTGTCGTCGTAGCCCACCCAGACGCTGGTAGTGATGCGTGGGCTAAACCCGTTGAACCAGGCGTTGTTTTCGTGGTTGGTCGTGCCGGTTTTGCCGGCAATGTCATTGCGCCCGAGACTCTGGGCGGCGACACCGGTCCCGATTTTGATCACTTGCTGCATCATTTCGGTCAACAGGTAGGCCACCCCGGGAGGTATGGCCGTCTGCTGGGGGGGCGGAGTATAGCCCATGGGGCAGTTGAGCAGGGAGATCTGTGTGCCACGACTGTTGACGATTTTGGTGATGAGATAGGGCTTGGGTAAAAAACCGCCACTGGAGAAGACCGCATAGGCGCGAGCGAGCTGCAGGGGGCTATAGTCCCCCGCGCCCAGCACCATGGACGGCACCTGAGGCACCTGCTTTGCCGGAAAACCAAAGCGTTGCACATACTGCGCCGCGTAGGGAATGCCGATATCCATCAGGATGCGCACACTGGGCACGTTGTGGGAGTAAGCCAGGTTCGACCATACCGGGATGGGCGTATTGGAGAACTGGTTGCTGTAGTTGGTCGGTACATAGACCTGGCCGGTGGGTAGGGTGATGGACAGGGGGGTGTCCGGAATCGGGGTCTGGGGCGTCATGTAGGTGTTCTTGCCCGAAGCCAGCAGTGCCGGCGCATCCATGGCCGCGGCGTAGACGAACGGTTTGAAGCCCGATCCGGGTTGCCGGTAGGCAAACACGGCGCGATCGAAATGGCTGAGTTCATAGCTGAAGCCGCCCACCAGGGCGTGGATGGCGCCGGTGCGACTGTCCAGACTGACCAGGGCGCCCTGTACCTGGGGAATTTGTGAAAGCTGCCAGCCCGCGTTCTTCCCGGCCGAGGACCAGACATTGGCTCCCCATTCCTGGCCAGCCCCCGCCGTGACAGCGTTGACATAGGGGCGCAGCCAGATCAGGTCGCCGCTGTGCAGCACCGCGTTTACCGTACGCGGCATGGGTGCGCCCACACGGGGGCGTGCCCAGTTGACGTCGCGCAGGGTCAGCGTGACAGTTTTTGTGCCTTCCAGAGAAACCGTGGCGCTTTTGGCGTCGGCGCCGACCACGACGCCCCATTTGAGGTTGGCCGGGTCATGTGGTGGCAATATGTCAGGCCGCTTGCCTGTGAGAGCCGCCTGCAGTGCAGCCCCGCCGAGACGTGCGATGGGGCCGCGGTAGCTTTTGGGGTCCATGCTGGAGAGCCCCATATCGTAGTTTTCCAGGCCCACCGCAATCGCCTCATTCGCCGCTTCCTGATCTTGCGGCACGATGGTGGTATACACCTTGAGGCCAGAGCGGTAGGTGAAATCGCTGCCAAATTGCTGGGTGAGCCAACTGGCGATCCAGTCGGTGACATAGGGCGCGCCATTGCTGGCGGTGGCATGATAGCGTGAGAGAATGGGTTCCGCATTGGCCTTCGCCTCCTCATCCGCAGAAATATAGCCGAGCTTTTCCAT
>DAIEIW010000071.1:0-2591 GCA_027351205.1 Acidithiobacillus sp.
CCGATGTCGAGGCTGACGAGATTGGGGATGGTGATCACCGCCGCGGCGCCAGCCACGATGATGGTGGTGTAAATCCCGTAAAACCAGGGCGCGTCTTTGGGGTGATGCTCCAGCGAGTGACGAAAGCCGGTGACTTCCCCCCAACCCCAGGCCCCGGCGAGGGAGGCGACGATGGCCGCCACCATACCTGCCCCAAGGATGCCCAGGGAAAACACAATCCGTCCCCAGGTGTTACCGAGATAGGGAATGATGGCCTCCGAGAGCTGATGCACCGTATTGAGGGGTGCGTTGGGGTTGAGGCGGCCAATGGTGGCGGCTGTGGCGATCAGCACCGCCGCCATGATCGCCTGGGTAATGATCGCGCCGAAAGCGGTGTCCCAGCGGGCGTGGCGGTAATGTTCGGGATGCAGACCCTTATCGGCCACTGCCGACTGCTGGTAGAACACCATCCACGGCATGATGACGGCGCCGATATTGGCGGCGACCAGCATCATGTAGTGGTCGTTGGTGATGGGGGCGTGCAGCAGGCCATCCAGGATTTCATGGATGCTGGGATGACTGGCCCAGGCGATACCAAAAAAGACCAGCTCAAAGAGGCCCATGATCAGGGCGATGCGTTCGACGCGTCGATACGAACCGGTCCAGACGACGGTCAGCAGGGTGGCTGCGGCCAGGGTAACCCCGACCCAGCGCGGCAAGCCATAGAGATGGCTGACGCCCGCGACTCCCGAAAATTCCGTCAACAAGGCGCCGGTGGTGGCAACACTGAGACCGGCGACGGAGAGATAGGCCCAGCCTTTCCCGAAGGTTTCGCTAATCAGTTCGCCGTGGCCTTTACCAGTAAAAATGCCGAGACGGACCGTCAGTTCCTGCACGATGTAGAGGATAGGCATGAGGATGAATTGCAGGAGCAACAGCTTGAAGCCCCATTGTGCGCCACTCTGGGCGGCGGTGATGATGCTGCCGACATCTGTATCGGCGAGCATGACCACCAAGCCGGGACCCAGTACCGCCAGGAAGATGCCCCAGCGCGAGCGATGGGCCGGGGATTGGATATTGCGGGCAGCGGGCGCAGCAGGCATGGAATGATCCGTATTTACATTGGTAGACGAGAATGATTCCCGTTTATTGATGATTTGTCAAGTATCTGGCCGTCCGAAAATACCCCTAAAAGGGGTTTGTGGCCAGACCCGGCGCGACCGTTCCATGGTCGGGAAATGCAAGCTTCGCGATGAGCCCGCCGGTTCGGGCATTGGCGAAACACAGCGTGCCGCCGTGCAGGGCCATGATGCGCTGGCAGATGCGCAGGCCGATGCCGGAACCGTGCCCGGACTGACGGGGCAGCGTGCCGCTGTTCATCGCTTCTATATCCCGTTCAGGCACGCCGGGGCCGTGGTCGCGCAGGCAGATTTCGGTGCTGTCCGGGTGGCGGATGATCTGGATGTCCAGACGCCCGCCACCATACCGTCTGGCGTTGTCGAACAGGTTGCGGAACACTCTTTCCAGCGCCAAAGGGCGGCAGCGCAGGGGCGGCAAGACGGCCGCCTCGGCAGCGTGTTCTACCTGTACCTCCAGGCCGTAGCGTTCGCGACCCGTTTCGGCCATTTCTATTACCCAGTCGGCCATCTCTACCCGGATGACTTTTTCCTCGTCTCCGCTGCGTACCAGGGTCAGAAACTTGTCGATGGTCTCGTCCATTTCACTGACGTCCACCAGCATAGCCGCTTTCCCGGCCAGCAGATCGGGGTCCTGAAGATGCAGGGTCAGCAACAGACGCGACAGGGGCGTCCGCAGTTCGTGGGAAATGCCGGTGAGCAGCAGGGTGCGCTCTTCGTGCAGGCGGTGCAAATCCTTGGCCATGCTGGTGATGGCCTGTTCCAGGTGGCGTACCTCCAGGGGGCCGCCAATGGGTGCGAGGGACTCCGGCATGTCGCCGCGGCCGATGCGCGGCGCTTCCGCCGCCAGACGGGCCAAGGGGCGGTTGATCTGGCGAACGATGATCCAGGCGCCGAGCAGGGTGCAAAGGGCGATGATCCCGAGGCGTATGAACATGAAGCCCTGGCCGCCGAACTCCATGGGGGAAACGCGCAGACCCAGCCAGGGCTGGCGATGGTCGCCGCGAATCCACATCCAGGTGGTATGGGCATCGGCGGGGCCGACCCGGAGTGCCGCGCCGGGGGCAATCCGAGCCAGATAATGGGCGCTTTGGCGCAAAAAATAGTTGTTGGCGGGGGTGCCGGGCAGAAGCTGGGGTGATCGCCACTGCAGGGTGCCGATGGCGGTGTGATCGGCGCCTGCCGCAATCAGCGCGTGGTCAGTCTGCCAGAGAAACTCCGCGAAGCGTTCGGCTGCGGGATTCAGCACGTACTGATGAAACAGGACATAGACGGCGCCCTGGGTCCCCAGCAGTAAAACCGCGAGCAGCAGCACCGTCCGACCCAGAGTGCTGCGCGGCCAGAAACTCCGCATGCTCAGGGTTCCGCGACGAACAGGTAGCCATGACCCCAAACCGTGCGGATATGCCGGGGTTGGCCGGGGCTGCCGTCGAGCAGGCGGCGCAGGCGGGAGATCTGCATATCGATGCTGCGGTC
>DAIEIW010000076.1:0-2391 GCA_027351205.1 Acidithiobacillus sp.
CCGGTGCCCCACTGCAGAATCAAAAGGCGCACCGCGTCCCCTTCCACTCCCGCACCGCTGACCGTCAGCACCGGAATCTGCAAACGGGTGCCCTCTTCGATCACGCTATGGGACTCATACGTCTGCAAGCGGAAAAACTGCCCTGGCCGGAAATTGCGGGCCGCCAGCGGGGCCTCCACCCACAGCTCGGTAACGGCGGGATTGCTGCGATCGATACGCAATACCCGCATGCTCAGCACCTGCTGCAGGCGTTGCTGAAAACGCCGCAGGTCAAAATCGCTGGCCGCCGCCAAGGTCCCCAAACCGTGCATGACCTGCGGATACGTCGCCTTGGCCGAAGCAATGGCCTTGACCACGCTGCCATGAAACACCGGATGCGTATCCCCAATAAAACTGATCCGATGCCCGCTGCGGTCGCCATAGGATGTAAAGGGACCGGCCTCCGGTGCCTTGCAATGTTCAGCCACCTGCACCGCCTGCAACGGCCCGTTATCGTGGGCCACATGGGTCTGGAAATGGTCCCCATCCAATTGGAAAGTCCCCGGATATTCCCGTTCGTAGATGGTATTGGGGACGGTGCCGGCGGCGATAAAGACGGCACGGGCGGGCAGCCGCAGATCCTGATCACTGGCCAGCCAGCGCCCTTCCACTTCGCGCATCCGGCGGAAGACCATGTGCGCGATATGCCCATGGCTGTCCAGTTCAGCCCGCAGTGGATCGAGACCCTCGCCATAGTACAGGCCTTCTTCCATGGCCTTGATGAGTTCCTCATGGTTGCGCGTATAGGCGGGCGACTGCCGCATGCCTTTGCGATACGCCAGGGTCACGCCGCCCCAGGACTGGATCAGCGGCACGAAATTGGGTGCCTCACCCGCGCAGGCAGCCCGCTCCCGCTCCGCCCGCACCGCCCGGCCATGGGTCAGAAACTCTTCCAGAATCTCCGCATCCTCGGCAGCCAGCCCGGCGCGGAGCTTTTCTTCCCCGGAGCGCGCCGCCATCGCTTCGTAGCGCGCCAAGACCTTCTCCACCTGCCGCACATAATAGGCCTGCACCTCGGTCGCCGTATCCACCGCCGTCAGACCACCGCCAATCACCACCGCCGGCAGACGCACCTGCAGATTGGCGAGGCTGGACCGCTTGCCCGCCCCGGTCAGCTGCAGGGCCATCAGGAAATCACTGGCCTGGCGCATCCCGCGCGCCAGGCTCTCGCCCATCGGCACCACCCGCGGCAAGCCCGCGCCCGTGGCAATACAGACATGATCGAAACCCAGTTCCCAGGCATTCTCAAGGGTGATGGTACCGCCCAGCCGCACACCACCGAAAATCTGAAAATTCGGGCGCCGCGCCAGGGTCAGATAAATCAGTTTGAGGAAATTCTTGTCCCAACGGACGGTAATGCCATATTCGGCCACCCCGCCGAATCCCAGCAGGATCCGCTCATCGAGGTCCTCCTGGAGACTGCTCCAGTCGCGAATGGGCTGCTCCAGCCATTGCTGGGGAAGCGGTTCGATTTTCAGGCCGTCTATCCCCACGACCGCACAGCCCTCCTGTAACAGATGATGGGCCATGGTGAAACCCGCCGGCCCCATCCCCGCCACCAGCACCTTCCGCCCGTTGTAGGGCCGCGCCAGATATTGCGTGTGCCGCAGCGGATTCCAGCGAGTCAGCAGATCGTAAATCTCGACCCCCCAGGGCAGATTCAGCACATCGGTGAGTACCCGGGTCTCCACCTGCGGGATATTCACCGGGTCCTGCTTCTAGTAAATACAAGCCTTCATGCAGTCGTTACAGATACGATGCCCGGTGGCGGGGACCATGGGGTTGTCCACCATCACCATGGCGAGCGCGGCGATGTTGAAACCATCGCGCTTGAGGAGCTGCATTTCCGAGATCTTTTCTTCCAGGGGACAGCCGGTCAGGGTCACACCCAGCGGGTCCACCTTGAGACCCAGTTCCGGCACCCCTTTCTTCTCCGGAAACCCTTTGGAGCAGAAATCCCCCTCATGATCATGGCAATACAGACAATAATGCACTTCGCTCTGAACCCCGCGCGGGTCCATCCGCTGATCCGTGAGATGAAAACTGTCACGGCGCCGCAAGCTGCCTTGCGGCGCGACAAAGGGCGCACCCTGGAGATCATCGCGCCGCTGCAGCGGCACCAGGGCTTCGTGATCCACGCGCTGCGGCAGACGGAAACTCGACCAACCCGGCACCGCCAGAGCGGCCTGTGGGTCGCTGAGGATAAGGGCACACCACTGCGTCAAACGGTGAATGGCCGCGGCATGCGCCACTTCATCCTTGAGCCATTCTTCGCCCAGCCGGGCAACCGCCCATTCGCGATCCTCCCGTGGCCAGCACCGCTGCCGGATTTCTGCATCCAGCCAGTGATCG
>DAIEIW010000103.1:0-10092 GCA_027351205.1 Acidithiobacillus sp.
TAATGATTGCTGCACTGCCCCTGACGCTTGCGGGCTGCGCGAATAATCCCTACGCCACCAACGGCACTACGGCCAACACGGCGGGCGGTTCCCTGCTCGGCGCCGTCGCGGGCGCGGTCATCGGGAATCAAACGGGCTCGCCGCTGGCGGGTGCCGCCATCGGTGCCGGGCTGGGCGGACTCGCCGGTTACGGCCTCTCACACAGCCAGCAGCAGCCGGCGCCACAACCCGGCTATTATGCCGCGCCACAAGGTAATGTACCTTGCCCCGCCGGCTATGTGTGTACGCCAACGGCGCCGCAATACCAGCAGCCACCCGCCTGCCCGCCAGGATATACCTGCTCCCCGCAATAAGCGGAAGCCGGAGGGTAGGCCGTCCCTCCGGCATCCTGCTGCAACCCATGCAGGGGCGACCGGAGGGACGATACGCTCCTGTGTGCGGGAGCCGCGCCGGCAATTTCCACGACAAAACCGATATGGCCCATAGCGGTAGAAGCCCCAACAGTACAGGCTTGTTTGCTGGCGTTTCTAGTCCACAGCTTGAGGATAAACAGCCAACCTCTAGCCTTACTTGAACTTTCCAAATATTATGGCCTAAAATGCAGAGGTATTTCCAGACGGAGACCGCGCATCGACAAACGTCCAGAACGGTTCCGACCAGGGGGAGACATGCGCGTACGGTTCCATCTGCGGCTTTTGAGGCTGGGGGCTTTTGGCCTTGGTGCCGCAGCGCTAGCGGGTTGTGCGAGAATGCCTGATCATGTTGTCAGCCAGCCGGGCAATAGCTACGGTTCGGCCATGGCGGGCTCGGGATATTCTACCGGACAGGACTGCTTTGCCACCGCGCCAGACCTGAATGCCGCCTACAACCAGCCTTACGAAATCAACGGTCGCTGGTACCATCCGCTACGCGGTGACGCGGATTTCTCTGAAAATGGCATCGCCTCCTGGTACGACCGGCAGTCGTCCAGCGACGTGACCGCCATGGGTACCGCCTTCCACGCCCGGCAAATGACTGCCGCGAGCCGGACATTGCCACTACCTTCGTGCGTGCGCGTCACCAATCTGAAGAACGGGCGCAGCATCGTCGTCCTGGTGGACGATCGCGGCCCCTTCGTGAGCGGCCGCATCATGGATATGTCCTATGGTGCCGCCAGCCGGTTAGGCATGCTCAGCCGAGGCACGACACCGGTACATATTCAGGTGATTCCCAGCAGTCCGGCACCTGGTGCACCGCTGCCCAGGGTGCTGCCCGTGGTCCAACGCAGCATGCCCGGAACGGCACCCGCACCGGTCCTGCAAGCGTCGACGGCGATACCGATACCCGCCTATACCGCTCCCTCCACTACCAACGCCAGACTGACGGCGGTAGTGGACGACACTTTTGCCAGCGGTCCGGTTCGCGCCATGCCTGCCGCCGCCCGCAGGGCCCCGCCCGCTCACGTTCCACCACATAGGGAGACCAGCGCCCATACCTTGCGACAGTGGCGGCAGACACCGCGATCCGGGCAAATCTATCTGGAAACGGCGAGCCCCATGCAACTGCAGACCGCGGTTCGTGAGCGCAGCAAGCTGCAGGATTTCGGCATAAGCACCGCGCAGATGGTGCCGGTACCCTCCACGACCGCGGGCGGGCTGTATAAGATCAAGATCGGTCCCATGGCCCCCACCGCAGCCCCGGAAGACTACGCAGCCAGCCTGCAACGCCTGCGCCTCGGTACCTTTGTGGTCAGCGAGCAGGAGGGTTAAAGGCGTCGGCGCTCAACCTGCGCAGGGGTAGATCCCTCCGTTCGCCGAGAATGGCCCAGACAATCAGAGCGATCCAGGCGATGCCCGACCAGCCGAGTACGATGTTCAATATCAGCACCCACAGAAAATGCTCGTGGTGGCGTGCGGCGGCGATGATGCTGGGGATAAAATAGATAAACAGACCGAGTATGGCAGCCAGCAACCATACCACCATGTGCAAAAACAGCGCCGCAACACCCAGTGCAATCAAGGCGAATACGGCAATGCTTATGGCGATCAAAGCACTCAAGTCTCAGCTCCTTCCGCCTTCGCGGTAAACAATTTACTGATAATGGCATCTCCTGCCAGATTCTCACCGCTCAGGGCCAGCGCCAGCAGTTCCCCGCCCAACACTTCCGGAGAGATGATGAGATCGACCCCGATCTGTCGCAGACGTTCCAGATGCTTACCGTTCTGAACCGCCGCCACGGTTTTCCCGGGAACATCCAACTCCCTCGCCGCAAGAATGATAAAGGCATTTTCACTGTCATTCACCCGCAATGCGAGCACTCCCAGGGCATACTGGGCCCCCGCCCTACGCAATACATCCAGGTCCGTTGCATCACCGATCATGAGATCTTCCGTGGCCATCCAGAGTCGCTCCGGTAGCACGGACACCAGCACCAGCGCCGACAAATGCCTGGCGCGCAACGCGCGGTAGGTATTCTGGGCCAGCGCATTATCCCCGATGATCAGATAGTGGCTACGGTGACTGCGCCGTTTTTCTCCCATGAGCAGGCGCTGCATCCGGCCGTTTACCAACGGTACGACAACCGCGGAAATAGAGGTTGCGAAAACGGTGATGCCCAGGATGATGATGGAGATGACAAAAATCCGGGCGTCTTCGCTTTTCGGCACGATATCTCCATACCCGACGGTGGACATGGTAACCACGGAGAAATACAGGGCATTCACCAGATTCATGATGGGCGGCGAAAAGCCTGCGCCCAGCACGTAACTGCCCAGCACCGCGTAACTCATCAGCAGCAAAATGGATATCGCTGCAAACAGGGTTCCCGCAGCCACGCTCGAATGCGCAAAATGGCGCCGGAACACCAGCAGTGCCATCACGATCGCCGCATTGTAGGCAATGACGCCACTCCACACAAAACCGTAGTGGTGCAGCAACATGGCCAGCATCGCGGCCGCCAGCACCAGGGTAATGGCCCAGGAAAAGCGGGAACGGAACAATAACCCGATGGCCATCAGCAACAGGACGATACCGACAATCGCCTCAGGTACCGTGCCCAGTGCCGATAAGAGCGGCGCCTGGGTCAGGCTGGCGGAGGGGGCGAGGCCAGCCAGTTCCGGAAAGATCCGGGTCAGGCGCGGCAACGCATTCAGGATCGCCAGCACCCCCAACAGCCCAACGGCCAGCGCCATCGGAATCTGTGGAAACCAGACATCGAGATTCAATACGACACGCGCCTTGGCCACGAAACGAAAAAACCGCTGTCGCAGTGACAATCTCATCACATCGGGGATTCTGATCATGGACAGACCCTTACTTTCGGAGGCCGGACACCTCTCAGCCCAAACATCGTCCGTACGGAACTGTAGCATCTGCAGATCGCTGCAGCGATCCATGGCTGACGCTGCGCCCTGGCAACGACCCTATGGTCTTTGCATACACGACTGCTGGGGCTGCGATGCTTCCATATTTATTGCGCGGCCATCTGCCGACAATGTGCATGCCGACGCGACGAACTGTCAGCCCTTGATTTCCAGGGGCATAGACACGCCCGACAGCCCGGAGGTCACAGCCAGGACTCTCCTTCGTGCAACAGGCCGGTGAACCATCCCGCCGGCTGCACGGCGCTCCGTGCAACCACCGGCGCACTCTGCAGGACATGGCCGTGCCAACTGACAGACAGGGTACCGATGGGTGCACCGGCGCGAATCGGCGCCTTGAGACCGGCGGCAGGAATGAACCGCGTGTGCAGCCTGACACCCTGTTGCTGTTTGGGTTCAGACACCACGATGGCGCGGGTGGTCACCCCCTCCACCACTTCCGGACTCCAGTCCACCTGACGGATTTGCGCGACCACCTGTCCGGCCGCATACAACGGAAGATTCTGCCAGCCGTTCCAGCCGTAATGCAGCAGCGCGCTCGCATCGCTGCCCGCCGCACTGCGCGAGGGGGCGCCCAGCACGACGGCCACCAGGGTGCGTCCGTCGCGGGTCGCGCTGGCATCCAGATTCCAACTGTTCTTTGCCGCGAGGCCGACACCCAGACCATTGATGTTGTCCTGACCGGCGAGCGGGTTGTAGTTGTACTGGGTGATATGGTTGTAAGTGTAAGACGCCTTCCCCGCCACTTGTAACACCTGCGGATACGCCTGGATCAAGCGTTTCGAGAGTCGCGCGATATCCAGCGCTGTACTCGTCTGGCCCGGCTGGGGCAAGCCATCGGGGTTGGTAAAGTGGGTGTGTTGCAGCCCCATCGCCGCCGCATCATGATTCATCAGATCGACGAAACCACCGACGCTGCCGGCCACCGTTTGGGCGATGGCGATAGCCGCGTCATTCCCGCCATCAATCAACAGACCATGCTCCAGTTGCGCCATGGTCACCGGCAGACGGGGTTGAATAAACATGCGCGAACCCTGCGCATGCCAGGCCTCGTCGGAGACATGAATCTGCCGCTGCGGCGGCACCAGTCCCTGCTTTTCCGCCTGATACATTACGTAGGCCGTCATTAACTTGACCAGCCCGGAGGGGTTGAGGGGTTTTTCGGCGTTCTCCGCCACCAGTACCTGACCACTGTTCACATCCAGGAGGACCGCGCCCTGTATGCCCGTCAGTTGCGGCGCTGGCATGGGTGGCGGCGGGGGCAGGGTTGGCAATGGGGGCAAACCCGGGGTCGCCGCGTTGGCACCCCCCCACACAAGCAGCGCCACGACGGCCAGAATGTTTGGCGATTTCATGGTTTTTGGCGATTCTTCATCCGGCGGACAACACTTGGTTGGAAACCCCCGACAGGTAAAAGTTCCCGGCCGGCATCGTCATTTCCAGCAGCGCTACACCCGCCGGGATCAGCCACCCCGGCGCTGCAGATAGCGCTGCAGCAAAGCGGCAGTCGAGGCATCGTGAGGATGGCGGGCCGTGCCCTGCAGTTCCGCCACGATCCGCTGCGCCAGCACCTTGCCCAACTCCACGCCCCACTGATCGAACGAGTCGATACCCCAGATAACCCCTTGGGTAAAGACGCTGTGCTCGTAAAGTGCCACGAGCGCCCCCAGAGTATGGGGGTCGAGGCGGTCCCCCAGAAGGACGCTGCTGGGCCGGTTGCCGGGGAAAACGCGGAAGGGCACCAACGCCTCGGCCACCCCCTCGGCACGCAATTCCTCCGCCGCCTTGCCAAAGGCCAGCGCCTCGGCCTGAGCGATGAGGTTAGCCATCAGCAACTCATGCTGCTCGGCCAACGGACTGAGCGGCTGACAAAAGCCGATGAAATCACAAGGAATCAACCGCGTACCCTGATGAATCAATTGATAGAAGGAATGCTGCCCGTCGGTGCCGGGCTCACCCCAGATAATGGCGCCCGTATCGACAGCAACCGGGTGACCATCCTCATCCACGCCCTTGCCGTTGCTTTCCATCTGCAGTTGCTGAAGATAAGCGGGGAAACGCGCCAGATCATGGGCATAGGGCAATATGGCCAGGGTCTGCGCATCCCAGAAATTGTTATACCAGACCGCCAACAGACCCATGAGCACCGGCAGGTTCTGCTCCAGGGGCGCCGTCTGAAAGTGGTTATCCATGGCATGGAAACCCGCCAGCATGGCGGTGAAATGCTCAACCCCCACCCCCAGCATGGTGGACAGGCCGATGGCCGAATCCATG
This sequence comes from Acidithiobacillus sp., assembly GCA_027351205.1. Lineage (GTDB taxonomy): Bacteria > Pseudomonadota > Gammaproteobacteria > Acidithiobacillales > Acidithiobacillaceae > Acidithiobacillus. The sequence continues at coordinate 5,634 of DAIEIW010000103.1, forward strand.
GAATAACGTCCGCCGACCCAATCCCAGAAACCGAACATGTGTCCGGTATTCATCCCGAAGGCCTCGACCGCTTCAACATTGGTGGATACGGCAACGAAGTGCCGGGCCACGGCCGCCTCGCCCAGGGCCGAGGTAACCCAATGGCGGGCTTGTTGCGCGTTGGTCATGGTCTCCAGGGTGGTGAAGGTTTTGGAAGAGACGATGAACAAGGTTTCGGCAGGGTCCAGATGCGCCGTAACGTCGGTAAAAGTCGCGCCATCTACATTGGCGACAAAACCCAGCTCCATGCCGGGGTGACGATACGCGCGCAGAGCCTTCCAGGCCATTTCCGGACCCAGGTAGGAGCCACCAATCCCAATATTGATGATCTTGCGGATGGGCTGACCGGTCGCCCCTCGCCAAGTGCCATCGTGGATGGATCGGGTGAAGGCGGCCATGTGTTCCAGTACCTTATGGACTTCTGGCACCACATCCACCCCCGCCGTGCGCATGACATGGCCTTTGGGTGCGCGCAGAGCCACATGAAAAGCCGCCCGCCCCTCCGTGCGATTGATCCGTTCGCCCGCGAACATTGCCGCACGGCGTTCTTCCAGGCGCCGCGCCCCCGCCAGGGTGATCAGCAGACGCAAGGTCTCCGGATTGATGAGGTGTTTGGAATAATCGAGATAAAGGCCGCAGGCCTCGGCGGAAAAATTCCGAGCGCGCTGCGGGTCGTCCCGAAAAAGCTGACGCAGGGTCACGCCCTCCCAACTTTGCCGATGCTGCTGTAAATCCCGCCAGACAGATGAGGTATTCAGGGATGCGGACACGAAAAAACTCCTTGCGCAAAAACGGGACGGACGCGGAAAGATACTGACCCAAGAGTAGGCAAGCCGCGTCTCCACTGCAAGGGCAGCGGTTTTGCACCGAAAAAATTGCAGCATCATAGCGTTCAGGCAACGGCTTCGTGCCGTATACCGCCTTCGCCTCCGGGCCTGCGCCGCCATTTTTTGCCCTGTCAAATTTCACCAATTTATCTTAATATTCATTTTTTATGATTTAATGTGTGAGAAAATTTGGCTACTTGGCAGATCGGCCCGTTTTTACGCGTTTTTTGAAAAACCGGCTGAGCAGCTTATACTGCCGGTCTTTGCTGGTCCGGAACCTCTATTCGCCTTGATTGTTGCCTCATTACCTGCCGTTTCGCGCGATAGCCCATCCTGGTCTTCCGAGTCGCCGCCTGGCGCCCGTGTAACTCCTCGGGGAGCTGCCCATGTTCTCCCGGAGTAGTGCCGTCGGCCGAGTCTTCGGACTCAAGGCGTCCGCGGTTTTTTTGCTGGCGCTGCTGTTCTTCGGCTGGGACGTGGGCAATACCAGTCTGTGGAACATTGATGAGCCCATCTACGCGCAATCCCTGAAAGAACAGATCGCCCAACACAATCTGGTGGTACCGACTTTCAACGCACGGCTGATGCCCGACAAGCCAGCGCTGAACTACTGGCTGATGTGGACCGGCGTCAAAATGCTGGGAATGAACTCTTGGGGTTTACGAATGGGTTCCGCCGTTGTTGGCGCCCTGCTGGTTCTGTATCTGATCATCGGATTGCGGCGTCTGTATGGTGAAAACATCGCGCTGATCAGCGGGCTGATGACCGCCACGGCACTGCACAGCACCGTGATTTTCCGAGGCGCCACCCCTGATCCGCTGCTGATCCTGACGGTGACGATCGCCCTGCTGAGTTACCTGCGCGGTTATCTGTTCCCGGACATACGCAGCCGCGAAGTCCTCATCGCCTATGCCGCCATGGCCTTCGCCACGCTGGACAAAGGCCCCATTGGATTTCTCTTGCCCGGCCTGATCATCGTCCTGTTTTTGCTGCTGCGCAGGGAACTGTCCTTTCTCTGGCGGGAAGGCCGACTGACCTGGGGGGTACCGATCTTTCTGATCATCGCCCTACCCTGGTATCTTGCCGTCGGCGTCGAAACCCACTGGGCCTGGGATCGCGCTTTCGTCTTCAAGCAAAACATCGGCCGCTTCAGTGACAGCATGCAGGGGCACCGTGGGCCTTGGGTCTATTATCTGATCAGCACCTTCCTCGGGATGTTGCCCTGGTCGATTTTTTTACCCCAGGTTTTCCGGGATGCATGGCTTTCCCGGCGGCAATTTTTGCGCAACCATCCGAAGACATTATTCCTGCTGGTCTGGGCGGCTGCGTGGATCGGCTTTTTCACCCTCTCCGCTACCAAACTCCCCAATTACGTCTGGGAAGCCTATCCGCCACTCTTCATTCTGCTGGCCGCCTATTTCGAGAAAGTCCGGGCGGGTACCACTCGTCCCACGCGCCGGGGGTTGATCCTGTCAGCCGGAGTGCTGTTCCTGATCGGACTGGCCATGAGTCTTTTTGCGGGCTTGGTCCTACCGCTACGCGAGCCGCACCTACCGGACATGGTGGAGATCGGCCTGCCTTATCTGCTGGCTGCGGCCGGCGCCGGCGCCCTGTTCTGGCACCGGCGCTGGGTACCGGCGTGGGTGACTTTGGGCGTCGGCGGCATAGCGCTAACCGCATTGCTGGTCTTTGTCATTACCCCATCCTTAAATAGGGTGAAGCCCTCCCGCGAGATGGGGCAACGTATTGCCGCCCTGCAAGGCCCGCAACCTTATCGGCTGGCGTCCTGGCAATGGTTTCAGCCGAGCTTTCTGTTTTATGCCGGACGCGGTAACACGCCCATCCGCCATTTGCAGACCCTGACGGAACTACCGGCGGTACTCGGTCCGGAGCCGCTCTATCTCGTCTGCCCGGAACACGCCGTCGCCGCAGTTCGCGCCGCCGTGCCCGCAGCGTACCGGCAGCAGACCGTCCTGCTCCGCTACGAGATCTATAACCACGAAAACATCGCCCTGTTGCGGATCAGCCCGCGAACGAGAAGCCTTGACCATGCCATCACGGCTTACTACCATAAATAAAGCGTGTGGCGATGGAGTCCGCCCAATAACCGCCTTTATAGGCTGATGACTGCTACTGATCCTGATCGCAAGGTCGGGCGGTGGGGAGTTGGAAATCATATAAGGGGAACGCATGGTCGACGATATCGTCCTGCAGTGTGGGCGGGTCTTGACGGTGTTATGGTCATCATCGCTCCTGCACGGCTTCATTGTCACCATGGAAGAACGCGTCCCGCGCGGACAGGGGCCGTCCATCTTCCAGCCCTATCGGGATCCCTGGAAACTCTTCCACAAAACCCTGCTGATACCGGAATCCGCGTCCTGGGTGTTTTTCTGGGCGCCAGTGGTGGCCTTTTCCGCCATGCTCATCGTGCCGATGCTGATTCCTGTGCTGACCATCTCCTATGATATCTACCTAATCGACGAGGCGCGGATTCTGGAATATTTCGGGCCGCTGCCGGCCTTTCTGTATAGACTTTCGGCATCTCGAGGCTGGAGTGGTACGCGTGCTCGCTCAATGCTTATGTCAGGATATGGTTGCTTGTTATTTTTGATGGTGTTCTTTATTTGCAATATGAAGGAGTAGAGATGTTCGCCACTTTCGGCTTCATTGCGCTATTTGCCGTGCTTGGCGCCTGGGCGCGTTATGGACAGACCCTGCTGGTGCAGGCGGCATTCGGCCGCGGTTTTCCCTGGGCCACCCTGAGCATCAATGTCCTGGGCTGTTTTATCATGGGTTTTCTGTTCTTCGAGACCTTGGAACGTATTTCCGTGAGCCCGGAATTGCGCACGGGCATGCTCACCGGCGGCTTGGGGGCCTACACCACCTTTTCGACGTTTTCCCTCGAAACCTTGGTGCTTTTTGAAAATGGCGAGGCCATCAAGGGCCTGCTGTATATGTTTATGTCGCTGTTTCTGTGCGTCGGCGCCGCTTTTGCCGGGGCCTGGGTTTCCCGCAGTATCTGAGAGGTGCATCATGACCACCGTATCCGTAGTACGCATTTATATCAAAGAAGGCGATAAACATGACGGGCACAATCTGATGGAAAAGATTTTTCGTATGCTCCACGACCAGTACAAGGTTCATGGCGTTACCGCCTTTCGCGGTATCGCGGGCTTTGGCAGCAATGGGGTAGTGCATGCCGATGATGTACTGCGCCTCAATGTGCACCTGCCGCTGGTACTGGAGTTTTTCGATGAACCGGAGACCGTGGATGCGGTAATGCCGCACCTGCGGGAAATGGTGCCACCGGGCCATATTCTGCGCTGGGAGGCCGATTGCGATTGCGAATGAACCATCATTACACAGACGTTTGAATGACCGAGGGTGTTCTATACTTCACCGAGGGCAGGTGTTCGCGCTTATGACTGGGTATTTCTGCCATTCATTTTGAGAGAACAGGAGTCGCAACGTGAAAGATCTACGCACCAACTTTTTGGACCACGTCAAAAAGGGTCTCAACGGAAAACCGCTGTTTCTGCGCATCATCTTCTGGGATGGCCATGAATACGCCTTCAACCAGGACGTCCGCGTTA
>DAIEIW010000112.1:0-2309 GCA_027351205.1 Acidithiobacillus sp.
TGGTTGGCCGCGCCGCCGCGGGGACGCTCCATCCCGGAGAACCGCCGCGCCCCACGGCCGCGCCGCAGCCGGTATTCTGCCCGAGCCCCCGCCGGCGTCAAGCGGGCAGGCGTCCCCCTGATCCTCGGCTAATTTGGCCGGTGCCGTAAGAAGATGCCGAAAAAAGGGACGCGGGACCACTTTTTGGTTGACGAAGTGCTATAGATTATCTATAGCACACCCGTGTCGGCTCGCCTGCCCCTGCTCCACAAGACGCCCTTCGTCTTGGACCCGCGGCCGTTGCGGGAGGCCACTAGTCCCCACGCCGGCGCCCTGAGCTTTTCGCGCGCCTTCCGCTCCCTGCGCCTGCCTGAACTCATCGGCGCCAACCTCGCACTGCGCCAGCGGCGGCGCGGATTCTCCGAGGCCCAGTTCATCGAGTGCCTCTGCCTGCTCCAAGCCACGGGCGGGGAATGCCCCGAGGACCTGCGCCTGCTCACGGGGGACCCCTGCTTGGAGCGTGGTCTGGGTTACCCGCTGCCCAAGGTCACGGCCGTGCGCGAGTTTCTGGAACGCTTCCACGACAAGGACTTGGAGAAGCTCCGACCGGAGCGCGACGTGCAGAAGAGCTTTATCTTCCCCGCCAGCAAGCCCCTGGCTGCGTTGCAGGAAGTACAGCGCGGTTTGGTGCGGCGGATCGCCCAGCGCTATGAACAACAGGGCCAGGAGCAGCGCATCGCGACGGTGGATCAGGATGCCACCCTTGTGGAGAGCCACAAGGCCGCCGCCTATTCTCATTATGAGGGGGGCCGGGGTTATCAGCCGATGGTGGCGGTATGGGCGGAGGCCGATCTGGTGTTAGCCGATGAGTTTCGGGATGGCAATGTGCCCGCCAGGCAGGCGCCGTTGACCTGCGCCCAGCGGGCGTTGGCGGCCTTGCCCTCCACCATCACCCAGCGGTACTTTCGGGGCGACTCGGCCTGCCACGAGCAGGAGTTGTTGGCCTGGCTGGGGCATCCGGACCGAGAGAAGGAGCCCGGTGGGCGGATTGGGTTTGCCGTCAGTGCCGTGATGAGCGAGGCCTTGGCCAAGGCGTTGCGTCAGGTGAAGGACCCGGAATGGAAGACCTTTGGCCACGAGGAGGACGGCACGCTGCGGCAGTGGGCCGAGGTGGACTTTGTGCCTGGGGAGAAGTATGAGCGCAAGGAGAGCCAGCCCCTGAGGTATGTGGGGCTGCGTTTGCTCAAACCGCAGGGGGTGTTGTTCCAAGATGGCAGCGACCGGCGTTTTCACGCGGTGATCACCAATCAAACGATGGACGGCGGTCGCTTGCTGGACTGGCATCGGCAGAAGGCGGGGACGGTGGAGCACACCCATGACGAGGTGAAGAATGAGTTGGGCGGAGGGCATATGCCCAGCCAGCGGTTTGGGGTTAATGCGGTGTGGTTCAAGATAGCGCTGCTGACCTACAATCTGGCCAGCGCGATCAAGGGCCTGTGTCTGGAAGGGGAGGAGCGGACCGCGCGGATGAAGAGGCTGCGTTTGCTGCTCATTGAGGTGGCGGGGCGGATGAACCGGAACAACTGCGTGATGGGGCTGCGGATTTGCAACAACGTGGCGGCGCTGCGGCGGATGGAGCGAGTGTGGGAGGTGTTTTCCTTGCCGACGCAGGCCACCGCGGCCAAGGCGCTGGGCAGGCCCGGTGGCTAGGGGGCCGCCGCCCGGATTTGGCCGCCGCACTATAGAATGCGGCGTGGGGGAAGTGTCGTTAGATGAGGCACTTAGGGCGCTTTTGGACGACGAAGGCGCGGATTTTGGCAGGGCACCGAATGGCGCGAGCCCGCCCGGACCGGCACCCCCCGGAACTTTTTTTTGGCGCGCGCTTAGGCGAGGATTTGGGGGCCCGCCGCAGGCTTGACACGGCACCCCGTTCCTCCAGCCTCCCGCTGTGAGTGCTCCCGGCCCTCTTTACGGCGTCATCTTCGATATGGATGGCGTCTTGACCGATTCCGAGCCCCTGATCAACGCCGCCGCGGTGGCCATGTTCCGGGAACGCGGCCTGACGGTGCGGCCGGAGGATTTCCCGGTGCAGCCCTGCATCCGCACCGGCTTCCGCCTGATGCCGAGCGGCTTCTTCAACACCAATCCGGGCATCGACCTGGCGCCCGCCGTGAACGCCGCCAGTTGCCACGCCTGCGCCGCCGAGTAGCCGCCCGGCTCCGGCTGCATCCGATCGAACGGCGGCGTCCGGTCGGAGCTGGCCGCGGCGGAAGTGTGATCGGCGTAGGTGGAATCACACGCAGCCGTCACTCACGCGCCCAGACCAAGGG
>DAIEIW010000133.1:0-7251 GCA_027351205.1 Acidithiobacillus sp.
CTTGCCCCAGCCCCAGGCGGGCTGACAGGGCAGGTGCAACTGCGCGAGTTTGGCAGCCAGCACTGCGGGGTCCCGCAGATCGGCATCCGCCAGATCGGGGTTATGGGCACGCACCGACTCCGTCACCGTCAAGCGGTGGAAGGGTTTGCCGAGGTCGATCTCCAGCCCTTGATAGTTTATTGCCGTAGTGCCCAGGGCCGCCTGTGCCGCGGCGCGGATCAGGGTCTCGGTGAGGTCCATGGCGCGCACGTGGTCGGCGTAGGCCTCGTACCATTCGAGCATGGTGAACTCGGGGTTATGGCGTGTGGAAATACCTTCATTGCGGAAGTTGCGGTTGATCTCAAAGACCCGCTCGATACCGCCCACCACCAACCGCTTGAGGTACAGCTCCGGAGCGATACGCAGGTAAAGGGTCATGTCGAGGGCATGGTGGTGGGTGACGAAGGGCCGCGCCGTGGCACCACCGGGGACGGGCTGCATCATGGGCGTCTCCGCTTCATAAAAGCCGCGCTGGCGCAGGCCATCGCGCAGGGCCGCCACCGTTTCCGCACGAATCTGGAAGGTGCGGCGGGTGGCTTCGGTGACGATCAGATCGACATAGCGCTGGCGGAAACGGGTTTCCGGGTCGGCGAGTCCGTGCCATTTTTCCGGCAGCGGGCGCAGGGCCTTGCTCAGCAGTTGGAGGCCATGCACTTTGACCGAAAGCTCACCGGTCTTGGTGCGGAACAGGAGACCATCCACACCGATGATGTCGCCGAAATCCAGTCCCTTGAAGCGCGCGTAGACCTCTTCGCCCAAGTTATCGCGGCTGACAAAGAGCTGAATGCGCCCGGACTGATCCTGAATGTCGGCGAAACTGGCTTTACCCATGACCCGGCGGCTCATCAGCCGCCCGCCGAGCCGCGCCTCGATGGGCTCCTGCTCCAGCGCCGTGGCGTCCATATCGCCATAACGCTGCTGCAGATCGCCCGCCAAGGCGTCGCGGCGGAAGCCGTTGGGATAGGCATGGCCTTCGCTGCGCCAGTGTCCCAGCTTGTCGCGCCGCACCTGCATCTGGTCATTGAGTTCCTGATCCACCATCCGTCCCCTTCCTGCAAAATACTGAGTGACTACCGCTTACAATCCGGCCTTCAACGCCGCTTCAATGAACATATCCAGCGCCCCATCGAGCACCTTCTGGGTATCGCCCACCTCGACCCCGGTGCGCAGGTCTTTGATCCGCGACTGGTCCAGCACATAGGAGCGTATCTGATGCCCCCAGCCGATATCGCTTTTGCTGTCTTCCAGCGCCTGCTTTTCGACGGCACGTTTCTGCATCTCCATCTCATAGAGTTTGGAGCGCAACATGCGCATGGCCTCGGCCCGGTTCTTGTGCTGCGAGCGGTCGGTCTGGCAGGCCACGACAATGCCCGAGGGCACATGGGTGATACGAATGGCCGAGTCGGTCTTGTTGACGTGCTGGCCACCCGCCCCGCTGGCCCGGTAGGTGTCCACCTTGAGGTCCGCCGGATTGATATCCACCTCGAAACTATCGTCAATCTCGGGATAAACAAAGACGCTGGCGAAGCTGGTATGACGGCGGTTGCCGGAGTCGAAAGGCGATTTGCGCACCAGGCGATGGACGCCGGTTTCGGTACGCAGCCAGCCGAAGGCATGGTCACCGCGCACATGGATGCTGGCCGACTTGATGCCCGCCACTTCGCCCTCGGAGACCTCCACCAGTTCCGCCGCAAAGCCATGGGACTCGGCCCAGTGCAGATACATGCGCAGAATCATTTCCGCCCAGTCCTGCGCCTCGGTGCCGCCCGCGCCGGCCTGAATATCCACAAAGCAGTTTGCCGCATCCTGCGCACCGGAGAACATGCGCTGGAATTCCAGCTTCTCGACCATGGCCAGGGCAGTGTCGAGATCCGCATCGACAGCGGCGAGGAGTTCTTCGTCCTGCTCGCTCAGGGCCAATTCCAGCATCTCGCCGCCATCGGCGAGGCTCGCGGTGAGCTTGTCCATGGGCGTGATGACGGCTTCCAGGGCAGACCGTTCGCGACCCAGTTCCTGAGCCTTTTCGGCGTTGTTCCAGATGGTCGGGTCTTCCAGCTCCCGTTGAACTTCTTCTAGGCGACCGCGCTTTTCTTCGAGGTCAAAGATACCCCCTCAGGCCCGCGACACGGACCTGGAGATCTTCGTGCAGCGCACGCATCTCATTCACTTCTCTCATGATTCTCCCTTTTCCATCAGGCCGCATCAGGGCCATACCAGCGCGCGCATGGTTGCCCCGCACGCAAAGGCCGTAATTATGCGCAGTTTCGGCGCTGATCTCCAGCAGTGTTTTCAGCATGCGGGATTCCAAAGATGATCCGCACCGACGAGCAGTGCAACGCCGAAGATCAAGCTCCTTCGCCGACCCACGCAACATGCCGAATACGCAATTGCAGGGTAGTCGTATCCCGGAATGTATTCACATCCAGCTCATAAGCCATGAGTACCGTCTGCCCCACTCCTACCGGGCAGATGCCGTTTTCCACGGCGCCGAACCAAATGGCGTCGTAATCCATCGCATCCATTTTCACGACCAGTTTCAGATGCCTGCCGTCGCCTACTGGGCGGACATGTTCAATACGGCCGTGGCTTCTGAAAACAGGGTGCTCCCATTGACGACCAAAGGGTTCCAAGGCAGCCAGTTCTTCCACAACGGCGAAGCTGGGAGCCACCTCCAGGGGACCATCGGTGACAATCTCCGGGCCGGCCCTCTGGTCACGCAATGCGCTTGCAGCGATAGAGGCCCACGCTTCTGCAAAGCGCTGCAACCCATCGCGCTTCAAGGTCACCCCGCCAGCGCCCGCATGGCCACCCCAGGCGACAAAATCATCGGGATAACGGCCGGCTATCTCGGCCAGGGCATCCCGCACATGAAAGCCATGCACGGTTCTCAGAGAGGCGGTGATATGTTCGCCCTCGGCTTTGGGCGAGAAATAAGCGACGGGCCTGCCAAAGGACTCCGCCAGTCGCGCCGCACAAATGCCGTGGACACCCGCGTGGCCTTCGGGGTCGAATATCGTAATCGCCGCGGCGCCATCCCGTACCTGCTGTGCCGCCTGTTTTGCGCTTCGTTGCAGCATGTTCGACTGGACCGCCTTGCGTTCGGTGTTGTGCTCGACGAAATGCTGCGCCAGTTCTTCCGCGATAAGCACGTTATCGCTCATCAGCAGGTCCACACTGCCCAGAGCGGAATCCAGGCGTCCGCGGGCGTTGATGACGGGCGCGAAATGAAAGGCCAGGGTGGCCGCAGTAATGGGACCCTTGCAGTTCGTGGCGACATACAGTGCCTGCCAGGCGGGCCGCGCCACCGGCGAGTTCATGATCGCCAGTCCGCGGGCGATAATCGCCTTGTTATTGGTGGACCGCGCCAGATTGACACAGTCGGCCATGGTTCCCAGCGCAACCAGGTCCAAAAGACCGCCGAGTTTTGGCGCACTGGCGGGAAGGTCGCCGTCCTGAATCAATTGCTGGCGAACCGCGCAGCACAGCAACCACGCCACATGCACGCCAGCGATGTAAGGATCGGGAAACGCCGAATCCTCGCGCGCCGGGTTTACACAAGCCATGGCCGCCGTCGGCGGCCCATCCGCGGGCACGCCGTGATGATCCGTGACGATGACGGTAAAACCATGATCCCGCAGCCGGGCGATCCGCTCGTGATCCGTGCTCCCCTGATCCGCTGTAATGATCAAGGCGGGACGGGGGGCCTCCGCGATAATGCGATCGGTCAGGGTTTCGGTGACGCCGTAGCCATCCCGCAGACGATGTCCGATATAGCTGTGAATCCGCGCTTCCGGGACGCCGAAATAATCCCGGAACGCAAACTTCAGCACCGCGTGGGCCGAAGCGCCATCCGCATCGAAGTCCGAAATCAGGAGGATGGGCAACCCTTGTTTTATGCCGGAGACGATACATTCAGAAGCGATGTCGATATCAGGGAGCAGGTCGGGCGGGGTGAGGCCACTCAACTGCAGATTCAGCAACTCCGGCAGATTCGCCAGATCGACGTCGCTCAACCTACCGGCTATGATCCGGGCCTGGAGCGGGGTGTATCCGAGGCGCAAAGCCGCGTGCAATATGGCCGCTGCAACAGGACGGTCGACAATGCGCACGGCTTCCGCAGCCATCTACCAGACTCCGGGCGACGCCTGGCCTGGCCGGGCCGGTCTGCGCCAGAAGTGCCAGCGATCTGCACGGCGAAGCGTAAGGCGCTCTATACCACCGCTGGCGAGCACACCCGTCAAACACTCCAGGCGCCCGTCACTCCGCCACAGGGATTGCAGGGCCGGGACCAGCCCCGCAAAGGATTTTGCCGTATCCGGGTAAAGCCAGGCACCGGACCAGACCCAGAGCAGATCATCGGGCAGTTTCGTCGCGGCCTGCAACACGTTGGAACAGGACAGCGGCAGGCCGAGCCAGCGGGCCGCGGCCTGCAGATAGTCGGCCTCCGCCGCCACGGTCTGCCACTTCGGAACGGGCCGCACAGAAGGCAATCGCCCCTCCCCCCAGGCCCAGAACAGACACCAGGATTCCTGACCGCTGGCATCGGCATCCTGATTGACGGGATGGGCGGCGAGGAGCATCTGCAACTCATTGAGAAAGGCATTCCAGCGCCGGGCATCGGCACCGGTGACTTGCAGGGCCAGGGGCTCGCGGCCCCAGACTCGTTCGGGATCGGGGCAGTGCAGGTCGGGCGTGTCGGTGGCCAGCACATACCAGCGCCGGGCGCCGCGCCGCAAAATCCATGGGGTGTCCGCCAGGTGTTCGGTGGCGGCCGCAAACAGTGCCGCGGCGGCGGCTTCCTCCAGACCGGGCATGGGCTGCAGCACCGCCCGCCCTGCCTGGCCGCGAAACGCCACCGGCTCCAGGGCGACGACCCAGTGCCCTTTGGTCGCTATGCCCTCAGACTCCGCCAATAATGCCGCCGCCGGCAGCACGCCGTTGAAATCCAGCAAACGCCCTGCCACCTCCAGAGAGGAACCAGCCGCTAACCGCTCCGCCCGTCCACGACCCCAGTAACGCGGCAACACCGCTCCCAGGTCGTCCTCCGGCACGCCACGCAGCCCCGACAGCCAGAGGCAGAGATCCGCCATCAGCGGTCCAGGATGGCGCGCTGCACCGCCTCCAGACTGGCATCCACGGTGAGCACTTCGCCACCCTGAGCGATGGCGGTATCGGGATCTTTCAGGCCATGCCCGGTGAGAGTACAGACTACCGTCGCGCCCCCTTCAATTTTTCCGGCGCGGGCCTCAGCCACCACCCCCGCCACCGAAGTCGCCGAGGCCGGTTCGCAGAAAACGCCCTCATATTGCGCCAGCCAGCGCTGCGCCTCCAGAATCTCGGCATCGCTATGACCGCCAAACCAGCCGCCGCTTTCCGCCTGCACCCGATGCGCCTGATCCCAGGACATGGGGTGGCCGATACGGATGGCCGTGGCGATGGTCTCGGGATCCTTCACGTAGTGGCCGACGATGAAGGGGGCACTGCCTGCCGCCTGAAAACCCAGCATCTTCGGTCGTTTGCCCGTCTTACCGTGACCATAGGTGCAGACGCCATTACAGAACTTGCAGGAAGCGGTCAGAGGCTGGGACTTGTCGGTCCGCCCGTCGGTGGCTTCACAATAGCCCATCCAGTGGGCAGTGATATTGCCGGCATTACCCACAGGCAGGGCGTGATAATCGGGCGCCTCACCCAGCGCTTCGATAATCTCGAAGGCCGCCGTCTTCTGGCCCTGCAAGCGGTAAGGGTTAACCGAATTCACCAGGGTGATGGGCGCATTGGCCGCCACTTCCTGGACGATCTGCATGCCCGCGTCGAAGTTACCGCGAATCTGCAACACCAGTGCGCCATGCATCATCGCCTGAGAGAGCTTGCCGAGGGCGATCTTGCCTTCGGGGATCACCACGAAGGCGCGCATTCCCGCCCGCGCCGCGTAGGCCGCCGCTGCCGCCGAAGTATTGCCGGTGGAGGCGCAGATCACCATCTCGCTGCCGTCTTCCTTGGCCTTGGTCACCGCCATGGTCATACCACGGTCCTTGAAGGAGCCGGTAGGATTCAGGCCCTCAAATTTGAGGAAAAGGCGGATATCGAGGCCAAGCTGGCGGGGCAGGTTGATACACTCGATCAGCGGCGTATTGCCCTCGCCCAGACTCACCGCCGGAGTCTCGGGAGCCAGGGGCAGGAAGGCGCGGTAATGGTCGATAATGCCGGTATAACGGGACATGAAGTTATCCTGATTTAAGATGAAATGCCAAAATTCCGTGCGGCGGACGGATCACCCTTCCGCCAAACTCTCGACGCGCAGGCGCAACACGGGCTGAACGACCACTGGCAGGGCTTCAATGCGAGCGATGGCCTGCTCCAGGTCGCCTTCCCGGCAGCGGTGCAGCAGCAGGACGATGGGCACACTGTCTGCCTCCGGCGTCTCTTTCTGCACCAGCGCTTCGATGGAAATCTCATATTCCGCCAGCATCGTCGCCACCTGTGCCAGCACACCGGCACGGTTATGGGCGTGGATGCGCAGATAGTAAGCGCTCTCCACCTCGGCCATGGGCAGCAGCGGCAAGGCACTCATGGCATCGGGCTGGAAGGCAAGATGGGGCACCCGGTTGCTGGGATCGGCGGTCATGGTCCGCGCCACATCCACCAGGTCCGCCACCACGGCGCTGGCCGTGGGATCGCCGCCCGCACCGCGTCCATAATAAAGGCTCTGCCCCGCCGCATCGCTCTCCACCAGAATCGCGTTGAAGGGCCCCTCCACATTGGCCAGCAGATGGCTATGGGGAATCAGGGTCGGATGTACCCGCAACTCGACGCCATCTGCGCGGCGCCGCGCCATCCCCAGCAACTTGATGCGATAGCCCAGCTCGGCGGCATAGACCACATCGGTCCGCTCCAGCGCACGGATGCCTTCCACATGACAATGGGCGAAATCCACCGGAATACCGAAAGCAATGGACGCCATCAGGGTTATCTTGTGCGCGGCATCGCCGCCATCCACATCCAGCCCCGGATCGGCCTCGGCATAACCCAGCCGCTGCGCCTCAGCCAGGGCCTGCTGAAAGTCCCAGCCCTCGCGGAACATCTGGGAGAGGATATAGTTGCTGGTGCCGTTGATAATGCCCGCCAGCCACTGAATCCGGTTGCCCGCCAGCCCCTCGCGGATCGCCTTGATGATGGGAATGGCACCCGCCACCGCCGCCTCGAAGGCAACCA
>DAIEIW010000134.1:0-3415 GCA_027351205.1 Acidithiobacillus sp.
CCAGCGCCGCGCAGATTGCGGCGGAAAAAGCGGCGCAACAAAAGGCCGCAGAGCAGAAGGCCGCGCAGATCACCGCAGAAAAACATGCCGCCGAAAAGCAGGCTGAGAAACTGGCGGCGCAGCGGGCGGCCGACAAAGCCGCCGCGGAAAAAGCGGCTGCACAAAAAGCCGCCGCGCAGAAAGCCGCAGCCGAAAAGGCCGCAGCCGAAAAACAGGCAGCGCAAAAAGCGGCCGCGCAAAAAGCGGCTGCGGCACAGCGCGCGGCGGAGCTGAAGCGGCAGCTCGCCCGGCAGCAGGCCAAGGCCGCAGAAGCCGCGCGGGCCAAGGCGCTGCAGCAGCAGATGGAGGCCGGGGCCAAGCTGCGGGCCGAGGCCAACATGGCAGCGGCCCGCGCCCAGCAGGCGGCGGAGAACCAGCGTATGCTGGGGATGTTGATCAACACGATCAAAACGCAGGTATCAGAGAAGTGGAGCACTAATTTTTCTCCCGCCTTGTCCTGCGTATTACAAATACATCTCGGACCTCAGGGACAACTCCTGGGTACCCCGGTCGTGGTGCGTTCCAGTGGAAATCCCGGCTTTGACCGGTCTGTGATCGCAGCAGTGGAAGCGGCAGCGCCATTCGTACCACCCATCGGACTGGCTTACAGCACCTTTAATCAGCCGATAAACCTTAAAATGAATGCGGAGGATCTCAATCATGGCTAAACGCATCTGGACCCTGGCCATTTTTCTGCTGGCATGGGCCTTCGTTCTGCCCGCCCAAGCGGCGCTCACGGTGGAAATCACCAAGAATGTGGCCTCGGCACTGCCTGTCGCCATTCCTTCCTTCGGTCCGGGCATAGCCGGACAGCCATCCGTTGCCGAGGTGGTCCGTAACGACCTGCGCCACAGTGGGTTGTTCCGGGTCATCGACCCGGCGGGCTATCCCGCCGACCCCCGCGCGCCCGGCGGCGTGAAGGCCGCGGACTGGACAGCGGTAGGGGCTACCGGCCTGGCCGTGGGTTCCGTGGAACCACGGAACGGCGGCTATGTGGTCAACGTCTACGTCTACAATGTCAGCACGGGGCAAGAACTCACCGCCCACCGTTTCACCTGTTCGGCCGCCGAGTTGCACATGACCGCGCATCACGTCGCGGATGTCATCTACCAGGCGTTCACCGGCAAACCCGGCCCCTTCGCCAGTCGGATCGCCTATGTCCGGCAAACGGGTCAAACCTACGAACTGCTGGTGGCGGAATCCGACGGCTGGAATCCGCACCCCATCGTGCGCGGCCTCATGCCGGTATTCTCCCCCGTCTGGTCGCCGGATAACCGGCGTCTGGCCTATGTCACCTACGCCAACGCCCGCGCCGTGATCTATGTCCAGGATCTGGCTACCGGACAGCGCCAGTCCATCGCCCCCGGCGGCGAGATCGTCAGCGCTCCGGCCTTCTCGCCCAACGGGGCGGAACTGGCCTACGCCCGCTCCTCCGGTGGCCACACCGAGCTTTACGTGGCGAACCTGCAGACCGGACAGCGCCAGCAATTGACCCATGATGACGCCATCAACACCTCTCCCACCTGGTCGCCGGACGGCAGTCAGATCATATTCGTCTCCGATCGCGCCGGTGGCCCGCAAATCTACGCGATGCATGCGAGCGGCGGCGCGGCGCATCGTCTGAGCTACGACGGCAGCTACAATGCCAGCCCGGTCTATTCGCCCGCAGGCAACGCGATTGCCTTCATTCACCGCACCGCTGGCGTCTATGCCCTCGCGGTGATGAACCCGGACGGCAGCGGCGTGCGCGTGCTGGATGCCCAGGGCAATTGCGATCATCCGAGCTTCGCCGGCAACGGCCAGATGATCCTCTACGGCACCCATCGCGGCGGGCGCAAGGTGCTGGCCGAGGTCAGCCTGGACG
The DNA here is from genome assembly GCA_027351205.1 of Acidithiobacillus sp. Lineage (GTDB taxonomy): Bacteria > Pseudomonadota > Gammaproteobacteria > Acidithiobacillales > Acidithiobacillaceae > Acidithiobacillus. Next base: position 1,904 of record DAIEIW010000134.1, read on the forward strand.
GCAAGACCATGGCCATACTGCACAGCAACGCGGGAGAGGACAGCCAACCGGCCTGGTCCCATTAAACTGGGCCGGTGATGGAGCGCGGTTCCGGCTGGAGCCGCGCTCAGGAACCTTGATAAGGCGTGGGGTCCGCAATGCCGGCCTGGCGGAACCCTTCCCGGCGCAGGCGGCAACTGTCGCAGCGGCCACAGGACCGGCCTTCGGCATCCAACTGATAGCAGGAGCGGGTCATTCCGTAATCCACACCCAAACTGCTGCCGAGGCGAATAATCTCGCTCTTGTTGAGAAACTGCAGCGGCGCATGGATACGCGGCCCGCGGGCCTCATCGCCGAGGCGGGTGGCCACCTGCGCCAGGGCCTCAAAAGCCTGGACGAATTCCGCCCGGCAGTCGGGATAACCGCTGTAATCCTGACTGTTCACGCCCAGGAAGATGTCCCTGGCGCCCAGCACCTCCGCCAGCGCCAGGGCCAGCGACAGAAAGACGGTGTTGCGCGCGGGCACATAGGTGATGGGGATGCCCGGCGCCAGGCCGGTCTCGGGGACGCTGAGTTGCGGATCGGTCAGGGCCGAGCCGCCAAAGGCCGCCAGATCGATACGCAGCACCCGGTGGCTGGCCGCCCCCATGGACTGCGCCAGCAGCGCCGCATAGCGTAATTCTTCCTTATGCCGCTGCCCGTAATCGAAAGAGAGGGCGTGGACCGCAAAGCCGTCCCGGCGCATGAGCGCCAGCACGGTGGCGGAATCGAGTCCGCCGGAGAGCAGTACAATGGCGGGTGTGGCAGGCGTCGGCATGGTCAGTGTCCGGGCAGGTCGCCCCAGATCAGTTTGTGCAACTGAATCTGCAGGCGTACCGGCAAATGGTCGGCGAGAATCCATTCGGCGAGATCGCGCAGGGCGAGCGTGCCATGGCTGGGAGAAAAGAGTATTTCGCAGCGTTCGGCCAACGCTTCCCGCGCGAGCACTTCTTTGGCCCAGTCGTAATCGGCACGGCTGCACAGCACGAATTTAATCTGGTCGTGCGGGTTGAGCAAGGGCAGGTTTTCCCAGAGATTGCGTTCGCACTCTCCGGAATCGGGGCTTTTGAGGTCGAGCACCTTCACCACCCGGGTATCTACCCCCGCCAGCGAAAGGGCGCCGCTGGTTTCCAGAAAGACTTCATGGCCCGCATCGCAAAGCCGGGTCAGCAACGGCAACACGTCGGCTTGTGCCAACGGTTCGCCGCCCGTCACCACCACCAACTGGTTTCCCCCCGCGCGCACCTGTTCCAGAATTTCGGGGATCTGCCGCCATGCGCCGCCATGAAACGCATAGGCGGTATCGCAGTAATGGCAACGCAAAGGGCAGCCCGTGAGACGCACAAAGGTCGCCGGACGCCCGACGCTGCGGGTTTCCCCTTGCAGGCTGTGGAAGATTTCCGTGATGCGGAGTCGCCCCTCCATCACTTTCCGGCGGGCAACGCCTGTAACTGCGCCTCGGCCTTCTGTGCCGACGGTGTGCTCGGATACTGG
>DAIEIW010000181.1:0-2552 GCA_027351205.1 Acidithiobacillus sp.
TCCGAGCGCGAGTTCACCCGCAGTTTTACGATGAATCGCAAGATCAAGGTCGCCCGGGAAGAAGCCAACGCCGATGTGATGGTTGGTATTGATACCGGCTGCATCACCACCATGGACAAGAACCAGTGGATCGGCAAGGCCCACGACATGAACTACAGTATTCCCATTGTTGCCGACGTCCAGCTCGCGGCCCTGGCCTGCGGCGCCGATCCCTTCAAGATCGTGCAGTTGCAGTGGCATGCCTCCCCCTGCGAAGACCTGGTGGAGAAGATGGGCATCAGTTGGGACAAGGCCAAGGCCGACTTCCAGGATTATCTCAAGCAGGTGGAACAGGGCAATGTGGAATACCTCTACAACCCCGAACTGGCCACCAATCAAAACATCAATATGAAAGCTGGCGCTTAAGGAGAAAGTTCAGTGAGTGCACAAGATACAGTGTTAGTCGTAGGTGCAGGTCCAGCAGGCTTGTCGGCAGCCGCCACCATAGCCTCCATGGGGAAGAAGGCCGTCATCGTCGAGAAAGAAGACATTCTCGGTGGGGCGCCCATCATCTCCGGTTACGCCAAGCTGGTACCTTCCGGCGAATGGGCCAAAGATGCCATCGGCCGCATGGTCAGCCGTGTGGAAGGCGACGGCAACATCAGCATCCACAAGTCTGCCAAGGTCACCCAGGTGGCGGGCGAGGCCGGTAACTTCACGGTTACCCTGAGCAACGGCGACAAGGTGGAAGCGGGCGCCATCATACTGGGTACCGGATTCACCCATTTCGACTCCATCAACAAGCCGGAATGGGGCTTCGGTACCTACGAGGACGTCCTGACCACCACGCAGATGGAGCAGATGGTGACGGCGGGCCAGATTCGTTGTCCTTCGGACGGCCGGGTTCCGGAGCGCGTGGCTATTCTGCTTTGTGTCGGTTCACGTGACCGCCAGATTGGTCGTGAATGGTGCTCCAAGATCTGCTGCACCGTTTCCACCAACCTCGCCATGGAGATCAAGGAAATTTCTCCGAGTACCGATGTGTTCATTTATTACATGGACATCCGTACCTTTGGCCTTTATGAAGACAAATTCTATTGGAAGAGTCAGGAAGAGTTCAAAACCAAGTTCGTCAAGGCGCGTATCGCCGAGGTCACCAAGTCGCCTGACGGTCGTTTGCTGGTCAAGGGTGAAGACACCCTGGTCAAGCGTCCTATCGTGATTCCCATGGATATCGTCGTTCACGCCATCGGTATGGACCCCAATGCATTGAACCCGGAAATTTCCAGGACTTTTGGTATCGGTCTGGAAAAACACGGATTTATCGACCGCGCGGAACAGTACACCAACAGCCAGGGTACGACGCGTAAGGGGATTTACGTGTGTGGTGCGGCGACCGGCCCGGAAGATATCGATTCTTCCATAGCGCAAGGCCAGGCCGCTGGTGCGCGTGCTGTGGCGGACCTCTACGGACAGCAGAAAATTGCCAGCTGATATCTACCACAGCGGGAACGGCGAACATATCGTTCCCGCCTCGCTGCCGATTGATCTCGATAAGGGGCTGCTCAACAGATCCTTTTATGAGCTTGAAGAGGCGTTCGAGGGGCAGCAGGGTCTTGCAGCCCTGGTCGGTAGCCTGACAGAGAAGACGGCGAGTTTCCGTCGTCTCCTGCTGGAGGACAAACAGCCGTTGACGGAAGCACAGATGGCGTATCTCGTGGAGCAGATGTTTACCGCAAGACGCAAGATCTGGCCCGTCATAGAAGAGCAGGGCGCTGCGCGGGTAGGTGAAATGATGCGCGATTTGCTGGAGGGTCATGGTGATCTGCCGCAGCGTATGACGCGTTTTGAAGAGGCTTTGCCTGCTACGGGAAAGGCGAAACGCGTTATCAGGGACATGGGGGCTGAGGTTCTGCACTTCAGTGATCCCGAACGCTATCCGCTGATGACGCGCTGGGTCTGGGATCAGGGTACTACTTCAGGCGCGGTGCGGGAATTCATCCGCGGCGGCGACTACCTGACGGATTTCCCTTTCGGAGAAAGTCCCGAAATGTTCGAGGGTCTGCGCCAGTGGATGCGGGAAGCGCTGCTGGAACTGGGGGTGTATCGTGATGTGCCTTATATGGTCGATATCATCCTGGCCCACCAGTATTCGCAATATGTGCGCGCCATGGCAGAAGGTTTTTTGCGTTCGGATTTTGGCGGCCAAACAGACTTTACGGAACAAATCCGTAAATTGCTGGGCGTAGAAGTACACCGGCGGATGGGTGGATCTCGCATCAAGAGAGACGCCATTCATTGATGAATTAGGGTATAGGAGCGGCTATGGCTATTCATGAAAAAACACTGATCGATCCCGATCGGATTTTGCAGCACGATCACCTGGTAATAGACGGGGTGGACGTTTCAGGTTCCTGGAACACCATGATTACCCCCCGCACGCTGACGGACTACGAAGAGCATTTTGAAGAGATCATCCAGAGTTACAGCGGTGCCGAGAACGTGCATCGTTGCTGGCAGTGCGGCTCCTGCACGAATTCCTGCACCATGTATGCGCAGAATGTGGATTTTAA
>DAIEIW010000193.1:0-4928 GCA_027351205.1 Acidithiobacillus sp.
GCTGGCGGCTTCACCATGCCGGATGACTTTGAACTAAAGGCCGACGCTTTCACAGACTCGTTATGCAGCGTCCCGCACGAAATCACGAGTTACCATCATGGTACAGCAGATACCGTCTTGGAGGGCGTTATGCAACTCCCAATTTGGGGTTAAACGGTTTCCCAGACTTGAGGACGCCGAAAGCCAGATGCAGGAGCTTGCGCATGGCCGCGACCACTACCTGCATGGGGCGTTTACCGTTGACCACATCGAACGGAATGCCCTGTAGCGTGTTTAGTAGGGGTATGGTGCGGACAGCACATGTCAGCATAAGCTCGGCTATCCTTGTGCTGCGATCTTCCGCGCCGACACCCTCTTCTGCCACGCCATGATCGCGTCGATGACTTCCTGGTCAAAGTCCATGGTTTCATGTTCTTTTACCAGTTTTTTCACCGCCTGTACCTGCGTAGATATCTGCACGGTACGGGCAATATTCTGGAAATATGGATCGGTATCCAGATAGCAGTTTTCCTGAGGCAAAGCGCGTTTCAATTTGAGCGACTTGCCTTCTTCGGCATGGCACAGCACGGTTTTGGAGTTGATCTCCGTCACGCTATATGCCCGCACGGATTTTACCGTTCCGCTATAGGGTAGATGCTCTACAACCCAGAACCTGTCCCCCACTTCGGCATCGGCAAAGTCCAGATATTTTCCGTATGCATTACCCGTTGCAATCAGCATCACCATTCCCCTGCGTTTTGGAGCCCCGCCAGATACCTAGTGCCAGCAGGAGCCAGGAAAAAATCAGCGCCGTTCCGCCCATGGGGGCGAAAAGTGCCCAGAACGAATAGCCGGTCAGCACCAGCAGATAGAGTCCGCCGCAAAACAGCAGAACGCCCAGGGCCATCAGCAGTCCTGCCGCGCAGAGCAGGCGCCGCCTGCCGTACTGGCGGATCAACACGCCGATGAGCAGCAGACCAAGCCCGTGATAAATCTGAAAGCGATTCGCAATATCGTAAATATGCAGCGCACGGCCACCTACCCTCCCAGCCACCAGATGATCCCCTGCCGCACCGGCGATCACCGCCAGGGCCATCACCAGCGCCCCCAGCATGGCAAAATACGCTCCTGCCTGCATCCCGCATTTCCGCCCTGCCGAACATTCCGCCATGTCGTTCCTCCCTTGAATATCATCCCGGTTTATAGCCCATGTGGAGGGCATCGAACAAACACGGCCCATCCGCCCCCATCGTCCACAAGCCTGTGCTATGCTGGCAAGTACCATTCTGGAGGAGTTATGACACTTCACAAAATTTGTATTCTGGGGGGCACGGGTTTCGTGGGGCGGCACCTGGCAGAGCGCTTGAGCCAGAAAGGGCACGCCGTGCGCATCCTGACGCGCAACCGCGAACGTCACCGTGAAAATCTGCTGGTACTCCCCGGTGTGGAGTTGATCGAGGCCAATGTCCATGACCCCGTCGCGTTAAAAAAACAGCTCGCAGGACGAGATGTCGTCATCAATCTCGTGGGAATCCTCAACGAACGCAATCAAGGCGATTTCGACAGGAACCACGTCGAACTCCCGCGCCTGGTGGTCGGCGCCTGCAATGATCTGGGCATCCCCCGCCTGCTCCACATGAGCGCATTGGGAGCCAGCCCCACCGGTCCCAGCGCCTACCTGCGCTCCAAGGGGACTGGTGAGGAGATTGTCCGTCAGTCGGGCGGGAATAGCGCGGAAATGGGACACTTTGATTATCTGGAAGAACCCATGCCGCTCTGGAGCCATGGGCTCAAAACAACTTCTTTTCGCCCAGCGGTGATTTTTGGTGAGGGTGACAGCTTTTTCAACCGCTTCGCCGGGTTATTGCGCAGCATCCCCTTTTTCATTCCGTTGGCCCGGTCGAAAGCCAGAATGCAGCCGGTCTGGATTGAAGATGTGGTCAGCGCCTACGTGCAATCCATGGATGACGAAAAAACCTACGGTCAGGCCTATGATCTGTGTGGTCCGAAAGTCTATACCCTCGGTGAACTGGTGGCATATACCCAGAGCCTGATCGGCACCCATCGCGTCATCGTGCCCCTCGGTGACTTCGCCGGCAATCTTCAGGCCGGCATCATGGAAAGGCTGCCGGGCAAGGTACTCACCCGCGATAACCTGCTCTCCCTGTCCGTCGACAGCGTCTGCACCAGAAATGATCTGGCCGACAGTTTCCAGATACAGGCCACCACTGTCGAGAGTATCGTACCCGGCTACCTGAGCGGGAAAGGTGCCCACGCGGAGCGTCTGGCGGAAATCCGCAACCGGCGTTCCTGAGCCTCGGCCGAATCGGGATCACGCGTCGGACAACACCTGCGCCTCGCTCTGCAACCCCCAGGCCGCCAGACGCGTCCGATCGGCCGTGGACCAGACCGCACGATGCAGCGCGAGCATGGAGTTGCGATCGGTCAGCAGTACGTTGCGCTCACGGTTGCTGAGCCCTTGCGGACCCTGTTCCAGCGCCTTGTGACAGAGTTTCGCCGCACGTGGCCAGACGGCGGTGCGGTTACGCTGCAAGGCGGTATGTATGGCGTTGAAACGGGGGTCCACCACCACCTGAACAAAGGGATCCCCCTCTATGTGGGGCATATAGGCCACCCTATCCGCGCTGAGCGATTGCAATTCCTGCGGGACATGTACTTCTTCGGGGATGACAAAAAGACGATGCCGCTGGGCCCAGCGTCCCAGCGCGGGGCGACTCGTCCAGGCCGCCAGGGGCACCGCTGACGCCAGCCCCCCGAGTATGGGGACCAGCCAGGCAAAGTGCCACGCCCCCAGAAAGGGATAGAGTACCCCTGCCAGAATCAAACCCAGCGCCGAACACCAGCCAAAATAACGTAGCGCATCCCGCCAGGACGTCTCCTGATCGCCACGGACTTGCGCGCCCCAGCTCACGCCGCGCCCCATCAGGGTCTGAATCACGAACTGGCTGTGAAAGGCCATACGGATCGGCGCCATGAGTATCGAAAATAGACTCTCCAAAAACATGCTGATCACCAGATGAAATGCGCCGCCGAATTGCTCTTTTCGGCCGTGCTGACGCAACACCCAGAGTACCGCCAGGAATTTTGGCGACAGCAGTAAAATCGCCGTCACCCCAAACAGCCAGAAGGGCATGGGACTGACCAGCCAGTCCCAGTCGAGCGGGGTGATGACGCTGCCGTCACTGGCTGTATTGGCCCAGTGAAGCGAGCCCAGCGCACCCAGGATCAAAAACAGGCCCCACAAGGGCGCCGCCAAAAAAGACATGGCGCCGTTGACAAAAAGAAAACGATGCGCCGGGCGCAGCCCCTCCCCTGCCAGCAGACGCAGATGTTGAAGATTACCCTGCGCCCAGCGGCGGTCGCGTTTGAGATCGTCGATCAGTGTCGGAGGTACTTCTTCATAACTCCCGGACAGGCTGGGCACAAACCAGACTTCCCAGCCGCTTTTGGCCATGAGCGCGGCCTCGACAAAATCGTGGCTCAGTAGTGGACCGCCGAGAGGGGCCCGCCCCGGCAATACCGGCAGGGCGCAATATTGGGAGAAGGGAGCGATTCGAAGCATGGCGTTATGGCCGATATAATGGCCGTCGCCCAACTGCCAGAAACGCAGGCCGACGCTGAAAATCGGGCCATACAAATGCTGTGCGAACTGTTGCAGGCGCGCATACAGGGTTTCGCGATTGACCGCAACCGGCTGGGTCTGAATGATGCCGACCTGAGGATTACCCTCCATCATCTCCAGCATCCGGTACAGCGTCTCGCCGTTCATCACACTGTCGGCGTCGAGTACCACCATGTATTCGTAACCCTTACCCCATCGGCGGCAAAAATCTGCCACATTTCCGCTCTTGGCCTTGTTGTTGATGGGCCGCCGCCGGTAATGGATGCGCCCAAAAGCGTCCAAAGACTCGCAGAGCGCCGACCACACCAACTCCTCGCGCAGCCAGATGGCAGGGTCGCGGGTATCGCTCAACAGGAAAAACTCAAAATGGGCGAGCGCGCCGGTTTTCTGTATGGATTTATAGGTGGCCTGGAGACCCGCGGCGACCCGTTCTATCTCTTCATTGTAAATCGGCATGAGTATCGCCACCCGGCTCTGCAGACGCGGCTCGGCCAAGCGCAGTTCGGGGCTGCCCGGTGCGGTATCGGCGCGTCCACGCATGAGCAGAACGAACCCTACCAGCGCCGTCCAGAAGCCTGCGGATATCCAGGCGAACAGCAATACAAAGATGAGCAGCGTCGGCAGTTCCAGCCAGAAAGGCAGGCGGTCTGTCAATACCTGGTCCAGTGTCAGGCCCGCGCCGCACGCCGGAAGAACGATGAAAGTGCTGAGCCAGTAGCGCCGGTACCGGCCGATGGCTTCCCATGACCGGGCGCCGCCACGGCCCATATTCAGGCTTCTCCAGGCAGTACGCGCGGATGCGCGCTGACCGTGTGGCGGTTGAGCAGGGACTGGGCGAGGCGCGTCAGGGCTGCGCCCCAGGAGCGGTTCAAGGGCCGCGAGGCCATGCTGGTGCGCACGATGGCCGGGCCTACCTGACGCTGCAACCAGCGGCAGGACTTGCCATCGTGGGTGTCGCCCACGGGCAGATGGAGGGAAAGATCCAGTCGCGCATCCAGCTCGTCGCCGTCCCCCAGCGTCGCCAGGGCCAACTGTAGGCCCGCGAAGGCCCGGGCATAAAGCGCCTCACCTTCCATATCCGCGCCGCGCAGTTGCGCCACTACCTGCCCGCGAATCCACAGCCGCTGGGCATCCGTCAATGACAGGCGGGCCATGTACTGCTCCACGCGGGCCAGCACCGGGGCATTGTTTGCGACGACCATGGCCTCCGCTGTCCAACCCGCCAGCAGCTCACCCGCGGGATTGACACTGTAGCTTGATTCATCCTTAAACATTACGTCTGCTCCTTTGCCGCGTGTAAAAGATA
>DAIEIW010000231.1:0-9308 GCA_027351205.1 Acidithiobacillus sp.
ATTGTTGACGCCGCAGGCCGCGTTCTCGGCGGAGATTTTCAACCCAACCCGAAAAACTAATTTTGGTTTTGGCGAGATTGGCAGTCACAGTAACGTCTACGGCGTACCGGCCATTGGTTGGGTGGCACCGGCATTTGGAGATGGCATTGTATTTGGTGGTGGTGTTTATGGTACCTCCGGCTTGGGCGTGAATTACATTCAACCTGGCGTAAACGGGCCAGCATACGACATGCGTGGCAATCCACCTTCACAGGGGTTTGCGCCGGGTACGATCAATGCGTATAGCAGTATTACTTTTATGCAAATGGCTCCTTCTCTCGCGATGAAAGTGAATAGTCATTTAGCAATAGGTGCATCTTTGAATATCTCTGCCGAGCAGGGTTCATTCGTTCAGTCATTTACACCAAATAACAATGCCTTTTTCGCAGGGCAGTCGAACGCGTATTACGTCGGTGGGGGCTTAAATCTGGCCGCGCCCTCATGGGCATATGGTGTAGGGGTGACTTTGGGCGCACTGTACAAGGTGAATGATATGGTGACACTGGGTGCTACCTATAAGTCACCTGTAATATTCACACCAATGACGTGGCAAGAATCTGGCGAAGTAGGTCCGGGAAATGTGCAAGGTGGAGCTGGACAATATAGTGGGCATTTGAATTACCCACAGCAAATTGCTCTTGGTTTGGCGATTCGCCCTATTCCGCAGTGGTTGATCAGCGTAGAAGGGCAATGGATCAATTGGCATGCTACCATGAATAACTTCACCATCTACGGACCTTGGCAGGGTTCCTCCAGTGTTGCGCTACCAATGCATTGGACTAACCAGTGGGTGGCAAACATCGGAACACAATATGATCTCACTAACTGGCTACAGGTGCGCGCTGGTTATACCTATGGTTCCAACCCCATCAGTAACGCGGACACCGCAAGCAACCTGATTTTCCCAGCAGTTGTTCAGAATGCGATTACCTTTGGTGCAACGCAGAAACTGGGTATGGGTTGGAAGTTGACTGAAGCGTACATGCACGCGTTTGCTAATACGATTACTGGACCTGCAGGTAGTTCGCCTTTCTATGGAAACCAGGCGCCCAGCGCCACCCTCGCCGAGAACTCTTACGGCCTTCAGGTCGGTTACGACTTCTGATATATCTGATACATCCCTCCTCGGGTTATGGGGGAGACGGGCAACCGTCTCCCTTTTTTGTGGGTGCCTTGCATGGGGAGGGGTTTTTGGGTCAATATATAGTTGAGTATATTGCTAGGGATTGTCATGAAGCCGATACCGATTACCGATGTGAGCAGCCTGAAGAACGAGCTGAAGAAGTACAAGATGGGGAAGAAGCTGGAGATCCCCCGTTTCAATCAACTGGCGCGGATGGCTTATCTGGGCCGGTTGGTGATGGCGCCGCTGGACCCCGAAGACCCGTCCTGCAAGTCTTTCCTGGTGCATATCCAGGAGCCGCAGGGATTGGCGGCACATTTTATTGATCTGGATGAAGACTTGCAGGACGGCATCCTGATTCTCGACAGCGAGCAGTCCATGGCGATGGCTGGGATCATGCAGGCGGGCGTTGAAGAGCGGGCGCGCTGGCATCAGGCCCTCAATGAGCGCGACTTCTATTTCTCATCCTTTTATCGGCCGAAAGATCAGGAAGCGCAGGGCGAAATTTCACAGCACGGATAAGTAAGTGGCCTCTATTCGCCTGCTCCATCTGGGGAAGCTCGGTCCGGAGGCGCTGCACCGCGCCTATGCCGGCCTGGCGGAGGCGCAAAAGGGGCAGGATGCGCCCATTCTGCTGCTGGCGCAGTCTGATGCGCATCTCAGTCTGGGGGCGGCGCAGGGCCCCGGTGCGGAGCTGGACCGGCTCGCCTGCGAGCGGCTGGACATCCCGGTGTTGCGGCGACCCCTGGGGGGGGGCGTGGTGTGGGTGGACCCCGGCCAGTTGAACTATTTCTTTATTTTCCCCATGGTGGCGGGAATGCGCCGCGCGCCGGAGTTGTTTGACCGGATTGTCCCCTGGGTGCTTGCCGTACACGCCCATTTTGGCTTGGAGGTGGAGGCGCGGGGCGGGCAGGACTTCTGGTGCCGGGGACGCAAGATCGGGGGCACCGGGGCGGCTTCCATCGGACATAGCCTGGTGATGGGTGGCAGCTTTATCCTGGACGCCCGGTGGACGTCTTTTGCGGACTGCGTGGCTGCCCCTTCGGCAGGTTTTCGCACATGGCTGAAGGAGGCGCTGGAGGAGGGCTTGTGTAGCTGGTCGCGGTTTCTGGACCGCGTGGTGGGCCCGGAAGCGGTGCTGGAAGCCTGCCCGGCGCTGCTCCGTGCGGCAGGCTGGGACGTTGTCGTAGCGAGGCCTACGGAGGCCGAAAGAGGTGCCATGACGCATGCGGAGCTGGAAGACGTGGACTGGGAGCAGGCGGTCCGTCGTCGGGTGCGCGCCGGGATCAAGCTCAAGACGGGGGCTTTTCTGACGGAGCAACACTGGCCCGAGGGTGAGTGGTTGCGGGTGTGGACGGAAAACGGCGTCTTTCGGAGAGTCGCGGGTTCTGCTTGGCGGGTGGGGCAGGAGAGCATGCTCGCCGGCCTGCAGCCCGGTTCCGCTCGACTTGACGAAGGCTTGTGGAAATTGGTCGGCAACGGGGCTGCGCTGTGGGGCAAAAGATTATCAGAGACGGCGGTCTGGACGGATTGAATCCGTCGTGCCTGCTACGGATATCCTGAATTCATGCAAGGGAGGTGGCCTGATGCCGAGTATCAGTGACCGGATGCGCAAGCGCTTTATTCTTATGGCGGGTGATCCGGAATTACGGGCGGCCGTGGTGGCGGCGACGCCCGAAGGCTGGGGAATGACGGAAGCTACGGACCTGGATGGCCTCGGCGATTGGCAGGAAGTGCTGCTGCATCGTTTCATGCTGCTCAGTCTGGATGATGATCCGAGGATCGAAGACCCCATTGAATTGATCGATACCTTGCGGCAGGAATATCAGTTGAATATTGCGATATTCTGTCTGGGTGGAAGTCAGGAGCGGCGGGACGCGGCGCGTTCGGCACGGGCGGATCGCTTTTTTGACCGGGATACGGGTTTGCAGCGTCTGCCGGAGTTTTTTGCCCAGTTTGGCTGGTGAGAGATAGACCGCCCATCGGCCAAAGCGCCGATGGGGATGGTCTGCTGCGCAGTGTCAGCCTACTTTGGCGTGGGCCTCGGTGCTGAGCATCAGGTCGCGGCTTTCGCTCTGACCGTCAACGCTGACGTTCAGGGTGGCGATACGGATGCCGGCGTCCTTGAAGGTGATTTCGTAGGAGAAAATACCGGGCAGTTCGATGCTGGTTTCCTTCATGGTCTTGCCTTCGCAGATGACGCTGATCTTGGCCGTTCCCTTGCCTTCGAGCATGGCCTGAATCCGGAAAGGATGACCGGCGACGCGGCGATAAACCTGCGGATCGCGGTTGGCGTTGTATTGCAGGTTGTTGAGTTTGACCATTTTGATCAGATTCGTACTCATGGTAGCCCCTTCTTAATCACGCTATAAAATGAATTGTACACGCATGCGGTTAAAACTCTTTTATCCTAGACGAAAACCGCCCCGAGTGGTAGCGGGGCGCGATCGAAAAATCCTGCAGGAGTGATGATGACAGAACCAAACGGGTTGATAAGCGCATTAGACGGGGCGCAGGGGCGCATTGACGCCCTGGCGGGGCAGCAGGCGGCGGGGATGCCCTTGCCGGAACTGGTGGCGGCGGGTGCGGCGGAGGCATCCGCCATGTTGCGCATCATGCTGGCTGCGGAACACAAGCCTTACGCCCATGATGCGGATTTGCTGGAATTGTGGAAGGCGCTGGTGAAAGGCGCACCTCACTGGAATACCATCCGCGACAATTGCCGTGAATTGGTTTTTTACCAGAATTGCCTGAAGGCGGGGCGTGCCGACGCGCTGCCCGCACAGCCGGAGCGCATGGTGATCCATACCCTGCGCCATATCTGCCTTTATCTGCGCAGTCATACCGAGCAAAATAACGGGGACGATGTATGAGTGAGGCGAAAATGGCAGAGAGTAACGGCTTGCGCCTGCTCATCGATGAGCCTTTTTACCAGCCGGTGGCAAATGAGGTTCGGGTGTTCCTGGCGGCGTGGGATCGGCGTCTGCCCGTCATGCTCAAGGGGCCGACAGGTTGCGGCAAGACCCGTTTTCTGGAGCACATGGCGTGGCGCCTGAAGCGACCGCTGGTGACCGTGGCCTGCCATGAGGATCTGACCAGTTCGGATCTGATCGGTCGCTTTCTGATCGAAGGCAACGAAACGGTCTGGCAGGACGGTCCGCTGACCAGGGCGGTGCGGGAGGGGGCCATCTGCTACCTGGACGAGATCGTCGAAGCACGTACCGATACGACGGTCGTCATCCATCCGCTGACCGACCATCGCCGTCATCTGCCCATCGAGAAGCTCGGCATCGAGATCACGGCGCACCGCGATTTCATGCTGGTGATTTCTTATAATCCCGGCTATCAGACGGTGTTGAAGGACCTCAAGCCGTCGACCAAACAGCGATTCGTCGGCATGAACTTCAATTATCCACCGGCCGATGTGGAAACCCGTATTGTGATGAAAGAGGCGGGCGTGGATGAGAGCCGGGCGAAGGCACTGGTGGCCGCGGCGGGCAAGGCGCGGAACCTGAAGGAACAGGGGTTGCAGGAGGTCACCTCGACCCGGGCGCTGATCTATGCGGGGGCATTGATGGTGGCGGGTCTGGACGCGCTGGAGGCCTGTGTCGTGGCGATCATCCATCCGCAGACGGACGATCCGGAATTGGCCGAGGCGCTGTTGGAGATTTTCCGGACCTTCTTCCCGGAACAGGGCTGAGGCGGGCGGATGTCGGCGGCGACGGAGGATATCCTCGATCATCTGGCGGCCATCAGTTTCGTAGCTGGTCGGGATGCGCGGGCGGCCATGCCCGCCGTCACATCGCTGGGTGAGACGGCCATCTTGCGCTATCTGGAGGCCGGGCGTGACCTGTTTTTTTATGACGGGGAGGCAGGCAAGGCGTTTTTCCATGCCACGGCTGATCTGGTGCAGGCCTTTGGAGGGCTGGACCCCTGGCTGGATCAGGCCCGCCGCTTTCTCCGCCAGCGTGGCACGTTCCGGGCGGCGGTGGGCTTCTTTGAACAGGCCGGAGCAGTGCGCCGGAGCTGGGGTGCAGATGGCGAGGCGCTCTGGTTCGATTCAGGCGCGACGTGGATTGACCGGCATGTGGACAGCGCGGCGTCCTATTTCCGGGTGCCTGCAGCCATTTTGTTTGGCAACGCGGGCACTGAGGGGCTGCGGGCGCTGCTGGCGCCCGCCGACACCCTGGCCAGGGGCCGTCTTGGGCTGGGGACCTATCTGGAGGGTGCCATCCAGGTGCGCGGCATCTGCGGCCTGGATGGTGTGGCGGAGTGGGCACGGCGTGGCGCGGATGTGCTGGCGGCGGGGCGGGTGCGTGGTGAGGCCTGGTTCCGACTGGAGAGTGAGGAGGCGCGCGGCTTTCTGCTGGAGGTTCTGCCCGGCTTTCATATGAGGCCCCACAAGCGGCTCTTCGGATTGTTGCTCCAGGCTTGGACCGGGCTGCATCTGCCTCTGGAGGAGGGCGGCTGGAGTCTGGAGGGCGGGCGCAGCTTTCTCGAGACCGACGGGCGCAGCCTTTTTGTGCCGGCAGTCATGCCCGACCGGGAAGAGGCGCTGTTGGCCTTCTACCATACCGGCGCGCATCTGACTTTCGACAGCTACGAGCAGGATGCCATCCGCGCCCTTTTTGCGGAAATCGGTATGGAGCATCCGCCCCTGGATTCCGAGCAGCGTATGACCTGGCGGCCGCTTTTCGCGCGCTTTGGGGAGGACATGATACGCTTCCAGCTCATTTTCGATCTCTGCGAAGATTTGCGGGTGGATATGGCGCTGGAGCGGGAAATGCCCGGTTATCTGGCGCGGGTGTTGCGGGCGGCGCGTGACCACAATCTGCCGGAAGGACCCGCCAGATGTTACTATGAGGAGGCGCTGCGACTGCTGGAAGACGCGCGCGACGGTCGTTTGTCTGCCGGACTCGCTGTTCTGACCCTGTCTCAGGCCAGCATAGTGGATGCCTTTCGTGCGGCGTTGACCTGGTATGCGAACACGGATCTGCCACCGCTGACTTTGGCGGAGCGCGCCAGCGCCTATCTGCCCGGCCATTCGCCCAACGCCGCACGGCCGGTGTATCCGCGCCGGAAACGCGACAGTGATGCGCCGGAAATGGACGGCGGCGGTGGGCTGGGCGCCGCAGGTCACGAAGAAAAGCCCCGGGAGTCTCCGCAGCAGGCCGAAGGGAATGACCCGGATATGGATATTCCCCCAGAGGATATTCAGGGTACCGGCGGGCGGGTCGGGGTGGGTATTCCCGTGCTCGCGAAGGTGACGGGCAGTGGCCGGGGGGTCAAAGGGCCCAGGGGCGGTTGGGCCTATCGCGAATGGGATTACCGCCATCAAAGCTATAAGGAAGGCTGGGCGCGAGTCCATGAGCGTAGTCTGCGGGAGTATGACGAAGCCAAGGCAATGGAAATCGCTACCGAATATGATGGTACCCTGCGCCGTCTGAAGCAGGCCTTGCAGGCACAGAAGCCGACCCGGATGGCACCGCGCCGCCGTCAGTACGAGGGCGACGAGCCGGATCTGGAGGCTGCGGTACAATTTATGGTGGAACGGCGTGCCGGACGCTCACCGAAAGCCGGCATCTACCAGCAAAGACGACCGCAGCAACGGGATACCGCGGTCCTGCTCCTTGCCGATCTCTCCACCTCCATCATGGCAGAGGCGGGAGATTCCGGAGTACGGGTGGTGGACCGTCTGCGCGCGGCCATGCTCCTCTTTGGCGAGGCGCTGGTGGAGGTGGGCGATCCCTTTGCGCTCTATGGATTCGCCAGCAAATATCATGACGAAGTCTTGCTCTATCCCATCAAGCGCTTTGCGGACAGGTTCGATATGCGGGTGCGGGCCCTGCTCGGCGGGCTGTCCGGGCGGCTGGCGACACGCATGGGGGCGGCCATCCGTCACAGTTCGCGGCTGATGCTGCGAAGTCCTGCGCAGCGGCGTCTGCTCCTGATTCTGTCGGACGGGCGTCCCGCCGATTATGATGACGGCGGTGACCCCCGCTATTTGCAGGAGGATACGCGCATGGCGGTGAAGGAGGCGCAAGACTTGGGTATCCACGCCTTTTGTATCAGTCTGGATCCGCGTGGTGGCGAATATCTGCCGCTGGTCTTCGGGCCGGGGCACTATCTCGTGCTGCCCCATCTCGACAGTCTGCCGACACGTCTGCCGGAGATGTATCTGCGCCTGCGGGGCCACAGCGCGTGACGGGCGCGGCGCAGACGGTTGCCGGCAGAGTGAACGAGCGGGGGATGCTGCGCCCGCAGATCGCCGCGACCCGCCCGGCGGTTTTCGTCGGAGCGGCGCGTTACCGGCGGGCAAGTTATGGGAGTAACCACCCCTTGGCGATTCCGCGGGTCTCCCTGACCCTGGACCTCATCAACAGTTACGGGGCCATGGCGCCGGAAGAATACTGGCAGGGCCGCCCGGCGAGTCATCTGGAGCTCTTCGGCTTTCACACGATAGAGTACATACAGGCCTTTGAGCGGGCGCAGTTTCGCGGCGGTGTGCAGGACAGCGATCGTCAGCGTTATCAGTTGGGCACGCTGGAGAATCCCTATTTCCCCGGTTTTTTCGATACGCCCTCCCTGGCTACCGGTTCCAGCGTGCTCGCGGCGGAAGCCGTGCTGGAAGGCGTAACCGCCTTCAGCCCCGCAGGCGGAATGCACCATGCCGCACCGGGTCAGGCGCGCGGCTTCTGCTACCTCAACGACCCGGTGCTCGCCATTCAGCGCCTGCGCCGCGCCGGGTTGCGGGTGTTGTACTGGGACATGGATGCCCACCACGGTGATGGGGTGGAGGCGG
The DNA here is from genome assembly GCA_027351205.1 of Acidithiobacillus sp. Taxonomy (GTDB): domain Bacteria; phylum Pseudomonadota; class Gammaproteobacteria; order Acidithiobacillales; family Acidithiobacillaceae; genus Acidithiobacillus. The sequence continues at coordinate 7,965 of DAIEIW010000231.1, forward strand.
CCTTTGTGGAGGATCCGGACACGCTGACGGCGTCCCTGCACATGGATACGGACTACGCCTATCCCTTTCAGGGCGGCAAGCTTACCGACTGGCCGGGGCTGGCGGTTAATCTGCCTTTGCCCAAAGAGGTGAATGACAGTGAATATGCGCTGGCTTTTGCCGAGTTATGGCCTCGTGTTTTGCAGCGTTTTGGTCCTGATGTCGTCGTTCTGCAGGCGGGCACCGATATCCTCGCACCGGATCCTTTGAGCAAGTTTCGGGTCTCCAACGGCTTGTTCTGGCAAGTGGTGCGCCAGATCGTGGCGGAAAGTCCGCGTCTGCTGGCCCTGGGCGGGGGTGGTTATCACCCCGTTGCTTTGGCGCGCTGCTGGACCGGTCTCTGGGCCATTCTCAGCGGTCGCTCGTTACCCGTGGAATTGCCCGCGCCCGGGCAAGCGCTGCTCCAGGCGGTCGAATGGGAACTGGACGATGAGGATGCGCCAGACCATCGTCAGCAGTTCCTGAGTCTGGAAGATGCGGCCCGGCCCGGTCCGGTGCGTGCCGAACTGCGTGAACGCCTGGATTTTTTGCTGCACCATCATCCCCTCTTTGCCAACAGGAGTAACGCTGCGTGAATGCTGCGGAAAATGGACTGATTCCGGGGGCCGCCAACAGTGCGGGTACCAAGGCCTATGTGGCGCGCTTCGCCGGGACCCTCGCTGACGAACACTTCAGTGACTTTTTGAACACCCGCATCAAGCTATCCTCCCTGGGTGTCGGTACCTTCCCCGGCGGCGCGGACGATGTGACGGATGTCGCGGTGGCGGCCATTGTGGCGCGGGCCTTGCAGTCGGGCATCAACGTCATCGACACTGGTGCCAACTACCGTTTCGGGCGGGCCGGGCGGGCGGTAGGTGTAGGTATCGCGAAGGCGATGGCGGCAGGTATCCGGCGTGAGGAGTTTTTCGTGGTCGGCAAGGGGGGCTTTCTGACCTTCCCCGACGGACGGCCAGAAGATCCGCTGACATTCTTCCGTGAGGAGGTGGCGGCCAGGGGGCTGGGCAAGGAGGAGGATCTGGTCCAGGGGGTCCACTGTCTGAGTCCGGAGTATGTCGCCTGGCAACTGGATACCCTGCGCGCGCAAACCGGTTTGGAAACCCTGGATGTGTTTCTGGTGGATCAGCCGGAGGTGCATATCCCCTTGATTGGCAAAGAACAGATGTATCGCAAACTGATGGATGTGTTCACTATGCTCGAAGCGGCGGTGCAGGCCAACAAGATTCGCTACTACGGTATTTCCACCTTCAATGCCTGCCGGGTAGAGACGGATAATACCCTGTTCCAGTCCCTGACCAGCCTCATCGG
>DAIEIW010000031.1:0-17307 GCA_027351205.1 Acidithiobacillus sp.
TTTTCTTTTTCAATGGCGGCATAGGGAATATCGGTCAGAGACCAGGTCGGACGGATGCTATCTGCGGGCATTGTGTTGTCCGCCTCCTTGAGCTGCGGTTGGTAAGACCTTTTATAATAGCGCACATCTGGCGGGGCCGCGCGTGGCTGGCGTATCATCCCCCAGGTAATCTGCCCAGGATAGGTAATGTTGCGTTTTCAGGAGGCCGTCATGGCGTTGTGTGTGGAATTGCATCCCGTGAACCCGCAGCCGCGATTGCTAGCGCAAGCGGCTGGAGTGTTGCGCGGGGGGGGGCTGCTGGTTTATCCAACGGATACTTGTTATGCCTTGGGCTGTACGGTGGCGGCACGGGAGTCCCAGGAACGGCTGCGGCGCATCCGGCAACTGGATTTGCAGCATGACCTTTCGCTGCTGTTTTCCAGTATTTCTCAATTGACCGACTATGCCAAACTAGACGATCGCGCCTACGCACTGTTGCGTAGAACCCTGCCCGGACCTTATACCTTCATCCTGCCGGCGACCCGGGATGTGCCGCGTCGCCTCGCCGACCCGAAAAAGCGCAGTATCGGTGTACGCATGCCCGCCAGCCCCCTCTGTGAGAGGCTGATTGCCGAGTTGGGAGAGCCCCTGATGAGCTCCACCCTGCAGCTCCCCGGTGCCACTGCGCCGCTGACGGATCCCGATGAAATCTGCAAAACGATGGGCAATCAGGTAGATATGGTGCTGCTTTCCGGCCTTGGCGGGGTGCGCTGTTCAACGGTGGTGGATTTGCTGCAGTGGCCGCCCCGGTTGCTTCGTGAAGGTGCCGGCGATCCGGCTGCGTTGGGTCTGGATGCTGTCGTTTGAGATGTCGGTGATATTAGGCGGGCGGGTCACTACGCTGATATACTCCGGCCATGTCTGAAGCCGCGCAATTTATCCAAACCTTGGCCATTTGGGCCATCCCTGTACTGTTCGCCATTACCGTGCATGAGGTGGCCCATGGCTGGGTCGCCTGGAAGCGGGGCGACCCGACGGCCATGCTCATGGGGCGGCTAACCCTGAACCCGATTAAACACATCGATCCCTTCGGAACGATCCTTCTGCCGGGCATACTGCTCCTGTTTCATTCGCCCTTTCTCTTCGGCTATGCCAAACCGGTGCCGGTCAATTTTGGCGGGCTGAAAGACCCCAAGCGCGATATGGTGCTCGTCGCCATCGCCGGGCCGGCCGCCAACCTGTTGATGGCCTTCTTCTGGACGTTGGTGCTGTGGCTCGGCGGACATCTTCCCGGTGCCCTGGCCTATCTTGATGAGCCCATGCAGTTGATGGGCAAAGCGGGCATCATGATCAACGTGATCCTGATCATTTTCAATCTGATTCCTATCCCGCCGCTGGATGGCGGTCGGGTGGCTGTGGGGCTTTTGCCACCGTCCGCCAGCATTGCCCTGAGCCGGATTGAACCTTACGGGTTCATCATCCTGATCGTGTTGCTGTTCACCGGCGTGCTCTGGTCTGTGCTGGGTCCCCTTTTTCTGATGATGAGCAACTTTTTTCTGACGATGGGTGGTTGGTGATGAGAGAGATCGTCGTTTCCGGCATGCGTCCGACGGGCCGCCTGCATCTAGGGCATTATCATGGCGTACTGAAAAACTGGCTGCGTCTGCAGGATGAAGCGGAGTGCTATTTCTTCGTCGCCGACTGGCATGCGCTGACCACCCATTACGAAACGACCCACGGGATCAGTGTTGCGGTCTGGGATCTGCTCATCGAATGGCTGGCCGTGGGTGTGGACCCGGACAAAGCCGTGCTCTTCATCCAGTCCCATGTGCCAGAGCATGCCGAACTCGCGCTGCTGCTGGGAATGCTGACACCGCTTTCCTGGCTGGAGCGTGTCCCGACCTTCAAAGATCAGCAGGAAAAATTGCGCGAACGTGATCTTGCCACCTTCGGTTTCCTGGGCTACCCGCTGTTGATGACGGCAGACATTCTGGTTTATGACGCCCACAAGGTACCTGTGGGCGCAGATCAGGTCGCGCATCTGGAGATCAGCCGGGAGTTGGCGCGGCGTTTCAACAGTTTTTACGGGCGCGATGCCGACGCTGCGACACAGGTGGAAAAGGGTCTGCAGGTCATGGGCAAGCGTGCGGCGAAGACTTTTTTGTCCTTGCAACAGCGCTTCCAGCAGGATGGCGATGCGCTGGCAGTGAGCGAGGCGGCGGTATTCCTGGGGGGGCAGGCAGGACTCAGCGCCCAGATGCGCGAGCAACTCCTGGCCCATCTGGAAGGCAAAGGCCGCGAAATCCTTCGCGAACCACAGGCGCTTTTGACGGCGGCCTCCAAAATGCCGGGGCTCGACGGGCAGAAGATGAGCAAGTCCTACGGGAATACCATCCCGTTACGCGAAGCGCCGGAGGTGGTTCAGAAAAAAATACGTACCATGCCCACCGATCCGGCGCGGGTGGCACGCACGGATCCCGGCACGCCGGAAAAGTGCCCGGTCTGGGCCTTGCATCAGGTGTATTCCGGGCCGGAGACGCAGGCATGGGTCCGCAACGGCTGTACGACGGCGGGTATCGGCTGCTTGGATTGTAAACAGCCGGTAATCGAAGCCGTGCTCGCCGAACAGGCCCCGATCCGTGAACGCGCGGAGTACTGGGCGGCACGTCCAGAACAGCTCACGGAAATCGCCCATGCGGGCGCTCAGCGTGCCCGCCAGCGTGCCGCACAGACGCTGGAGCGGGTCCGTGCGGCCATGGGGCTGGCCCATGAGCGGCACGACTGCTGAATACGGCGCGTCGGCTGCGCCCATACGGGTTCACGGGCAGCCACGGTCAGACCTACCAGACGGCCTCTTCGTTCCGCCGGATGCTCTGGAACTGTTGCTGGAAAGCTTCTCCGGCCCGCTGGAGCTGCTGCTCTGGCTGATCCGCCGTAACCGTATGGATATCCGCGATATTCCCGTAGCCGAAGTGACCCGCCAGTACCTGCATTATCTGCACGAGGCGCGTCGCCGCAATCTGGAACTCGCAGCGGAATATCTGGTAATGGCCGCCTGGCTGGCGGAGATCAAAGCGCGCATGCTGCTGCCAGTGCCTCCGGCTGGGGATGATACGGATTTTGATCCCCGGCTGGAGCTGGCGCGCCGCCTGGAAGCCCTGGCTATGGTGCAGGGCCAGGCTGCGGCGCTCCGCGCCCTGTCCCAGGCCGGTAGGGATTTCTGGCCGGTCTGCCCTGCGGTACATCCCGATCTGTTCCCCGCACCTCCTCCGGTGTCTCTCACCGATCTGGCGAATGCCTGGCGGGCATTGCTGCTGCGCCCGCCCCGCAGACTCCCCCCCGCCCATACTCTGGTGCATCCGCATATGGGACTACGGCAGCGGATGGTGGAGGTACTGTTGCATTGTCGCCGGGAGTCGCGTCCCTGGTATCTTAACGAACTTTTGCCGTTTCGGGCGGATCGCCTGGCTCTGGCCGTGTCCCTGTTGGCGGTGCTGGAATTGCTCCGGCAACGGGCGTTGGCCCTGGTTGGAAATGAAGATGGGGGCTGGCAGATCACTGTGCCGGCGGCGCAGGTCTTTGGCGGCTGATGCGCGAAGCGCTCCTGGCATTGTTTTTGTCCAGCGCCGAGCCGCTTACTCGCGCGCGCTTGGCCGGTATTTTCGACGGCGACCCCGGCTGCGCGGGATGGGAGGCGGCGCTGGACATCCTGCTGGCTACCGGCGAGGGACCTCTGCAACTCGTCTGTGTAGGGGGTGGCTATCGTCTGCAGATTCATCCGCGTCACAACGCCCTCGTGGCGCGCCTCCATGTGGAGCCACCACGGCCTTTGTCCAGGGCTGCGTTGGAAACCCTGGCGGTGATTGCCTATCAGCAGCCGGTGAGCCGGCCGGAAATAGAGCACTGGCGTGGAGTTGCGGTCAGCGTGCAGATTATGCAGCAGCTTCAGGAGCGGGGCTGGATCACCATCAGCGGGCACAGGGATACACCGGGTCGCCCTGCGCTTTGGGTGACAACACCCGGTTTTTTGGAACATTTTTCATTGCCGTCGCTGGCTGCGTTGCCGGAGATCGTGACGATGGAATAGGGCTAGACGGACATGCGGGCATAACGGACTGAAACCTTATTAAAAATATATTTGGAAAGTTGCAACAATCTAATTTGACGAATTGGGAAGGTACTATAATATTCCGGCTAGAAAATCCAATTGGGCTCGGTAAGCGAAATCTGGTGTTGTGGCTTACCTTGAATCTGGCGCGGTAAGGTACGAGAGGAGCAGGCAATGGCACATGTGGTAATTTTGGGTGCGGGCACGGGCGGAATGCCGGCGGCCTACGAAATGAAGGAAGCTCTGGGTTCCGGGCATGAGGTGACGCTGATCAGCGCCAATGATTATTTCCAGTTCGTTCCGTCCAACCCGTGGGTGGGGGTGGGCTGGAAGGAGCGGGATGATATCGCTTTTCCAATCCGGCACTATGTGGAACGCAAAGGAATACATTTCGTCGCACAGTCTGCCGAACAGATCGATGCCGATGCGCAGAATATCACCCTTGCGGACGGCAGCACGGTACACTACGACTACCTGATGATCGCGACCGGTCCGAAGCTAGCTTTCGAGAATGTACCGGGTTCCGATCCCCATGAAGGTCCGGTGCAGTCCATTTGTACGGTGGACCATGCGGAACGGGCCTTTGCCGAATACCAAGTGTTGTTGCGCGAACCAGGCCCCATTGTCATAGGTGCCATGGCCGGCGCGAGCTGCTTCGGACCGGCTTACGAATATGCCATGATCGTCGCTTCCGACCTCAAAAAACGGGGCATGCGCGACAAGATTCCGTCCTTCACCTTTATCACCAGTGAACCCTACATCGGTCATCTGGGCATTCAGGGCGTGGGCGATTCCACGGGCATTCTGACGAAGGGCCTCAAGGAAGAAGGTATCGAAGCGTACACCAACTGCAAGGTCACCAAGGTCGAAGACAACAAGATGTATGTAACCCAGGTGGACGAGAAGGGTGAAACCATCAAGGAGATGGTTCTGCCGGTCAAGTTCGGCATGATGATCCCGGCCTTCAAGGGCGTGCCGGCGGTGGCGGGTGTCGAAGGATTGTGCAACCCCGGCGGCTTCGTGCTGGTGGATGAGCACCAGCGCAGCAAGAAATACGCAAATATCTTTGCGGCGGGTATCGCCATCGCCATTCCGCCGGTAGAGACGACCCCGGTGCCGACGGGCGCGCCCAAGACCGGTTATATGATCGAATCCATGGTGTCGGCGGCGGTACACAACATCAAGGCGGATCTGGAAGGCCGCAAGGGCGAGCAGACCATGGGCACCTGGAATGCGGTGTGTTTTGCCGATATGGGCGATCGCGGCGCGGCATTTATCGCCTTGCCCCAATTGAAGCCCCGTAAAGTGGATGTCTTTGCCTACGGTCGCTGGGTGCATCTGGCCAAGGTGGCCTTTGAAAAATACTTTATCCGCAAAATGAAGATGGGTGTCTCCGAGCCCTTCTATGAGAAGGTGCTGTTCAAGATGATGGGCATTACCCGTCTGAAGGAAGAAGATACGCATCGCAAGGCATCCTGATCGTTCTGTTGGTCAGTGAAAATACCCCCGCCTGGTGCGGGGGTTGTTTTTTTGTAGGTGCGGGGGCGCGGACAGGATATGATCCCGGAAGTATTTGCCGCAGATGGACAGGTTCCGGAGAAACATGGACGAAAAATTGCAGAAGGTGCTCGCCCGCTTTGGGCTGGGGTCGCGCCGCCTCATGGAGGAATGGATCGCGGCGGGGCGTGTGGTGGTGAACGGCCAGCCCGCCAAACTGGGTGATCGGGTAACGGCACAGGACAAAATTGCTGTTGACGGGGAGGCGTTGCGGATTCCTTCCTGGGTACGTCCGCGCCTGCGCGTGCTGCGCTACCACAAACCGGCGGGGGAACTCACCACCCGCAACGACCCGGCAGGGCGCCCTACGGTTTTTGATCGCCTGCCGCGATTGCGCGGTAGCCGGTGGATTGCGGTGGGTCGCCTCGACTACAACACCGAAGGCCTGCTGCTGCTCACCAATGATGGTGATCTGGCCAACGCGCTGATGCATCCCCGTGCCGGCATCGAGCGGGAATACGCTGTCCGGGTGCTGGGGGAGGTGAGCCCGGAGCAGCAGGTCCGCCTGTTACAGGGCGTAGCGCTGGAGGACGGCGAAGCGCATTTTGTGACCTTGCAGGAAGCCGGTGGCGAAGGCGCTAATCGCTGGTATCACGTCACTCTGGCTGAAGGGCGCAATCGTGAGGTAAGGCGACTTTTTGAGGCGGTAGGCCTGACCGTGAGCCGCCTGATTCGGGTGCGTTACGGGGTGGTGGAGATGCCGCGCCTGCTCAAGACCGGTTACTTTGACGAATTGCCCGATGAAGAACGTGAAGCCCTGCTCGCCAGCGTACAGTGGGTCAACCCCGCTACACCGCCTTCTGACAGCGTGGAACGCGTCGCAGCGTCGCTGCCGGACGCGCAAAAAAATAACCGTCGGAGGGAAGCCCGGCAGACACCATCGCGTGGCCGAACGGGACAGGGACGGCGAACGGTCCGGGATTAGAGGTCGCCAATGCCGGACCAAAGGGGCTGGTCAGCCGTATTCGGAATTCTGGAGGAGGCCTTCGGCCCCCAGGACTGGTGGCCCGCGCAGTCCCCCTTTGAGGTCATGGTGGGTGCGATCCTGACCCAGAATACCGCCTGGCGCAATGTCGAAAAGGCGATTGCCAATCTACGGGCAGTCGACGCGCTGAGTGTGCGGGCGCTTCTCGCTCTGCCCGAAGGGGATCTGGCGGAACTGCTCCGGCCGTCCGGGTTTTACCGGATAAAGACCAGACGCCTGCTGGCCTTGTGCCGGTTTCTGGAAACCCGGGGTGTGGGCGCTGTGCCGGAACAGCTTGCGCGGCAGGCGACCGTTCCGGCACTGCGGAAAGACTTGCTGGCGGTCCACGGTATCGGCGCGGAGACGGCGGATTCCATCCTGCTCTATGCCCTGGGCCTACCGGTTATGGTGGTAGACGCCTATACCCGCAGGATCGGCGGTCGCCTGGGTCTGCTGGAAGATCATCTTTCCTACGGCGAAGTGCAGGCCGGGATGGAGGCCGAACTGAAGCCCGACGATGTGCTGACACGCAATGCGCTGCATGCGCTGCTGGTCTCGCTCGGCAAGGATTACTGTCGGCCCCGCCCGCGCTGTGGCGTCTGTCCTCTCCATGCAGGCTGCGCCTATGCCGCAGGATCATGAGGCGCGCTCCGCTCCCGGAGTCAGATTTTTTTTATGAGCTTGATGACGCCGAGAAGGATGACCGCGCCGATGAACGCTACGATGATGGCGCCGACGATGCCCGCCCCGAAAAGACCGGCCAGACCGAAAAAGATGAGGACTAAGCCGCCGATGAACGCGCCGATGATACCCACGATGATATCTCCGACAATTCCAAAGCCGCGTCCCGTGATCAGCAGCCCGGCCAGCCAGCCGGAGATGCCGCCGATGAGGAGGAAGATGATGATGCTCAAGAGAGTCATGGGCGGTTACTCAACGATGACTTCCAGCGCGCCGACGTCCAGCAGCGCGGCTTCCGCCATCGCCGATTCCTTTTCGCCAAAGCCATAGAATTCACAGGAGACGACGTCTTTTTCTGCAAAAACCGCATGCTTCAGATGTATCTGCTGCTGCAGTATCTTGCGCAATACGTCATAGTAATCCGCATAATCCGGATGGTTTTCCATCAATGCCTTGCGGATGCTGGAAAATCCCTCCCTGACCGCATTTTCATCATTGAATAGCGCTTTTATAGCAAACATAAGGCTCCTAGGATTTATTCTTCATCAGTAGCGCAATGAGCATCACGACCAAAAAGCTCCAGAACAGGAACATGAACGTGTCCAGTATACCACGCATTGCCGCATGCTGCGCCAGAAGCTGGTCCAGCACCTGCCAAGTCAGATTTCCCTGGCCTAACCCGGCGGCATCCAGGTAACGCGGTAATGCCGCATTGAAGGGACTGATATGCCCTCCCATCTGGTTCCATGCATCCTGCGTCTCTTCGGTCATGATGGTGGAGACGATGGCGATGCCCACAGAACTGCCAAGATTGCGCATGAGATTGAATATCCCAGATCTCTCCGGCGTCTGCTCCGTGCCGAGGGTCGCAAAGGCCAGTGTAAAAAGCAGGATGGAAACCAGCCCGAGGCCGAAACCAGAATAGCCTGTCCGACGGGTACCAGCGAGGCGCCCAGTGCTCCCTGCATGAAACGCCAAAGAACGATTTCCGTGAGGCTGTGGGATTGTCCGCTCATGACCGAGCAGACCAGGAAGCCGGCCACACTCCACAGGATGAGCCGCCGTTGTCCGAAACGTTCGACCAGTAAGCCGGTCAACGGGGTGGCGATGACCATGGCCAGCATGTAGGTGGTGAGTGCCCAGGTAATCTGATCGCTGTTGGCGTGAAGCGACCCCCCCATGTGCGGCAACGCCACGTTGACATTCGTGATGTCCAGAACATGCATGATGATGCAGCCATTACTGCGACAGTAATGGCGAGAAGATGCGGGCTACCCGTTTTATCGGAATTAACGCTTGCGAGCATTGGCGCGTGAACGCCCTCCATCGTTATTTATGGTCTCCGGAGACCGCATTACGGAGCATCAGCAGAATGACGCCATCAAAAATCAGATTTACGCCCACAAAGATACCGACCAGGATGAGCGAGCCCTGTGGCCAGGTGACAAAAAACAGAATGGCTATGACGACATCGATTACCCCGCTGAAAATAAACCACCCCCGTCCGTGGCCGGCGTGGACATTGGACTGGGTGAAGTTACGGTAGGCATCCATGACGAAATACAGGATGAACATCAGGCCGATGGCGGCGATGCCGGCGTTGGGCAGTGCAATCATCACTCCGCCGGTGGCCAACAGCAGTACCGGCTTGAGCCAGTCCGCCAAATGATGCTGATGCATCTGATAGCTGTGGATAAACCAGGTGAAGCCGGCAATAATCAATAGGGCCGCCAGCACGCCATCGGTTGCGGCAGACAGAATGACCGGACTCAGCAGTCCAAAAATACCGATGATGATCAGTACGATAGCGATGGGCAGCACGTATTTGCCGAACATTTTCCGTTCGGTTTCGACGACCGTGGAAAGATCGGGTATCTGATTGTTCATGAAACTCTCCTTTCAGCGATACCAGAGTATCTCTGTACTTTCCAGGGGGACCGGGCATCCCTCGCGATACGGGATGATCCTGGGCGTAAAACCTTCCACCGGGTGGCGGACCGGCACTGCACAGTGGTAATTGTGACTGTTGATGGCGCCGCTCAGGGATTCTCCGCGCATCATCGTAAAAAGGATCGGGCGCTGCCCTTCATCGCCGTTTGCAAAGAGCTGTACCACGACGGCGTTAGGGTCGAGGTCATCCAGATACACGGGCACCTGAAAATGATGGGTATCGGTGTCGCTCTGCACTTTCAATTCGCCAAAATGCACGCTTTGCCAGTGCTGGCGGATTTCATGCTGCCATTTGCAGATGCCCTCAACGGTGGCGCGTTCGCTGCGCGCGGCCAGCAGTTGTGCGGCAGGGATGTAGAGGGTGGATACATATTCCTGCAACATGCGATTGGTGCTGAATTGCGGGGTCAGACGGCCCATGCTTTCGCGGATTTTGGCGATCCAGCCGCACGGACAGCCGTTGGCATCGCGCTCGTGGTAAAAGAGGGGCACGACTTCGTCTTCCAGCAGACGATAGAGCTGCTGCGCTTCCTGTTGGTCCCATGCCAGATCGGTATCATGTTCACGGCCGTCGCCCAGCGCCCACCCGACCTCCGGGCAGTAGGCTTCGGCCCACCAGCCGTCCAGCTCCGAGAGATTGAGGCCACCGTTGACCAATATTTTCATGCCGCTGGTACCGCTTGCTTCCCAGGGGCGGCGCGGCGTATTGATCCACAGGTCGACACCCTGCACCAGGTGTTCGGCGACCAGCATGTCATAGTCGGTGATGAAGACGATGCGCCCGGCCAGGTCAGGATATTGGTGAATGAACTGGGTCCACTGCTGGATCATGGCCTTACCAGCGCCATCCTGGGGATGGGCCTTGCCCGCGATCAGCAGTTGTACCGGATAGTGCGGGTTGTTCAGTAGACGGTAGAGACGATCCGGGTCGGTCAGCAGCATGTTGGGGCGCTTGTAGGCGGCAAAGCGACGTGCGAAACCGATGGTGAGGGTGTTGGGGTCGAGCGCCGTTTTCGCTTGTTCACACTCTCTTTCGGGCGCGTAGGTCGCTGCTAGTTGCTGCTGCAGGCGTTGGCGGGCAAACTGGATCACCTCCTGCCGTGCGACGCTGCGCAGGTGCCAGATATCGGCATCGGAGGTCTGGCGAAAGTCCGTTTCGATATCCTTCAGGTCCCCAAGCCAGCGGGACTTGCCACAGGATGTGGTCCACAGGGCGTCGGCTTCGGCGGAATCCCAGGACGGCATATGCACGCCGTTGGTGACATGGGTGACGGGGACTTCGTCCTCGGGCCAACGTGGGAACAGGGGCTGGAATAAGTGACGGCTGACCGCTCCGTGCAGGCGGCTGACGCCATTGACGGTCAGGCTGCCGCGAATGGCGAGCCATGCCATGTTGAAGGGTTCGCTGCGGTCTTCGGGATGCTCCCGGCCCAGAGCAAGGACAGTATCTATGTCCATCCCGAAAGACTCGGATGCACCGGCGACGTAGCGCGTCATCAGTTCCGGCGGAAAGCGGTCGAAACCGGCGGAGACCGGAGTGTGGGTTGTGAAGATATTGCCGGCGCGGGTGGCGGTGAGGGCGCAGGGGAAGTCGGTACCGTGATCCCGCATATGGCTATAGGCCCGGGCGAGGATGGCGAAGGCCGCATGTCCCTCATTGAGATGGCAGATATCCGGCTGGATACCCAGGCGGCGCAGCAGCATCCAGCCGCCGACGCCCAAGCAGATTTCCTGCTGCAGGCGGGTCTCCGGACCGCCGCCATAGAGCTCGGCGGTGATGCCACGGTCGGCGGGGGCGTTGAGGGGATCGTTGCTGTCGAGCAGATACAGGGGCACCCGGCCGACCTGTGCCTGCCAGGCGCGGAGGATGACGGTGCGGCCGGGGAAGGCCATTTCCAGACGCAACCATTCGCCCGCAGCGTCCCGCACCGGGGTGACAGGCATCTGGGTGGGGTCGTTGTACGGATAGAGTTCGATCTGACGACCATACTCATCCAAACTCTGACGAAAATAGCCCTGCTGCCAGAGCAGGCCGATGCCGAGCAGAGGAACGCCGAGATCGCTGGCGGTTTTCAGGCAGTCGCCGGCAAGGATGCCAAGGCCGCCCGAGTAGATGGGCAGGGACTCGGACAGACCGAACTCCATGCTGAAATAGGCTACCTGACGGAAGGGCGGGTGAGGATAGGTTTTGCCGAACCAGCAGGTTTGCGCGAGGCGGTCGCGGTGTTCGGTGACAAAGGCGTCCAGCTTCGCGATGAAATCTTTATCCTCGGCCAGTTGCTGAAGCGCCTCGCTACCGGCGTTCTGCAGAATCAGCCACGGATTGTGGGTCTGCTCCCAGAGTTTGGGGGCAATATGCTGCCAGAGGGTGTCGGAGACATGGCTCCAGGACCAGCGTAGGTCGAGGGCAAGTTCAGCCAAACCGGCCAGTGATTCGGGCAGTTGCGGGAGCAGGTAGCAAGGGGCGATGGTCACGAATTCCTCCGGTTCAATGGGGTGTGCGGTAGGCAGGGTTGGGTAATGAAAGCCGGCTAAAACCTTATGGGTCCGCAAAACGCGTATTTGCCGACGAAGCTGGCGGCGGTGCCCCGTTCTTCCTCGATCCGCAGCAACTGGTTGTACTTGGCCACCCGTTCGCCACGCGCCGGAGCTCCCGACTTCCGTTGCCCTGTATCCAGGGCAACGGTGAGGTCCGCGATGATGTCTTCGATACGGCTGTCCATAAATGCTCCTGTCAATGGATGGCGGGTTGTTCCAGGCGGATAATTTCCAGCCGGTTGGTACCACCGGGGTGGCCCTGGCTTGGACCTTGGGTAAGGAGAATGAGGCCCTTCTCGATGCCGTGGGTAACCAGCCAGCGGCGGACGGCCTGCTCCCAGCCCTGATCGGGGCTGGGCATGGCTACCGCATGCACGCCGTAATGAAAGCACAGGCGTTGGCAAGTGCGGTCATGCGGGCTGATGGCCAGTATCCACGGGACCAGCCGGAAGCGTGCGATGCGGGCAGCGGTGGTGCCTGTTTCGGTGGGGGTGACGATAAACAGCGGATTCAGATGCTCGGCGGCGGTGCGTACATCCCAGGCGATGACGGATTCTACACTGGGGGCATCGTGCAGGGTTTCTGCATGGAGCGGACTCAGCTCGGATCGGGATTTTTCGGTGATGCGGGCGATTTCCGCCAACATTTTCACTGCGTCCACCGGATAATCGCCCATGGCGGATTCTTCGGAGAGCATGACACAGTCGGTACCGTCGAGAATGGCGTTGGCCACGTCCGTTACTTCGGCACGAGTGGGGCGACGGTTGTGGACCATGGATTCCAGCATCTGGGTGGCGGTGATGACCGGTTTGCCTGCGGCGCGGGCCTTGCGGATAAGTCGTTTCTGAATCAGTGCGATTTGCCCGATGGGTACCTCCACGCCGAGATCACCGCGCGCCACCATGATGCCGTCGGCGGCGGCGATGATGGCATCCATGTGTTTCCAGGCCCGGGCTCTTTCGATTTTGGCGACGAGAAAGGGCTCATAACCCAAGGCCTGCGCTTCCCGGCGGGCGGTGTGCAGATCCTCCGGCGTTTCCACGAAAGAGACACTCAGCCCGTCGACGCCGGCCTCCAGGGCGAAGGCCAGCAACTCGCGGTCGGCAGGGGTGAGGGCGCCGCCTTCCAGCGTCACGCCGGGTAGGTTCACGCCCTTATGGGAGTGAAGCACGCCGCCCACCACCACACGGCAATGGATACCCGCATGATCATGCTGTTCCACATACAACTCGATGAAGCCGTCGTTGAGAAACACCGTGTCCCCCTTGACCAGAGGGCGGGAAAGACGGGGCAGATCCAGGGGGACCTCCTCGGCGGTTCCCGGTGCGCTGGGCGCGAGGAGCACCCGGCCGCCGCGTTTGAGGGTGACCGGGGCGGGCAGCACACCGATACGGATTTTAGGGCCGGGCAGGTCGGCGAGGATGGCTACCCGCTGTCCCACCCTTTCCGCCGCAGCCCGGATACGGCCAATGCGGATGCGGTGTTCATCCGGAGTACCATGGGCCAGATTCAGGCGGGCCACGTTCATTCCGGCGCGGATCATCTGCTCCAGCGTTTTTGGTGCATCGGATGCCGGGCCAATGGTACAGACGATTTTGCTGCGCTGCACAGGCAGCTTCATCATATGTTGGGACCCAGCAGTTTGATGGCTTCGTCAACGCCCTGATTTTTTACCACAATGGCGTGAATGGCCTTGCAGAAGTTGACCGCGTCGGGCTGACTGCGCTGATGGACATTCCGGCCGGTGGCGCAGCCTTGCGTGCCCCCCACATGAATCTGTTCGTAGAGGCGTTGCAGAAACTCCGGCGCATCGGTTTCGGCCCCCCCCGCGCAGACGACCTGCGTGCGTCCGGCTGCGGCGACGGCTTCACCCAGGAGCGTGCCGTCCATGGCGCCAGCCGCATCGAGTGGTGGGTTGATCTTGACGAAATCCGCCCCGAGACAGGCTGCCAGACCCGCGGCACCGGCAACGAGATGCGGGTCCTGCTCCCGTTCACCTACGGCCTTGCCGCGCGGATAGGCCCAGATGACGGCCAGCAATCCCATGGCATGGGCATCCTGAATGATGCGTGCGGCTTCGCTGAGCATGGTCGGCTCGAACTCGGAGCCGGGGTAAATGGTGTAACCCACCCCAACCACCCGGAGACCAGAATGGCGCACAAAGTCATGGACCTGCGCCATGCTCTGCCACTGCAGGCTGACCGGATCGCGTTGCGCGCTTTTGATCAGATGGGTTTTGCTGTTGAGCTTGAGCAGATAGGGCGCATCCGGATAATCCATGCCATAGCGGGCAATAAGACCCATCTGCGCGGCAAAACAGCCCACGGGCGCTTCACTGGCGATGCGGAACAGATGCTCCGGGTCGGAATCGTCCGTCGCCACGTGTCCCCCGATAAAATCATCGTTGAGATGCTCGACTTTCTGATCGCCGGCCATCAGAAACAGGCGTCCGCTGTCCTGGGTGGCAAGACGATAGTTTTCCGTCCAGCGGTGGGTGCTATCGGCGGACATGCCGAGTGGTGCTTGGGCGATTTTAGGCATGAGGATCTCCTGTAACGCAGGGATGGAGGGGTTCGTAATGGCGCCGCAGGGCGTCACCCGCAGCGGCTACCAAGGGGTGCAGGGAGGGTGTCAGGCGGGGCTGGCTGCCGAATTGCATGCTGGCCAGATCGGGTGCGGAGGCGTGCATCTGAATGGCCAGGCCGATGGTGTTGACCAGCTCGCCGGTAGTGGCGCCGCCGAGAATTTGGCCGCCGAGGATCTGCAGGGAGTCGGCGGCGAAGATGATCCGGCAGTAAATCTCCGTAGTGTTGGGCATCGAGGCGGGGTGATGATCCGGCAGACGGGTTTCGCCGACCAGAATGGGGAAGCCTTCCAGTTCCGCCTGACGCTGGGTAAGCCCGGCGACGCCGAAGGCCAGACCATCGATTTCGCTGGCATAGATGCTTACCGATCCGGCGTTGTAACGGAGTTGACGCAAGCCATAGAGGTTCATACCGGCAATACGGCCCTCGGCCGCAGCCTGTGAGGCGATCATGGCATGATTGGCCTAGCGGGTGAAAAAATCCTGCTTATGGGCGCAATCCCCAACCGCAAATATATTGGGATCTTCGCGGGAACGCTGGAAGGCGTCGACCCAGATTCCGCCGGAACGACTGAGGGTCAGGCCCATGTCCCTGGCCAGGTCGACCTGGGGGCGGGTGCCGATGGCGATGAGCACCGCGTCCACCGTCAGCGCCTCCTGTCCGGCGATCTGTATTTGTCCGACGCGCTTGCCGCCGGAATCAGGCAGCAGCGCCTCTACCCTGGCTCCAGTATGGATATGAACCCCATGGGCCCGCAACTGCTTCTCCACCGCCGCGCAGGCATCCGGGTCAAAGGCTGCCTGCATCAGGTGCGGCAGCATTTCGACGATGTGCACTTCAATGCCGCGTTTGCGTATTTCATCGGCAAACTCTACCCCGATGAAACCGCCACCGATAATGGCGAGGGTGCGGATCTGCGGAATGAGGGTGCTGAAGAGCGTGTCCAGGTAGTCGTAATCTTTACGAATGCTGAAGACCCCTTCCAGACGGGTGCCTGGAATGGGGGGGATGAAGTTCTCGGCGCCGGTGGCCAGCACCAGACGTTCCCAGTGAATGACGTCGCCATCGGCCAGGGTAGCCGTGTGTGCGACGCGGTCTATCTGTTGGGCCGTCCCGATCTGAAGTTGTCCGCCGGCCGCCAGCAGAGGCGCGCGCCCGGCCATATCCTCATCGGTGCCGCCCAGGGTGCCAAAAATGTAGGGGATACCGCAGGGAATCACCGCGTCCGTCTCCGGGCGGATCACCAGCACTTTCTTGTGCGGTGAGAACTGGGCGGCGGTGATACCCGTCATCATGCCAGCGGGGCCACCGCCAACAATCAGGATATCCGTTACTGTCTCAGCCATCTGTTACTCCTCGTCGGTTGCGTTTGGAAAGGGATACTGCGGCTGGTTCATGGTCGCCATCAGGATCCTCCCTGACCGGCTTCGTCCATCAGTATAGAACAGTCGGGGATTTTGAGTGCGCTTGGGAACGGGGTGAGTCCGCCTTCCCGGCATGCTGCAGCGGATGATCCTATAGCACCCCATGAGGGGTCTGAGCGATCTCTGCAGGAATGATGCCGTGTTATGGAGGATTAGTGTAGACAACGGGTCACAATCATAACTAATTGTTTATTAATATATATATTATACTGTCTCAGGATAATCGTCGTGTTCTGGCGACAATTTTCCGGAGTGATCTCCTTGACCATCCCGGTCAGGCCCGGGATGAAACTGGCAAATCCACATCCTTACCATGGGTTATTGAATATGGCACGAATACTGCTCACATATTATATGTGGGAAAAATTACCACGTAATGTGGCGGCAAGGGACGGTTCCCCTCACCCGTTACTGAACCCACGCCGGTAAGCGGACATGCTGGCGAAAACCTTTTTGGAACCTTTTTTGGAAGAGGAGCACGTTATGTACAAAGGCAAATTTACAGCATCGATCCTGTTGGCACTCGGTCTCACGGTTCCGGTCCTGTCCTGGGCCGAGGGGACCCTGCTGAACCTCAGAAATCACGCCGAAGATTCTCCTGCGGCCTTGCAGCAACTACAGCACCAGGCCGATAGCGGAAACAGGACTGCCGGGTATTATCTGGGGACGCTCTATGACCCCGGCTTGAAATTGGGGCATATCGAAAAGCCCGACTGGGTCCGGGCGACCTACTGGTACCAAAGGTCTGCACTGGCCAAAAGGGACCCGGTGACCTGCTATCCCAACAAGGCGGTGGCCAAGACGGCGTCCGGGATCGGGGCCTGGTGGCGCACCGAAGCGGAAGAGAATATGAACGGCGGCGATAACGACAACGGGCATTGCTAAAGGCCCGTTCTCCTGATGCGCCGGGAGGGTGCGCGCCAATCACCCCTGTTTGATTCGCAGGATGAATGATCTGTTTCCCATACCTCCCTTTGGCCCTCCTCGCGAGGGCTTTTTTGGGGGTACTCTCAGATGTCGAGCACACGCGCTTCCGTTGTCTGTAGCAGTTCGTCCAGATCATTATGGGAGAATATCTCGGTACCCGGCCGGGCAGCCGTGCCGCTGCCGCAGGCGACGGCCAGACGCAGGGCCTCTGCCGGGCTTCGGCCGTGGGCCAGCGCGGCGACGAGGCCGGCGACCATGGAGTCGCCCGAGCCGACCGTCGACTTCACCTGAACGGGGGGCGCCTTGGCGAAATAGCTGCCATCGGGTCCGGCCAGCAGCGCTCCGTCGCCCCCCAGGGATACACAGACATACTGCACCCCTTCCCGCTGTATGGCGCGCGCTTCCTTCGCCACATCTTCCAGCGTGGGGAGCTCGCGCTGGCGCAGGAGGGACAGCTCATAGCAGTTGGGCTTGATCAGGAAGGGGTGATGGGGAAGGGCGTGTTGCAGGAGGGCGCCATGGGCATCGACAATGGATTGTCCGCCGCCGGCGCGGACGCGATCGACCATATCTCCATAGAAATGATCATCCACG
>DAIEIW010000109.1:0-6602 GCA_027351205.1 Acidithiobacillus sp.
GCGCATGCACTGGCGCCGCTGCCGCCGGACAAGGTAATTGTCGGTGCGCCGGGAGACCGGCAAGGGTTAGGTGGTGCAAGTCCACTGCGATGAAGGTATAGCGAACCACATCGGCCCCGAGCCGTGCGCTGGCGCCCGCGATGACGTCGGCGAAGCGTCGGTAGGGGAGCGCATACGCCAGCCATGGAGCCTCGAAAATAACTTTCCTCTGGGTGCTGACGCTGTCGACAAGGTGGAAAGCTACACGTTCGGGCGCGCGATCGCGAGCGCCCGAACAACCCGGCGTGCTCGAAGACACTGGCATGTGCGTACGCTCTTTGCACGGGAACCGGGAGATCTCGGGTTTGACCAGCTGCTGTACGGGCTGGCCCGCATTGGGAAGGCGAGGAGCCGAAGCCAATGATGAACGGACCCAAGAAGTCAGACTCGGTCGTAGTAGCTGTGAAACCTGCGAACAAGGCCGGGCAACCGGCGGCGGAGTGGGCGGAGCCAAGGACCGGGACCAAGGGGAGCACGGGACAACCGCACACGCGACGGACTCAGAGCCGAGATAGCGTGTCACAGGGGCTGGACCGTGTACGGAACGTTGCCAGGCAGCGGAAGAAGGAGAAGTATCCTTCATCCGTGGTCGAGCGAGCGATTTGCCGTCAAACACCCGAGGTAGGAGCCCAGTGCGTTAGTTGCGCACGCTGGGATCTGTGCGGGGGATACCCAGTAATGCGTATCCCTACCGCGATCTGAGCAGATTCTCTGGTTCTACCGACGGTCAGCAGTCAGTGTAGCAGCTTTTCCTAACCGAGGTTGCACAACGCTTTCCGGATGAAAATACTGTGATGCTCGTCGATGGCGCCGGCTGGCATAAAAGTAATGCCTTTCAGTTTCCAGACAACCTGCGCCTGCTTTTTTTGCCGCCGTACTCACCCGAACCAAACCCTCAGGAACACCTCTGGGATGAGTTACGGGAGAAGTATTTCCACAACGGCGTGACAGCCTGGAGGCCTTGGAGGAGCAGCTAGTGAACGGTCTCCGCGCCCTTGAAGCAGACCATGAACGAGTGAAATCCATCGCCGGATGGGAAGGCGGTTATTCATCTGCTCGGCAACCTTGGTCACGCACTGATGAGAGAATACGGGCGGAGCAGGCGGTTGGTATGTCCATTGGTTGGGCGCTGGCAAGGACTATGGGGTCGGCGCAATGACCAGAAATCTCTCTGGACGGCGCTTCCTCAGGCCGCTCGCGGTTGGAGCGCATATTCTGGATATCCTCTCGACGACTTTGACATGATGGTCTTGGTGGCCACAAATTGGGTCTGTGGTTTTGTATCCTACGTACTCAAAACTAGAAAGAACTGCGCAGGCCGACAAGTATTACGTGAAAATGGGATGGCCACCGTTAAACATCCATGTGTGATAAGAATTTCTGCATGGCAATAGACTGGTATATAGATTGCGGTCTAGCCAGATATAGCGTCCATTTTATACCATCCGGATATGGTATTCTCCTAGCTGATACGCGCCATTCTTTTCTGTGCTTCAAGGCCGCCGCGGTAACAAATCCAATGCCAAGACCAGCTTCTACAGCCGTACCCACTGCTTCAACTCCCGTTACTTCAATCGACTGTTTAGGTGCGAGACGCTCACTAGAAAATATTTGCTCGACGCTTCGTCGAATTCCGGATGTACGTTCTCTCCAGATCAAGGGGTAAGACATCAGGTCTTCCAACCGAATGATCTTCTTTTGCAGCAACGGATGGCCCACCGGGAAAATCGTAACTATTTCATCCTGCATCCATGGCGTAATCAAATAATAAGAAGGTAACGCTTCAATGTCCACGCCCCCCTCGAGAAAAAATAAATCCCAATCCGGGATTGAGATATCCTTCCAGTCTGTAACTCCTCCACGGAGATGGATGTCAATATCTGGATAAATTTTTTGAAAGGACGCCAATCGCTGTGGCAGAAAATAACTGGCTACGGTATTGGTTGCAGCAATACGCAGGATACCGCTTTGTAAGCGTTGACGGCGCAGTACAACATCCTCGAACTCGTTAGTCACATCGCGCATGCGGCGAGCCGTAGATATTAACGACTCGCCCGCTGGGGTTAGTACTATCCCCCGCCCGGACCGGATATAGATCGGTTCTCCCACCATATCAGAAAGTCGCTGCAAACGTTCGGTGATCGTCGGCTGGCTGCGGTGGAGGATTCTGGCAGCTGCACTGATCCCACCAGATTGGGCAACCGTCAGGAAAGTCAGCAGTAGTTCGGTATCCATATTTATCGACATCTCCTATGGAAAAGATAAATTATTCCAATTTGTGCTATGGGAGCACTTGGGTCATTATCTCTGCACATCCTCCGAAAGATCAATCAAAACGAACCGTGAGCACCGTATCCTCTAGAGCGCGTATAGACCCTGCACCTCTCGGTGCAGGGATGTTGCTTGCGCTTAACATCGCCATTGGACTGGGCCACTTCCTGGTATTGTTTAATACAGGCGCATATCTGCCGATGATTCCCCGCGTGGCAGGCAGTCTGGGAGTCAACCCTGCCTATGTGGACTGGACGCAGGCGAATTTTTTCTTGGCGATGGCGCTGGCTTTCCCCACGGCAGCGTGGTTTCTCAATCGGTGGGGTGAAATGCGGAGTTTGTTAGGCGCATTTCTCGCTTTCGCTCTTGCGTCCGCAGTATGTGCAGTGTCTCATGACTATGGATGGTTTCTGGCCGCTCGCATGATACAAGGTTATGCGGGTGGCATCACCATACCTCTTTCGCTCGGAGTGCTCCTGAGGCACTATACCCCGCCGCATCGTAACATTGGTCTCACGCTGTGGGGAATGGCTGCTATCACCCCTTTTACCCTCGGCCCGGTGCTGGGTGGCTGGATCACCGATGCTCTGGGGTGGCGCTGGTTATTTTATCTGAATATCCCCATAGCATTAGCTGCCGGCTTGATTATCGCAACTATTCTGTCCGGTCGTGAAATCGAGCATCGTCATCCTGGTTTGGACTGGGTGGGTTTGCTCCTGCTTTTGATTGGCGTTGGCGCGTTTCAGTCCGCACTCAATCTTGGCGAAATAGATGACTGGTTACGTTCAACAACCATCATCGCCCTTTTGCTCACAGGTACAGCCGCCCTGATATACTTCATGGTGTGGGAATGGAATAGTGAGCATCCGCTGCTAGCATTACGTTTTCTTCGACGTCGCAATTTTCTGGTCGGAGGTCTGGGGCTATTTCTTACGGCGCTTTGCTTTCAGGGCACCATGGCGCTCTACATCGTACAATTCCAGCTAATGTTGGGTTATAGCGCTTGGCTGGTGGGGTTGCTTTTGCTGCCTTTGGCGATTTTTTCCAAATTGACGTCCATGCTGACGCATCGTTATATCCACAGGCTAGATGCGCGCTTCGTCGGCTTCATTGCACTCGTCGGGTTCTCCGTTGGGAGTTTTTGGGTTTCTTCTTATAACCGGCCCGCTTCGATGGACGAACTCTTATGGCCTCAGGCAATGGTAAGTCTCTTTCTCGGCGCTCTCTTTCCCCCATTTGGTGCTATTGCGTTGTCCGGCCTTCGGGGCACAGCCGAAATGCGGGGTGGTGCTTTTTTGAATCTCCTGCGCGTTTCCGGGCAAGCCATGGGGATACCTATTGTGGGAGCTTTGTGGGATCGCCGGCGGATATTACATCGCCACTTCCTGGGAGAAGGCAACGCCATGACCCGAGAGCAACTCGGGTCCGCGCAACATATATTGCAACGGCAGGGTATCCTGCCCAGGGCAGCGCATCAATTGATCAGCAACAGCATTGATCACCAGGCGGCACTGCTGGCTTTTAATGAAATCTTTCATTTTGCCGGCTGGGCCTTTCTCCTGCTTGGCGTGGTGCTGTTGCTCGCGAAGCATGTAACCTTTGCGGAACCTGATGCGCGCACCCGCTTAGCCATGGAGGAGATGGTGGAACCGTGAAGAAGCAGATTGTTCTTCTTTCAAGCATCTTACTGATCAGTGCCTGCGCGCGGCTTCCCCGACATCTCCCAGGCGGTAAAATAGGGCAGAAAACGCAGATCAGTCAAACCTTGACTCGTTATAATGGCCGGTTCGGCATAGCAGCTGGTGCCTGGCCGCAAAGCGACTGGTGGAAGACGGCGAGCATTCCTGCCCTAAATGCCTTGGAGAAAGACGCTCTGCGAAACAATCCTGACTTGGAGATAGTCAGCACCCGCATCCTAGAAGCTCGTGCAGCAGTAGCTAATCAGCGTGCAAGCCTGTTGCCACATATTTCGGCGAGTGCCTCTACCACTCAGGAATATTTCTCGAAACAAGGACTGCATACTACCGCCAATGGCAGCAGTGTGTTGTATACCGAGTTAAATCCATTGGAAGTACAATACCATATGGATCTCTGGGGTCAGGATAGCGACAAAATACGTGCCGCATTGGGCGATGTTAGTGTTGCCCGAGCAGATTTAGCAGAAGCGCGTTTACGCTTATCCACAGATGTGGCCATACATTACTTTTCACTGATTGGTGACATCCAGCGTCGCGCTCAGATCCTAAAGGAACAACAGCTCCACGAGGCACTCTTGAGCCTGGACCGGGAGCGTCTGCTTTCGGGTTTGACCGGGGCAAAAGCGGTTTATTTGCAGAAAGAGGCCTGTACTGCTGCACGGCAGGCCGTAGCAGACATCACGAGTGAGATTGCTGTTCAGCAGGATACCCTCGCTGCACTGGCGGGACATGGTCCTGATTGGGGACAAACCATTCAAACGGCGTCACTCCCGTTGCTGAAGACTATCACCGTCCCTAAGGATTTACCCTTGAAAATCATCGCGCATCGCCCGGATATTGTCGCCGCGCGTTGGGAAATAGAAGCGGCTGCACAAGAGGTGGGGGCCGCACGTGCTGCCTTTTATCCGAACGTCAATATAGCTCTCTTCGCTGGCTGGAACAGTATTCATTTGGGAGATCTGTTCAGCCCCGGGAATCTGGCTCATGCCGTTGGGCCGGTAATCTCTCTGCCTATCTTTGAAGGAGGTGCGTTGCGTGCACAACTGCGGGCAAAAAATGCCCGTTATATGGCTGCAGATGATCACTACCATGCGACCATCCTCCATGCCGTACGTCAGATCGCTGACCGCCTCAGTGAATGGAAGCGGATTCGGCGACAACTTTCTGAAGAACAGGAAATGATCATGGCCGCACGACTCACCACCAGATTGGAAGATTCGGCTTTTCGGGCAGGAATAAGCAACAAAGTAGGAACCCTTATAGCGCGCATCCATGAGGCACAAGTCAAAAATCAAGAATATTCCTTGGAGATTGCCGACGCCACTTCCTGGACGCGTCTCAACGCGGCTCTTGGTGACGGGTATAAGTTATCTGGAAGTCGCTCATGACGCATGAAGCGGGCATCGTTCATCAATCGCCGCCCATACCGGAACGGCGCATCCGGCATGTCATGATAATTTCAGTTTTGCTTCTCATCATGGTACTAACCGTTGCCGCGTGGTGGTTCTTTCACGAACGCTTCTATGTAAGCACTAATGATGCCTATGTCACGGGTAATATTATACCCGTGGAAGATCAGACGCCGGGAACACTCAATAAGGTACTCGTAGATAATACGCAATTTGTACATGCCGGGCAGATTATGGCCACCATGCAGGCCGATCAGTCGCACTTGCAACTGATGCAAGCAGAAGCGCATCTTGGACTGGAAGTCCGGTATGTACGTAAAGCATTTGCCACAGTGATTCAACTGCAACAATTGGTAGCCAGCAAAAAGGCTACGCTGGAAAAGCTGAAAGGTGATCTCGCCCGTTTTAGAGCATCTCTACCCAGTGGTGCTACATCAGCTATTCGCGTACAAGATACGCAGAAAGAAATTCAGGCATTAAGGGCACAATTGTTGGCTGAACGGGCCGCTTTGGAGGGGGCAGAAGCCGTTGTAACCGGTACGACTGTGAGGTCCAACCCGTTGGTACGACAGGCCGCCGCGCAGGTGGCAAGGGCCGATATTCAATGGCAACGCCGGATCATCCGTGCCCCTGTCTCTGGTTTTGTTGCAGAACGCGCCAGTTATCCAGGCATTCGGATCCATATTGGTCAGCGTCTTTTTTCGATAGTCCCGCTGGATTACTTATGGGTTGTGGCTAACGTTAAGGAAACCGACATGCACCATATCCGTCCCGGACAGCCGGTAGAACTCACCAGCTATTACTATGGACACGCGGTGCGTTATCGCGGCACTGTCGAAGGTTTGCTGCCGGGGGCGGGTAGTGCCTTCAGCATCCTCCCTCCCGAGAACGCGACTGGGAATTACATACACATTGTGGAACGGGTCCCCGTGCGGATCGCCCTATCCCGGAAGGATCTTAGAGCACATCCACTACGTCCGGGATTATCGATGATCGCAAACATTCACTTGTCTTCGCAACGACATTCGGTGCTGCAAACGCTCACCAGCACGCCAATCAAGGGCTATCAAACGACTATCTACGGCGGTGAACTCGCACATGCGAGAAATCTTGTCCTCGACATCATCCGGAGGAATTCATGATGATATCTGGCAGCAGCCAGCCCAGCAGGCCCTTGTTTACTTCG
>DAIEIW010000111.1:0-23130 GCA_027351205.1 Acidithiobacillus sp.
GCCGGTTGCCGGACTCGGTGGTAAAGTGGGTATGGACGCCACCAATAAACTGCCCGGAGAGACCGCCCGGGAATGGGGCCGCCCCATCCAGATGACTGCCGTGGTGCGCCAACGAGTGGATGACCTGTTGCTGGCGCTGGATCGGCCGCTGTTCTAAATGCGCATGGAAGGGGTGCGGGGTTCCTTAAATACTCATATGGGGTTATTCTTAATCACTGATGGGTATTAAAGTCGGCGTTGTGGCGGTGACCTGAACCTTGCATTTGAAATGGAGCGGGTGATGGGAATCGAACCCACGCCATGAGCTTGGGAAGCTCAGGTTCTGCCATTGAACTACACCCGCTTGTGGTGGATTCTATGCGGATGGACAAAAAAAGGCAAGGTGACCGCAAGCATCGCGGTTTTTGGTAATTATAAGCGAAGTCAATAAGATACTATACACCAAGAGGCATGATTATGGAACAGTTACCAACCCGTGAAGAGGATATTGAACAGGCCTCCCGTTCCCTGAAGGCCATGGCGCACCCGCTGCGCCTCAAGGTTTTGTGCGTGCTGGGATCGGAAGAGATGAGTGTGCAGGATATCGTGTCCGCCGTCGGCACTACCCAGAGCAACATCTCCCAACATCTCGCTATTTTGCGTGAGAAAGACATTCTTCGCGCCCGCAAGGACGCCAACAAGGTGTATTACCGTGTAGGTGACCCCCGTACCCTGCGCCTGATTTCCATGATGAGCGATGTTTTCTGCAGCGTCCGTTGAACACTGCCGCATAGTACGAATGCCGGGAAGGACGGAACCCTGGTCGTTAGGGTGCGCTTGAATGCGCATAGGTTTCATTATAGAATAATATTCTGATGTTCTTATGTGAGTCACTGTGGGTGTAGCCATTGATGCCCGGTCGGGATCGCCGGTTCGTCCGCAGTGGGGATTCGTGCTGGTATTGCGCGGACTTTGCAGCATTGGGTTGTCCGAGCTTTGGTGTCGCCTGTCGCGGCGAGGAAAGATATGCCCTTTCGTCCTCATAAAAAAACACGCTGTATTTTAATCGTCCTGCTCATGGGTACCGGTGCGTCACTACCCGCCGCAGCCTTGGACTTCAACCAGTGCGTTGATCTTGCCCTCAGACAAAATCCGGAGATGCTCGTGGCGCATGCCCGCCAAGCGGAAGCCCAGGGCGCAGTTTTCGAGGCGCGTGGTCATCTGCTTCCTAAGCTCGCGGCCTCTTTTTCTGCCAGCCAGTCGAACAATGCCCTGACGGTGTTCGGCATGAAGTTGTCGCAGCGGCAGGCAACGTTCAACGATTTTGGCGCGGGACAATTCACCCCGAATGCGCTGGGTGTGGCGCCGACAGGGCTGGATCAACCGGGTGGTTACCATAATTTCGGTACCAAGCTGCAAATGGAAATTCCGATCTGGAATGGCGGGGAAATCCGGGGGCGCATCGATCAGGCGCGGGCCATGCTGGAGGCCGCCCGGAGCGGAAATACTATGGCCCGACAGAAACTGGTTTACGCCGTTCTCAAAGCCTATGACGGCGTGGTCGCCGCGGACACGGCTATTGAGGTGGCGGATAAAGCCAAGCGGGCAGCCGCCTCTTATGTCAAAACCAGCCGCTCCCTGCTGGCGCGCGGGGTACTGATAAAAAGCGATCTGTTGTCCGCGGAAGTCTATCTGGAAAAGGCGGAACTGGCCATCGAAAGTGCGCGGAATGCTCGGGCCAACGCGCTGGATAATCTTGCCACGCTGATCGGTTGGCCGGAAGAAAAGACGCTCACCGTGGATGGCCCTGTCCGGCCCATGCTGCCTGCGGCGCCGCTCAGCAGCCTGCAGAGCGATGCGATGGCCCAGAATGCGGGTATCGTCGCCCTCCGCCATCAGGTCAAAGCGGCGCAGGAAGGTATCGGCATCGCCCGCGCCGCCTATCTGCCGCATATCAACGCGATGGCCAATCAGGACTGGAATGGTCGCACTCTCGGCAATGCGGCGCCGTCCTACACGGTAGGTGGAGAAGTAACCTGGAATGTGCTTGACTTCGCGAGGGGCGGCAGTATGGATCGCGCCCGGGCGAAGCACGAGCAGGCTCTGGCCGCGTTACAGGAGGCGCAGGATAAGTTGCGTTTGGAGGTGGCGCAGGTTTGGCGTAGTGCGCGGGAGGCTGCGTTGCGTGTCAGGATGCGGGAGCTTGCGGTTAGGCAGATGGAGGAGGCGCAGCATATGGTGCGCCTGCGTTACGAAAACGGCATAGAGACTGTGACGGGCCTGCTGCGCGGACAGGCGGAACTGGATCAGACGCGTGCCGAGCTTGTCTCCGCCCGCTACGCGGAAGCGACAGACCGCGGTGCCCTGTTACTGGCCATCGGCAGACTGAACCCTCAGGAAATCATCGCTGTGAGCGGCGTGCCCACCGCAGAAGGAGTCTCCCAATGAACACCTGGAAGCGAACCGCGCGGATCGCGGCCCTGACATTCGCTATGGCAAGTCTCGCCGCCTGCAGTAAATCGCCTCCCGAGGCGCCTCTGGCGCAGGGTAAAGTCTCTGCGCCCGTCCTGCAGACGAGGAATCAAAGCATGGCTGCCTTCGCCCGCGTGCCGGGTACGGTCGTTGCCCATCAGCAGGTGCAGATCAGCTCGCGTCTGAGTGGTTACATTCGCTCCATGAGCGTGCGTGACGGACAGTCGGTACAGGCTGGGCAACTGCTTTTTGAGGTGGATCCGACGGATGTCATGGGGCAGATGCAGCAAGCGCAGGCGAGCCTGGCTGAGGCTCAGTCGGCGCTCACCGACGCCCGCTCCAATTATGAGCGGTTCAAGATCCTGTACGCTCAGCAAGCTATTCCCGAGCAACAGTGGGATCAGATAAAATCGGCCTATGGTATGGCGCAGGCCCGCGTTGCAGCCGCACGCGGCGGGGTCGGCACGGCACAGTCACAACTGCGCTATGCACGGGTAACGGCGCCCTTCTCCGGGATCATCACGCGCAAGTTCCTGCAGAACGGAGACCTCGCGTCACCCGGTCAGCCCATTCTGGCCCTGGCGGACACCTCCCGGCTGGAAGTCCAGTGCAGTGTCAGCGGGACTCTGTATCACAGCCTCCAGATCGGTCAGAAAGTCGCGGTCCTCGCCGAGGGAAAACGTGTTCCCGCAACGGTTCTGGATTTGGTCGGGGCTGCAGACGCGATGACCCATGCCCATACGGTCAAACTCAGCCTACCCGCGGACAGTACGCTACAGGCTGGCGACTATGTCAGCGTGGAAGTGCCGGTCACCCAGCGGCAGGTAATGACAGTGCCAGCGTCTGCCTTGCTGGATCGGGCCGGAATCCCCGGTGTTTTTGTCGTTGACGCGCAAGGTGTCGCGCATTATCGCATGGTGCGACCGGGTCCGAGCACGCCGGAGGGTGTGGAAATTCTTTCGGGGCTGAGTGCGGGAGAGACGGTGGTCGTGGGCAATCTCGCCGCCGTGAATAACGGGGATCATATCGAGCCAGCGGGAGCTACCCATGGCTGAGTCCGAGCAGCGGCAAAATCTGGCAGGGCGGCTCGCCCAGTCGTTTTATCAGTCCAAGATCACGGTGTTGATCATGGTGGCCATTGCCCTGTTCGGGGCCTTGGCGATTCTTGTCACGCCGCGTCTGTATAACCCGGAAATCGTGGTGCCCGCTGCTGAAATTTTCATCATGCGGCCCGGCTCTGACAGTGAGGAAATTCACCATCTGGTGATACGGCCGCTGGAAGCCCTAATGGCATCCCTGCCCGGTGTCCATCACACCTATGGTTACGCAATCAATGATATGGGGGTGGTCACCGTCGAGTTTCAGGTCGGTGCCAACGAAGAAAAAAGTCTGCTGGAAGTCTACAACCAACTCAGCCGTAATATGGACAAAATGCCCCCCGGTACGGAACAACCCTTGGTTAAATCCATAGGCATCAACGATGTTCCGATCATGTCGGTGACTCTGAGCTCCAGCCAGATGACGCCTTTGGCATTGCGCCAGGTCGGCGTGCGGCTGATGAACCGGCTGCAGAGCGTGCCGGATGTGGCGAACGCTGAAGTGATCGGCGGCAGCCCTCTGGCCATCAATGTGTGGCTGAATCCGGCCAAGCTCTCCGGTGTCGGCCTCAGCCTGCAGGATATCCAGCAGGCGCTGAGGGGGAGCAATGTCATTCTTCCGGGTGGCCACCTGGTGCACGACAACCAGGAAATTCCCCTGCGCATCAATGGGGCGATAGGCTCGGCGCGGGGGGTCGGTGACCTCATTATCGGCAGCCGTGACGGGCAACCGATATTTCTGAAGGACGTGGCCCGGGTGGAAGAAGGTGCCGCGGAAAATCACATTGCGACCAGCAATACCCTTGGGCGTGCAAACCGGGTCGGCCTGTCGGCGGGCACGACCATGTCGGCCGTTACCATTACCCTCGCCAAACGCCCGGGGACCAATGCCGTGACCGTCGCGGACGCGATCAAGGCGAAACTGGATCGTCTGGAGCGGGAGGCGCTGCCGGAAGGTGTGCATGTTTCTGTCACCCGTGATTACGGCGCTCGTGCCGATGATGCGGTCAGTACCCTTTTCGAGCACCTCAGCATCGCTGTCGCGGTCGTCGCGGTTATCCTGATGATATTCCTCGGCTGGCGGGAGGCGGGTATCGTTATTCTGACGGTGCCGCTTACCCTGGGTATGGTGCTGGGCATCGGCTGGCTGCTCGGGCAGACCATCAACCGGATCACCCTGTTCGCGCTCATTCTGTCGCTGGGGTTGCTGGTGGATGGCGGTATCGTTGTCATCGAAAACATACATCGCCATTTGCATGGCTGCGGCAAGGATGGCTTCGCCCGCTGTATCATCACTGCCAGCAATGAGATCGGCAATCCGACGAATA
This sequence comes from Acidithiobacillus sp., assembly GCA_027351205.1. GTDB lineage: Bacteria > Pseudomonadota > Gammaproteobacteria > Acidithiobacillales > Acidithiobacillaceae > Acidithiobacillus. The sequence continues at coordinate 4,877 of DAIEIW010000111.1, forward strand.
TAGCGACGCTGGCGGTGATTCTCGCCTTCGTGCCCATGGCCTTTGTGACCGGGATGATGGGGCCCTTCATGTTACCCATCCCTATTTTTGTGCCCATTGCCATGATTGCGTCGGTTCTGCTCGCCTATACGGTGGTGCCCTGGGGGGCGTACCGCTTTCTGCGGGGCAAAGCGGACCGGCAGGCCGGCGGCGAGAAAGGTGGGCATGCGATGCGGCCGGACTCCCTGCAGCGTGGGTACATCCGGGTGTTTACGCCCCTGCTGAAATCCTCCGTGCGCCGTAATATCTTTTTCATTGTGGTCGTCGTGCTGCTTCTGCTGGCGATGCTGATGCCGATGTGGCAGTTTATCCGCCCTCAGGGTATGAATGGTCCCCTGAGTGCCCTTGGGGTGAACCTGAAGATGCTGCCGGAGGGTAATGTCAGTGATTTCATGATACAGGTGGATACCCCAGCGGGCACTGCGCTGGCTGAGACCGGACAGGTCACGGAAGCGATCGGCAATGTGCTCAGCCGCAATCGCTATGTCGAAAATTTTCAGACCTATCTGGGCCGTTCTGCACCTGTGGACTTCGCGGGACTGGTGCGCGGTGACATGATGCGCGAAGGCAGCAATTACGCCCAAATCCAGATCAACATGGTGCCGCGGGATGAGCGACCCATGTCCCATGTCGTGTCCCTGGAAATCTATAAGGCGCTGCAACCCGTCCGGGAGCGTTTTCCGGGCACCGTCATCAAGATTTTCGAGGTGCCGCCGGGGCCCCCGGTACGTGCTCAGGTGGTGGCGGAACTCTACGGGCCGAACTATGGGAAGCTGCGTCAGATAGCGGGTTCGGTCGAGCAATATTTCCGTAAAGTCTACGACATGATCAATGTGGATGACTCGGTGACGGCGACGGTACCTGAATACCTGCTGCATGTGGATCGGCAGAAGGCCATGTTGGCCGGGGTCGCACCGGCTCAGGTAGCTGCGCTCGTGCATGATTACGTGGCAGGTACCAAACTGGGTGCCCTGCATGTGAAAAATGCCCGCGAACCGGTGGATATCGTCCTCCGCATGCCTCAGACGGATCGCGCCTGGCAGCAGCAGATACTCGATCTGCACGTGCAGAGCCGGAGCGGGCAGCAGGTGCCTCTGGCGAGTATCGTGCGGATCGAACGGACGACGCTAGCCAAGCCGATTTATGACCGTGATCAACATCCCGTGGTATACGTGACCGGGGATCTGATGGGTTCCAGCCCGGTCTACGCGGTGTTATCGCTGAATCACTGGCTGGACGGCAAGACCATCGACGGTGTGCATCTCAGTACCGCCAATTTGGGTTTTTCGCCTGCGCAGCCCGATGATATTACCCATTACCAGATTCTCTGGGGCGGTGACATGCGTCTGACCCTCGACGTCTTCCGGGACCTCGGCGCCGCTTTTATCGTTGCCCTGGTATTCATCTACCTGATGCTGGTGGCCTACTACCAGTCTTTCATGATGCCGGTGATCGTCATGGGCGCCATTCCGATGACCTTGATCGGGGTTTTCCCTGGGCACTGGCTGCTGAACACGCCGTTTAACGCCACCTCCATGATCGGGGTCATCGCCCTGGCCGGTGTCGTTGTGCGCAACTCGTTGTTGCTGATTGACTTTATTATAGACTACCGGCGCCAAGGTTACGCCCTGGAAGAGGCTGTGCTACAGGGCGGTGCGGTGCGTTTCCGCCCCATTCTCCTGACGGCGCTGGCCATCATGTTCGGCTCTGCCATCATGGTGACCGACCCGGTCTTCGGCGGGCTGGCAGTTTCCTTGATATTTGGCACCTTCGCCTCCACATTGCTGACATTGATCGTGATTCCGCTGCTCTATTTCCTCTGGGAGCGGCGCTTGGAAAAGCATACACAAGGAGTTTGACTGCGGATGAATACTGAACGTTGGGTGCGGGTGGTTGCCGGTTTTTTTGTATTGCTCAGCGTGGCGCTGGGTGCTCCGGCCAGTCCTGTTTTTGTGAGCGAGTGGTTTTTGACTGTCACCCTCTTTGTGGGTTTCAACCTGCTGCAAAGTGGTTTCACCTGTTTCTGCCCACTGGATCGCATTCTGCTCAAGTTCGGAGTGCCGGGTTCCGGGACCTGCGGACGCTAAGCCATGGACCATAAAATTCTTTTCTTTATCGAGTCGCAGTGGCCCTTGCTGCTTGGGGCAGTGGCGCTGATCGTCATGATTTTCAAGGGGCCATTGACGCGGAGGGCGGCGGGTATCCATGAAGTAGACCCGGCGACTGCGGTACAATTGATCAACCATGAAGATGCAGTAATCATCGATGTGCGGGAGCAGAAAGAGTGGTCGCAGGGGCATCTGCCTGGTGCCCGGCACATTCCTCTGGGTGACTTGCCCAAATATATGCAGGATCTGGAGAAGCATCGTGGCCATCATGTCATCTGCCAGTGTGCGAGTGGCATGCGTTCATCGCGCGCCGCGGCCAGCCTGAAAAAAGCCGGTTTTGACAAGATTTATAGTCTGAGAGGCGGGATCGGCGCGTGGCGGAGTGCCGGGTTGCCGGTAGAGAAGTGATCGTGAAAGGGGCGGTGGTGCGAATGTACGCGACGGGCACCTGCCCGTATTGCCGACGCGCTGAAGCGCTGCTGTGCAGTAAGGGGGTCACACCTGAAATCCTCCGGGTGGATCGGGACCCCGCGCTGCGCCAGAGCATGCTGAAGCTCGCACATGGGCGGCATACGGTGCCGCAGGTGTTTATCAACGGCCGACATATCGGCGGCTATGATGACCTTGCCGCACTGGATCATCGTGGTGCCTTGGATGCCCTGTTGCAGGAAGATGGCCAGGGGTGTGGATAATAGCGGTTCGATGAAACATCGGGGGGAAGTTATGACATCCGTGATATTGCTTTGTCCTGCCTGCGGCGCCGTCAATCGGGTGCCCAAAGAGCGTCTGGGGGAAAACCCCAAGTGTGGCAAATGCCACGCACAGATTTTTCCTGACCATCCCGTCAATCTCAGCAGTAGCAGTTTTTCCGAATATATTCAGAAAAACGAATTGCCGGTGCTGGTCGATTTCTGGGCCCCCTGGTGCGGGCCCTGCCGAACCATGGCACCGCAGTTTGAGCAGGCTGGTCGGGCGATGCGGGGGCGTGTGCTCTTTGCCAAGGTGAATACCGAAGATGAACAGCAAATCGGTAGCCGCTTCCAGATTCGTTCCATCCCCACCATGGTGCTTTTCAAGGCCGGAAAAGAGCTGGCGCGGATGAGTGGCGCCATGGGTGCAGCGGAACTTCAGCGCTGGTTGACAGGACAGGGGGTCTGAAACCCGGGCATTACCTTGACTTCTTCCGGATAAGCTCTAACTTACCACTATAACTCAACATTTATAAAGGATAGTGGGGGCGCTATGGCCGGGAAGTCTGATGCGGGTTCCTCAAGGCGGCAGTTCCTGCGACAGGCTGCGCTGGGCGGCGCATTGTTGTGCGGCTGGAATATGGCCGCCGCCGCGCAGCTCCGTGGGCTGCGCGTGGGCCGCTACGGGCAGGGTGTGCGTCTGGTCTTTGATCTCAACCGGCGTTTGACGGCTGCACCGGTGATCCGTAGTGTGGGTGAAGTGCTGCATATCGAGTTGCCTGGCGTACAGCATTGGCTTGGCCGTCCCGTGGTGCCTGCATTGGGACCACTGCAGGGCGGAGCGGAGATGAACGAGAGCGCCGCCGGGGTAGTGCTGCGCTTGCCTTTGCGGGAAACGGTACGCTGGCACAGTTTCTCTCTGGGTCCCGGTGGTGGTGCTTCACATCGCCTGGTGCTGGACTTGATGCCCGTCGCTGGAACTGCGGTGGAGTCCTCCCGTTCGCATCCCGTTGTCGGGGCGGGACGGCCCATTGTGGTCTGCCTGGACCCCGGCCATGGCGGCCACGATCCGGGTGCCATCGGCGCCAGGGGGACCTGCGAGAAGGATGTCGTGCTGGATGTTGCTCTGTCTCTGGCCCGACTGATCCGCAGCACCCCCGGAATGCGTCTGGTCATTTCCCGTGATACTGATCGCTATGTGCCGCTCATCGATCGTATGCACCTGGGGTTGGCGCAGCGTGCCGATCTCTTCGTCTCCATTCATGCGGACGCTTTTCCGGAGCGAACGGTGCGCGGTTCGACGGTCTGGGCGCTGTCGCAAACGGGGGCGACCAGTGCGGCGGCCCGCTGGCTGGCCAGAACGCAGAATGCCGCTGATCCTCTCCTCGGCGACGTACAATCGGGGGTGCATGATCTGATGCTCAACGAGGTACTCATCAATATGACCCAGACGGCTGCCATGAACGCGGCGGCGGCTGCTGCGGATATTATGATTCGCGGGTTGGCCGGGGTGGAGGATTTGCACAACGCTGCCGTGCAGCACGCCAATTTCGTAGTGCTGCGCGCCCCGGATGTGCCGTCGATGCTGGTGGAGACTGCCTTTATTTCCAACCCGCAGGAGGAGCAACGCCTGCGTGATCCGGATTTCCGTCAACTGCTTGCGCGCACCATGCATGACGCGGTACTCGCCCATTTTGTGAACGCGCCACCAGCGGATAGCGCGTGGTCTGCGACGCGGCATGTGCTGGGAAAAGCGGAAAACCTGGCGGATGTGGCGCACCGTTACGGGCTGAGCGTAGAGGCTTTGCGTCTGGCTAACAATCTGCCGCACGGAGAGGGTCAGCCCGGAGTACATCTGCGTGTTCCCATCATGGGGGCCTGACGCGTCATGGCGGGAATCCGGATGGTTATGTTATAACTAACTCAAATGGATGATGCAAAATGGCGGACAGTTGATGGAGCTGAATTCGGGCGGTATGGTGCGGGATCAGACCCGTGTTGAAGAGTGGATTAACAGTCTACTGCATGGCGCAGGCGCGGTCGGTGCCCTGCTGGTTTTTGTGCTGTGGATCGTTGGCGCAGGTCTTCACAGCACCCCTCTCGCGATAGTCACTATCAGTATATTCGTGGTGACCATTGTGATGTTGTACGGCGCTTCGACCATCTATCACATTCTGCCATCGGGGCGACTTAAACGGGCTTTTCAGTTGGTGGACCGATCCGCCATCTATCTCCTTATTGCCGGCACTTACACCCCGGTGACGCTGATGGTGCTCCATGGCTCATGGGGTTGGATGCTGCTGACCGTGGAGTGGGGCTTGGCGGCGCTGGGCATCGCTCTGCTGGCCATGGCTGGGGCGCGCGCGCAATCGATTTCTCTCTGGCTCTACCTCCTCATGGGCTGGCTGGCGGTATTCGCCGCCGTGCCGCTCTATAATTCGGCACCCGGCTGGTTTTTATGGTGGTTGGCCGCTGGCGGGTTGGCCTATACCATAGGCGTCCTCTTTTTTCTGCTGGATCGCTGGAAATATTTCCATTCCATCTGGCATGTTTTTGTCATCGCGGGTACGGCGCTGCAGTTCTGGGCTATTCTTCAGTATGCTGGCTGAAGGAGCATCGTCCGCATCTTGCTTTTGGGAAAAAAGAGCTTATAATTTGCGCTCCGCTCCCATCGTCTAGTGGTCTAGGACACTGGCCTCTCACGTCGGTAACAGGGGTTCGAACCCCCTTGGGAGCACCATCTGATCCCCGGTTTTATCCGATGCCGCAACTCGATAGGTGATTACCGCCTCAAAGGTTGCCGGATCGAGTTCAACCCGATCGATCATCTGTACCAACATGATCTTAACGGCTGCACTGTCTCTTTCCTCCAGCGTCTGCACGATAACCGACAGTGCCCGCTGCACATCCTTGGCGGTGATGTTCCGGTAGGCTCGTGCGGCCGCGTTTTCCATGTCCATGGCTTCAAGGGATGCGATGATCTGTTCACGCTCCGCTTCCAGAACTTCGATCTGAGCTTCCCGGAAGGTGTGAAAAGAAGGCCGGTCAGCACATAAATGCGCCTGGTTCCGGGTCCGCCGCTACGTTTCTTCGCCTCGATCATCGCGAGAATGGCCTCGGCCTCCGAGGGTGTCCTGAATTATGTGTAAACGGCGTTTTCATTTAACGTTGTGGCATCCGGTCATCGAACTGGATGATAAAGCGGTTTAGGGCGGCTTTCCAATCCCGGATCGGCATGGTCCACTTCTGGCTGATGTTCTGCAGGGCCAAATAAAACAATTTCAATAACGCGTCATCGCTCGGGAAAGCGCTCCAGTTCTTGGTAATCTTGCGCAGGCTCATGTTACCGGACTCGATGGCGTTGGTGGTGTAGATCACCTTGCGGATTTCCGGTGGATAGTCGAAAAAGGGAATGAGGCGTGCCCAGTTCCGCCGCCAGGACTGCACGATGGTCGCCCCATTTCTCAGCGAATGCAGCGAACTGAGCTTCGGCTTCCGCGACCGTGGCCGCCGAATAGATGGCCCGTAAATCCGCAGCGACTGCCTTGCACAACTTCCAGCTGACGTAGTTCAGGCTATAGCGGACTATATGCACAATAGCGGTTCGAAGCCGCTCGACCGCTACTTGCGAGAGGTAGTTACTCAAGGCATTCGCCGTCGCATGACAGCCAGTTCCATTGCGCTACCTGCCGCTATTCCAGCATCATGCGCAACGGCAGCATCGCCGACATCCTGAATCCGTATTTTTGGTAGAAGCATATGGCTGCTTCGTTCGCGCGGTCGCTGAGCAATGTGATGCGCAGGCAACCGTTTTCACGCGCAAACGCCACGGCAGCCAAGAGCAATTCGGTCCCCAGTCCTTCCCCGCGACGTTCTGGTTGCACAACCATGTCCTCCAGCATCGCCGCACGGCCGCCCGAAGCCGTGCTGATGGTGTACAAGAGGCTGACCATGCCGAGGATGACACTCCCCTCGCGCAACACAAGGATGTACCCGACCTCGGGCCGCCGCAGGATCTGCAACAGGGCCGCAGACTGCTTCACGGCATCCGGCTCGAAATCTTTCTCCTGGGAAAACAGGATACCCAGCAGTTCGCACAGCCTGGGGATGTCCGTCTCTTCGGCCAGCGAGACTTTATGCATGCCGCTCACGTCAGGGAAGCGTTGCCGCGATGAACTTCGCATGCCACGCCTCTATGGACGGCTCGATTTCCTTGAGGGCATACTCGTCCACCGGCAGCATGCCGACCGCGGCGAGTTTTCCGCGCGGGCCGTTCCCGATACGGGCGGCAAATAGCGCTGAACAATCTTGCAGGGCGCGCATGATCACGTCGCGTTTGTCCTCGTCACCCACGCCGCCCTTGCAGTATTGCTCGACGATGCGCCGCTCCACCAACCGGACTCCGCCGGCGTTCACGCCAAAAACCCAGAATTCGTCCGCGTGTCCGAAATGCAGGTCGATGAGCCCGTCGCCCGAAGTCGCCACTGCCACTCTGACTTCCATCTTCATTTCTTCACTTTGCTGTCCGTCCGGTTCCGTCATTTGCCCAATCTCCAATTTTCAGCGAAACGATTTGTGGTCAAGCTTGTATTTTGCGAGCCGCAACCCGAGGATGCGCCGGGTAAGACCGAGCTGTGCAGCCGCTTTCGTCGTATTGCCGCGCGATGCTTTGAGCGTCTCGACGATCATTTCGTATTCGACCACATTAAGTCGTGCCTCCAGCGTGCCCGTCGGTGAGCTTTCGGAGATGACTGGCGTTTGCAGCGACGGCGGCAAATTATAACCGTGAATGACGCCGTCCTCAGCAAGGATGACTGCGCGCTCGATGATGTTCTCCAACTCGCGCACGTTGCCCGGCCAATGGTAGCTGATCAGCATGTTGATCGCGGGGGTGGAGATGCGCTTCACGTCCACGCCCATTTCCTTGGAGAACTTGGAGACGAAATAATCGGCCAGCGCGACGACGTCGTGGCCGCGGTCGCGCAAGGGCGGAATCATGATCGGGAACACGTTGAGGCGATAAAAGAGATCCTCGCGGAACGTTCCGTTTTCCATCATTTCCGCAAGGTTGCGGTTGGTGGCGGCCAATATGCGGATGTTCACGTGAATGGGCGTGTTGCCGCCGACCCGCTCGAAGGTCTTCTCCTGCAAGACGCGCAGCAGTTTAGTCTGCATCGGCAAGGATAGTTCGCCGACCTCGTCAAGAAACACGGTACCGCCGTCCGCTTCCTCGAAGCGCCCCTTGCGTTGCGCGCCGGCCCCGGTATAGGCGCCCTTTTCATGGCCGAACAGTTCGCTCTCGATCACGCTCTCGGGCAGGGCCGCGCAGTTGAATTTTACAAACGGGCCCCTCGAGTTCGGGCTGTTGTAATGGATCGCGCTTGCAACGAGTTCCTTACCGACGCCGCTTTCCCCCAGAATCAGAACGGTCGCCTTCGACTTCGTGATCTTCTCGATCAGGCCGTAGACCTCCAGCATGGGCTTGGAGTTGCCGATGATGTTCGACGGTTTGAATTTCTTCTTGAGTTCGCTCATCAGCCGCTTGTTCTTGTCTTTAAGCTCCGCCTTCTTCAAATTGTCCAGGAGGTACAACTCGACGGCCTGCGCCGTAATGGCGGCCAAGATGGATAGCACCTCGACATCCAGCTTCAGGAGCCCCTTGTTGTCGTACAAGCGCTCCGCGCTGATTGTGCCCATGATCTTCTTGCCGCGCAGGATGGGCACGCACAGGAACGACAAGCGCGTATCGGCGGTCTCGTTGCGGCTCTGGGTGCGGTTGAGGAAATTCGGCTCGTTGCCGATGCGCGGGACGACGATCGCCTGTCCCGATTCCACGACCCGTCCGACGATGCCTTCGCCCAGATAATATATCCCCCGTGCCTGCTCTTCGCCCGTGAGGCCGATGCTCTCGTGGATGAAGATCTTGCCGGAATCGGTATCGTAGAGGCTCACGATGCCGCGCACCACGTTCATGTGCTTCTTCATCAATTGCAGCAGGATGGTGAGCGTCATCTTGAGACTGCCCGCATCGGTGATGACGTGGCACATTTCGTAGAGCAGCGGCAACAGGTCCGTGCGGCATTCGCCGAGATTGCACTCGCACAAATGCGGCATGGCCTGGATGGTCCGCTCCGCGCATATCTCCGCGTCGTTTTCCTTCACGGTTTCACGCGCGCGCCATGTCTACCGGCGTCCAAAGGTTGGGTTTCATTTCCGCCTCAATTCCAATTTATTTCGGAACGGGAACGATGCGTACCGGCTCATTCAAGGCCGCCATCAATTCCCGCCTGATCCCGCCCAGGGTTTGTCCGGCCATGGCGCAGTTCACGCACGCACCGGACAAGTGCACCTTGACGAATAACCCGCTGACGCCGACGAGCTCGACATCCCCGCCGTCCTTCTTCAGGCGCGGCCGCACGCTCTCAATCACTGCTGCAATTCGTTGTATGCGCCGGGTTTCAGCATCACTTGCCAAATCTTCTTCGACGTCGCTCATAATTTAATCCCAGGGTTCAATATATAACGGTGTATATAACCAAAGCAAATAACGTGCCGCTCCTGGAGAACATTCCGTCTCTTGTCGAAAGACCGTGGGACAACCCCGTCGTTTCGACCTCAAACAGCTTTGGACAAGGTACCGTTTTATTGCGGGAAATAACAATAGGTGCTGCCGCACAGCTCAGAAAAGCGGTGAGGAGAAGGGCTGTGCTGTGTTTCATACTCTTCAGCTCGGCAAGATCACACGCACGTGTTCTCTTCCGAAGATCACTCCCTCCCCGCAATGGTGCCCAATCGACTTCCTCTGTTTGGATCCAGCCCTCGGCTTTTGCGGAGCGCGTAAGCGGCGGCGGGAATGAGGATGACCATCCAAAGAATCGGCGACCACTCCAAAGGAGAAGTGATGGGGAAAATCGATTCATAGAGGACACACCAGAAGAGGAGTGTAGCAGTAACCGGCAGGAAAAAATGAAAGATGAGACGAGAGATGCGCCTTTCCTCCGCCGCTCTTGGCAGGCGCATGAGGGCGAAATTCATCAAGGTATGGGCCGTAACCAGCCCGAAGAGCACGGCCGTAGTCATCACGATAAAGGCCTTGGCGGGCCCCCAGATCATGCCGCAGAGGAGCGCGAGGACGGCCGCCGCGGCTCCGATAAATGCCACGGCCCCGGCCGGCGCCCGCTGCCCATTCACATGCGCGAATTGCTGGTGAATCAGGCGATCGCGTCCAATGGCAAAGAGCACTCGCGCCGAACTGTTGAGGAGGGCGAGCCCGCCGGCCATGGCGCTGTTAACGCTCAGGATGGCCAAGGCTGCCGCACCCCATACCCCTAGGTACTTGTGGAAGACGACCATACCTGGCGCGCCGTTCTTGGCAAAGCTGGCCATGTCATTCATGCCCCAACCCACCGTGAGTGCATAGGCTGAGATGGTTAAGGTCGAGCCCACAAGCGTCAAAGACACCAGTGCGGCCTTGCCGATAACCCGTCCATTCTGGGTACGCACACCGCGCGCTTCCTCCCCCAGTGATGCGTGGGATCCGATGCCAATGAAGCTGGTGATGGCGAAGACCATGCCTATGGCCACCCCTTTGAAGCCCACTCTCTGCCAGGAAAAAGGCAAGAGCGGATGGGTAGGGAGGGCCTGGCGGATAATCCAAATCGAACTGCCAATCAAAAAGGCGATCTCCAAAAGACTGGTCAGCGCAACGGCCCGGATACTGGGCCGGATGCCGAGGATGCCAAAAAGCCAGGGTATACCAATGAAAAAGAGTATGGTGATCATCCAGAAATAGGCCGGAGCCCGCCAGCCGAATTCGGCCAGCAAACCGGGCAGAAAAACGCCACCCACATAGACAGGAACGGCTGCAATGCTCAGACTCTGATAGAAGACGACCATGAAGGCCGTCGTTATGGCGGCCGCACCTCCCAAGCCACTGGCCACGAGGCTGTAATAGCCACCCGCGGATGCGCGATGCTTGGTGAGGTGATAGATTGTGTTCACCTCAATAAACATCAAGAGGAAGGCGGCCAGATAGGACAAAGGCATGGCCATGAGGGCAAAGGCGGCGCCCGCCGTCATGAAGGCAACCACGTCGCAGGTCGGCGACATGCCGGCGATACTTTGGCTGACGAGGCCCCAAAAGCTGACCACATTCGGGGCCAATTGCTGCTCGGTCGTAGCGGAAAGGTTTTGCGACATCTGCTGACCCTCTGGAATAGATATTTTATACATGCATATGAACCTTGGTTGTTTCAATTCTGAAGCGCAACATTTCCATTTAACAATATGATATTACGTTCTATTATTTCTGCCTGTGTGCGAAAACCCAAGGATTTTCTGGGTCGATTGTTCATCTCCAGTCCGTATGTCTAAAGTTCAGTCAACGAGATAATGGCTTTGTTGTACCCAGCTTGTGCTGATGCCATGTTGTCCTCGCGTGAATACCTATATGCAAGTCAACGCAATTACTGTGCCATGAACAATGCCGGGTACGAATGCTGCTGTTTTCATGTCAGCCGGAGAATTTATCGCTCCTCTACATTATAAATAGTCTAATCAATCAGTAAATTAGAGCATTATCCCCGCAGAATCCCCTCTCGAGAGCCTGAATTGCGTACACACCAAATCAGGGAACATCACGCTTCTGGTGAGTTTGCCGACTCCCCTGATTACCGCAAGCCACATGCTAGCGTGTTTTCGTGACATCGTGGAACAAAAACCCTTGTTGATACAAAAATGTACCCAATATGAGCACCTAATCAATGGCCACAGTTCCATAATGTCCAGCCCAAACGGCAAATGTTCCGATATGTTAAATCCCTTTGTACAAGCTCCCTTGCAGTTCACCGCTGTTTCCATACCACGCCATCCCGGCACCCAATCAACAAGACGGATGCAAACCCCTGTGAATCAATCGCTGTATGGCGTTGGGCATAGCCGAATCCGCCATACAGCCGAGCCACGCCTTGAGCATTGGCATACTTAATGCAGATATCGACATGTCAATCAAATGGTTTGATGGCAGTCATCAAACCTCAAATCTTACCCAGGTATCCGACATACCTGGCCACACAAGGAGCTTACCCATGAGCAATACCACCCTGTTATTTCCCGTCGTCATGGCTGCCGCCGAAATACTTGGCGCAGCCCTGTTTGCGCGCAGCGCGAATCCGCTGCAACGTCTGATCTTGGCCTGCTTTGGCTTGGGTTTTGCGCTGTCCATCGTCCTGCTGGACATGCTGCCTGACGCCACCACGCATTACGCCAGCGGCTGGATGCTGGTGGCTGCTGGCGTCATCAGCGCTGCCGTATTGATGTACGCTGCAGGCGAACGTGGCTCCAGTCTGGGCCGCTCCGGTGCAATACTCGGTCTGGGCCTGCATAACCTGTGTGAAGGTATGGTTCTGGCTGCTGCCGGCTCCATGGCTTCACCCCTGATTCTGGCGGGTGCCGTTGCCCACAAATTGCCTGAAGGCATGGTGGTGTTTTCCCTCAGCAACGCACTGGGCAATGCGCAACGCTGGGCACTCAGCGTGATGTTGTCCCTGCTGATACCGCTCGGGACCCAACTGGTGATGCCGGAAAGCTTGCGAAAACCGGTTCTGGCCTTTGCCAGCGGCATGCTGTTCGTGGTGTTGCTCAAATCCTTGCTGATCCTGGCGCAGGGTGAAAACAGCCCGACCCGTCAACTCAGCCGCCGGAGCATTTCTGCTGCCGTCGCAAGTGGCGCCATGCTGGCCGGCCTGACCTGCCTAGTGATTTGATGCAAACGCAGGTCGTTCTCCCAGCGGAGGGCAGCCTGCATTGCTGACCCGCATCAGACTCCAGCACTTCATTCATTGCAAACTATGCCGAAACCGGCAAGGCCTTGCGCCAGGGGCACACTGACATCGCTTATCTGGGACCCGTCGCCTACATTCTGCAATGCCGCGACGTGGCGCTGGAACTGTTCGACAGCCCCTCACATCCTGATATTGGTCCCACTTTTCAAGCATCTGGCACCTCCTGCAGTCGATGGACGCGGACGCTCTGGACGCGACTCTCGGCGCCTGGTTCTGGAAGATTTCCGGAAAGAAGAAGGCCCTCGTCGTCGATGGGAAAACGCTCAAGGGCGCTGTGCACGAAGATGGCTTTCCAGTTCATCTGCTGAGCGCCCTTCTCCATACCAGCCTATCTGTCGCCCAAGCCGGCCCGGAAGAGCTCCTGGCTCTGACCCGCGGGCATTGGGAAATCGAAAATCGTTGCCATCATGTCCGGGACACCACCTTCGACGAAGATCGGTCCCAGATCCGTAGAAGAAACGGCCCCAGGGTCATGGCCACCTTGCGGAACTTCGCGATGGGCCTCCTGCGCCGGGCAGGCTGGGAAAACATCGCGGAAGCCACTCGCCAGTACGCGGCCAGGAGCTGGTAAGCCCTCCACATCCTCGGGTTCTAGTCATCGTCAGGCGATCATTGCACCGATCCGGGTCTCCGAATTAATGGCACTAGGTTGGTAGCACGCAGGAGTACAGAGAAATGATGAAGTGTACTTTGGCGAACACTAATACGGCGCCGGAGACCGTCCCTCGGATTTCCTTACTTTATTTGTTTAAGTTTAACTGGTTCGCGCGTCATTTAGATTCGATGTGCGGGGTCTTGCGGGTATGGCATAAACATTGCTGAGCTTTGCACAACTGATGGTAAGAATAAGGAGCTGAAAATGGAAAACCAGATCGCGCATGTTCCAGTTAGTCAGGCCGATGCCGGGGCTGTGGCGTGCAAGATTTGCACGATCCACCTCGAGCAACTGTGCTATCGGCGCGCATGGTGGTTTCGCGTTTTTCGGGAGGTGTTGGCGAGCGGCATCCGTATTTTCGCGCTGATATACGGCATCCGATCTGACCGACACCCCGTGCGTTCGCCCATGTGCTACCGTTGCTTGCGTTTCCGCAAGAATGCGTTAAAGGAACGGTCGGCGCTATTCAACTGGCTGGATGGCTACCTGAACCCCGTCTTTAATTTCCTCCGCGACTCCTTGCTGACCGCCGAGGAGAAGGCGTTAGCAAGAAGGCTGGCCGAGCGTGCGGCCGACCCGTCGTTTATCCCTTGAAATCTCTGGAGCGTATTTATGAACCCGAACGAAATTCAGGCATTGCTCGACGAACCCGCATGTAAACATAACAAGAAGGGCAAGACGGGTTGCGCCAAGTCAAAGCCGGGCGCAACCCAGGGAGGGTGTGCCTTCGATGGCGCGCAGATCGCGCTGCTGCCGATTGCCGACGTGGCGCATATCGTCCATGGTCCCATCGGGTGCGCCGGAAGCTCCTGGGATGCGCGCGGCACGCGCTCGTCCGGGCCCGACCTCTACCGGCTTGGCATGACCACCGACCTCACCGATATCGACGTGGTGATGGGGCAGGGCGAAAAAAAATTGTTTCATGCCATCAAGCGCGCCATCGACCGCTACCATCCTGCGGCGGTATTCCTGTATTTGACCTGTGTCCCCGCATTGCAGGGCGACGACATCGATGCCGTGGCTCGAGCGGCGGTCAAGCGCTGGAACGTTCCCGTGGTGCCCGTGGATTGCGCCGGGTTCTATGGGACCAAGAGTCTCGGCAACCGCATCGCGGGCGAGACCCTTTACCGGCATGTGATCGGCACGCGCGAACCGGAACCCGCGCCGCCGCATCCTGCGGGCATACGCACGCGCGACATCAACCTGATCGGCGAATACAACATCGTCGGGGAGTTCTGGCAGGTCGCCCCCCTGTTCGACGAACTGGGCTTGCGCATCTTGTGCACGCTCTCGGGGGACGCGCGCTTTAGCGAGGTGCAGACCATGCATCGCGCCGAGGCCAATATGATCGTGTGTTCGAAGGCCATGCTGAACGTTGCCCGCAAGCTCAAGGAAGGCTATGGGACGCCGTTCTTCGAGGGAAGTTTTTACGGCATGGACGATACGTCGCAGGCGCTGCGCGACTTCGCCGTTGTGCTGAACGATCCTGATTTGCAAGCCCGGGCCGAGGCGCTGATCGAGCGCAAGGAGACGCGCACGATGGCGGCATTGATGCCATTGCAGGAACGGTTGAGGGGTAAGCGCGCGCTGATATTTTCCGGCGGAGTGAAGTCTTGGTCCATCGTGTCGGCTTTGCAGGACCTGGGCATGACGGTGGTCGCGACCGGGACGGAAAAATCCACGGAGGAGGACCGCGAACGCATCCGCAAGCTAATGGGCGAGGATGCACGCATGATCGACGACAACGACCAGAGCGCGCTGATGAAGACCTGCCGCGACTACGAAGTGGATATCCTGTTCGCGGGCGGGCGCTATTTGTACCCGGCGTTGAAATCCCGCATCCCGTTTCTGGACATCAACCACGAGCGCGATTTTGCGTATGCGGGGTATGACGGCATCATCGAACTTGCAAAGCAGATTGCGCAGTCCATCGAGAATCCCATTTGGGAGCAGGTTCGCAAGGCGCCGCCGTGGCAGCGTCTCAGGGTGGCGCAGGCCGTCGGCGCGTGAATGGGAGCAATCATGAGCGAGATCGTATTTCCGGGTAAGCCGCTGACGGTCAATCCCATCAAGGTCAGCCAATCCATGGGGGCGGTGCTGGCCCTGCTGGGACTGGATCGGGCGCTGCCGTTGCAACATGGCGCACAAGGGTGCACCGCGTTCAACAAGGTGTTCTTCACCCGCCATTTCCGCGAACCCATCCCGCTGCAAACGACGGCCATGGACCAGGTGGTCACGGTGATCGGGGCAGACCAGAACGTAGTGGACGCCCTGAATACGGTAGCTGTCAATGATCGTCCGGAAATCGTCGGTCTGATGACGACCGGCTTAAGCGAGATGCAAGGGGCCGACATCCATCGCAGCATCAAGGAATTTCGCGCGGCGCACCCTGAGCACGACAGCATGAGCATCGTCCCGGTCAACACGCCGGATACGCTGGGCAGCCTGGAAAGCGGTTATGCGCTGGCGCTGCAATCGATCATCTCGACGCTGGTGCCGGAAGGACGCACAGCCGGACATCGCCCCAAGCAAGTCAACGTGCTGATGTCCTCGATGCTCACGCCGGGGGACGCGGAAGTCGTCCGCGAGTGGATCGAGGCCTTTGGTCTTCATCCCCTGTTGCTTCCCGATCTGGGCGGATCGTTGGACGGGCACCTCGACGATGGCGGTTACGCCACACTGACCAAGGGAGGTGTATCGCGCGATGCGATCGCCTCGATGGGGAAGTCGGCGGCCACATTGGTGATCGGGGCTTCGCTCTGCACCGCTGCCGATACGTTGAAGGCGCTCACGGACGTGCCGGATTACCGCTTCGACGGCTTGATGGGGCTGGAAGCTTGCGACGCGTTCACGCAGACGCTAGCGGACATTGCGGTGTGCCCCGTGCCCGCCGGGATCGGACGCCAACGGTTGCAATTGCTGGATGCCATGGTGGATACGCATTTTGTCGTCGGGGCGGGGCGCGTCGCCATCGCGGGCGACGCCGATCACCTGGGTATGCTTACGCAATTTCTGGCCGGCGTCGGGTGCAAGCTCACTGCGGCGGTCGCATCTTCGAGAGCCGCGATTCTGGAGCGGTTGCCGCTTGCGAGCGTCGCCGTGGGCGACATGGAAGACCTGGAAGATGTGGTGCAGGAACATGGCGCCGACGTGCTCGTCGGCAACTCGCACGCGACACAAAGCGCGAAACGGTTAGCCATTCCCCTGCTGCGCGCAGGTTTCCCGCAGTACGATTGGTATGGCGGCTATGCGCGCCCGTGGGTGGGGTATCGCGGCAGCCGCCAGATTCTCTTCGATCTCGCCAACCTCTTTGCTGCGGCGCGCAAGGAGATCGAGCCCCATCGTTCGCTTTATTGGCAAGGCACCGAGCGCGAGATGGCATCGCAGCACACCCCGGATATCGTTCTGTAATCGTAAAAGGAGCTTCCCATGTTGCGTGTCGCATTTGCATCTTCCGACCAGGAAAAAGTGGACCTGCATTTCGGCGCGTCCGAGCGCATCGTGGTCTATGACGTGTCTCCCGGCAAGGCGGAACTGGTCGGCATCGGCGAATTCGCCAAGGCGGAGATGAAAGGCGTCAACAAACACCATGGCTTGGCAGAAGACCAGCAGGGCGTCATTCCGGCCAACCTGTTGCGCACGGTGCGCATCGCCTTGAAGCCGCTGGCAAAAACGTCGAACGAATTCCAGAAGGCAATCCAGGAACAGTTACGCACCTTTGCGCCATCACCGGATGAAGTCGGGCCGCCGTCGGACAAAGCGCCCGAGGACAAGGTGGTCGCCAAGCTGGAATTCCTGAAGGGGTGCAGCGCGGTCTATGCGGCGTCCATCGGCGCTTCTTCCATCAAGCGCCTGATGGCGATGAGCGTACAACCCGTCATCGTGGATAACGGCCGCCCGATACCCGACCTGCTCAACGAGATCAGCCTGGCGCTGCATACGCGCGATGTCGCCTGGGTTGAACGCGCGCGCCAAGCTGTAGAAATCCCCGAACCGCTTTGAGGCCATAACAGAGGAAGAGTGGACAGCGCCCCATTGAGCCATGACTGATTCGGAGTTGCCGTCTCCCCGTAAGGCGGAGGTGCTTAATCTGGAGCCGTTCCAATTCTCCAATAATCTTCCGCTAACGTGGCGCGTCTCGGAAGCTGGAAAGAATCCCTGGCAGCGCTGCGCAAAGTTGAAGAGCTGGATGCGGAAGGCAAATTGGATACGGGCCGGTTGCGCGAAACGATTCCGCATCCTTACGAAGATGCCGGCATGGTGTTCCCGAAGGATTTATAACGCCATATTTCACGCGCACATTTTCGAACATCTGGATTCAAATTGCACTTGCGGGAACATGGGTTACGGGGTACGAAATCAGTCCGGATTTTATGGCTCCGTTCCGAAGTCAGAATCAACAAGGCATTAGAAAAAAGTCAAGCGCACGGGGGCATTCTGGCATGCACCTTGCGATAGGTAAATTGGCGCCAGCTATATTTCGATTAAACATGGAGAACATATCGTGAGCAAACTACGTCAAATCGCCTTTTACGGCAAAGGTGGGATCGGTAAATCCACCACTTCTCAAAACACATTGGCAGCCCTGGCCGAAATGGGGCAGAAAATTCTAATCGTCGGCTGCGATCCCAAGGCCGACTCCACCCGCCTGATCCTGCACGCCAAGGCGCAGGACACGGTACTGTCGCTTTCTGCCGAAGCCGGTTCCGTGGAAGACTTGGAACTCGAAGACGTGATGAAGACCGGCTTCAAGAACATCAAGTGCGTTGAATCCGGCGGCCCCGAGCCGGGCGTCGGTTGCGCCGGGCGTGGCGTGATCACCTCCATCAACTTCCTGGAGGAAAATGGTGCCTATGACGGCGTCGATTACGTCTCCTACGACGTGTTGGGCGACGTGGTGTGCGGCGGATTCGCGATGCCT
>DAIEIW010000061.1:0-15994 GCA_027351205.1 Acidithiobacillus sp.
ACCGACGGGAGTGGGCAAGACGGAAATCGCCCGGCGTCTGGCGCAACTCGCCAATGCCCCCTTCATCAAGGTAGAAGCCACCAAATTCACCGAGGTGGGCTACGTGGGCAAGGATGTGGAATCCATCATCCGCGATCTGACC
This sequence comes from Acidithiobacillus sp., assembly GCA_027351205.1. Taxonomy (GTDB): domain Bacteria; phylum Pseudomonadota; class Gammaproteobacteria; order Acidithiobacillales; family Acidithiobacillaceae; genus Acidithiobacillus. Next base: position 143 of record DAIEIW010000061.1, read on the forward strand.
GAAACCGCCGTAGATATGATCCGCAGCGAACGTCAGGCCGCGCTGCGTCAGCGCGCTGAGGAGCTGGCCGAGGAGCGGATTCTCGACATCCTCATCCCCGGTCCGCGCGACAGCAGCGTACCGCGCAGCGATGAGGGCACTCGCCAGAAGTTCCGCAAGATGCTGCGCGAAGGCAAGCTGGATGCGCAGGAGATCGAGGTTGAGGTGAGCGCCCCCAAGGGCGGTGTAGAAATCATGGCCCCGGCGGGCATGGAAGAAATGACCAACCAGCTCCGCGATATGTTCTCCAACATGGCGTCGGGCAAAACCAGCACGCGCCGGGTCACGGTACCCGAGGCGCAGCGCCTGTTGACGGACGATGAAGCCGCCAAGCTGGTCAATGAAGAGGAAGTCCGCACTCTGGCACTGGAACGGGTGCAATCCGTCGGCATAGTCTTCATTGATGAAATCGACAAGGTAGCGGTGCGCTCTGGCACTCAGCAGGGTTCGGACGTCTCCCGGGAGGGGGTGCAGCGCGATTTGCTGCCACTGGTGGAAGGCTCCAATGTGAGCACCCGTTACGGCGTGGTGAAGACCGATCACATCCTCTTCATCGCCTCCGGCGCCTTCCACCTCAGCAAGCCCTCAGACCTGATTCCCGAACTGCAGGGCCGTCTGCCTATTCGCGTGGAACTGGAGGCCCTCAGTGCGGCGGATCTGGTGCGGATACTGCAGTAGCCGGAGAATGCGCTGGTCCGGCAGTATAGTGCCTTGCTGGCCAGCGACGGGCTGACTTTACACTTTACCCAGGATGGCGTGCAACGTATTGCCGAAATTGCCCAGCAGGTGAATGAACGCGTAGAGAACATCGGAGCTCGGCGATTACACACCGTCATGGAGCGACTGCTGGAAGAGGTGGCTTTTGTCGCACCGGACGGCGGCACTACGGCTCTGGAGGTCGACGCTGCCTACGTGGACAGCCGTCTGAAAGATCTGGCGCAGGACGAGGATTTGTCCCGCTATATTTTGTGACGTGGTGATTACACAGCGGGGGTCAGGGCTTTATGTAGAGGGCGCCTGCCCGTTGGGCGTCGGCAATGGCAATGATCCCGGCGGGAACCAGTTGGCTGCCCGCCGGGCGGTCATCCGGATCCAAACCCAGATTACGCAGGCTGTTTTCACAAAAATCGACCCGCACTCCGGCACTGATGCGCTCTTCAATCTCGCGCCGCCAGTGGCCCTTCGCCCAGAGGGACACGGGCGCCTGCCCATTCGCGACGACCCGCAGGCTCTGCCCCGGAGCCGCTGCCTGAGCGTTACGAACATTGGCCAACAGATTAGGCCAGCGACCGGCATCGTCGACGTGGAAAAGCAGTACGGCGCTCAAGCCGCCACCATCGTTAGCATCTGTTGACGCAACTTGCCCATACTGCTTTTTTCCAGTTGCCGTACCCGCTCTGCCGAAACGCCCAGTTCATCGCCCAACACCTGCAAGGTCTTGGGGTCTTCGCTCAGCCAGCGGTTTTCAATGATGTAGCGATCCCTCTGGGGCAGGGCTGACAATGCCGTGTGCAAGGCTTTGTGCTGATGCTGATCCCAGTCCCGCTCCGCCAGTTGCTCTATGGGAGACCCGGTGGGATCCGCCAGATCAAGGACACGCCCGCCCTCCCGCTCTTCATCCGGTTCGAGGTTGGGCGAGTGGTCGTAACCGGACATCCGCCCTTCCATCTCCAGCACCTGGGCCTGGGTAACGCCCAGATCGTCTGCCATGGCGGCGCTCTCCTCACCCCTCATCCAGCCGGTATGGCTGCGGCTGGAACGGAGGTTGAAGAACAGTTTGCGTTGCGCCTTGGTGGTGGCCACCTTGACAATACGCCAGTTGCGCAGGATGAATTCGTGAATCTCCGCCTTGACCCAATGCACCGCAAAGGAGACCAGACGTACGCCATGATCCGGGTCGTAGCGCTTCACCGCCTTCATCAGGCCGATATTGCCTTCCTGAATCAAGTCGGCTTCCTGCAATCCATATCCCCGATAACCCCGCGCCACCCGCACCACAAAGCGCAGGTGGCTGAGCACCAGATCCTTGGCCGCATCCACGTCGCCGTGATCGCGCAGGCGCCGGGCCAGATCACGTTCTTCTTCCGGCCGCAGCAGCGGCTGGGCGTTCACAAAACGCAGATACCCCGCCAGCCCGTCGGGGCTGACCAAATCTCTACTGGCTATCGCAAGTTCTTTCATGGCAATCCTCATGCACCGTCCTGCGTGCTTGGACTCTGAACACGGCCGCACGTTCCGTCTGGTGGATTCTGATTCACGACACATCACCCCGCATATGGAGCCACTGGTCCACTCTTTCAAGGACGGGCCGCAAAAATCCGCCCTCAGGAAAAAGTATGGTCGAGGTGCCGCCCGACTGCAAGGCGGGATCCCAGCCAGCCGAGAAGCGCACTGGCCACGATGAGAACAAGGCCCTGCCCGGAACTCAGGCCCAGCAAATGAAAGCGGGTACCGTAGAGTTCCGCCAACCGTTCCACAGGCCCCTGCAAGACCGATACCGTGACGGCGACAATCATCCAGGCCAGCACCCCGGCCACTGCCCCCTGAAACAGGCCCTGGTAGAGAAAAGGGCGGCGGATGAAGGCGCGGGTGGCCCCCACCAGACTCGCCACATCGATTTCGTCACGCCGCTGGGCGATGTGCAGGCGAATGGTGTTACCCATGACCAGAATAACGCCCACCGCGAGTAATCCGGCGAGAATCCAGACCACGCGCTGACCCAGCGCAAGTATCGCCTGCAGACGGGCCACCCAACCCAGGTCTGACTGTGCGCTGGCCACCCCCGGCTGCCGGCCCCAATAGGCCACCAATGTCTGCAGCGCCGACGGGCTCTGGGCCAAAGGGTTCAGTTCCACCACGAAAGAGGCTGGGAGGGGATTTTCGCCCAGGGTCTGGATGGCCGCCGTCATGCCGGCGGTGTGCTCAAACTCCGTCAACGCGGCGGCTTTGCCCACATAACGCACGCTCACCACCCCGGTGCCACGTTCGAGCAGGGTCTGGAGGTTCTGAATCTCGGCGGCGGAGGCTTCCTGGTGCAGAAAGAGAGAAATCTGCGCCTGATCCTGCCAATGTCCCAGCAGTTGCTGGAGATTGTTGAGGGCCGCAAAAAGACCCACCGGAAGCGCCAGAACGATGGCCAGCGCGAACACGGTCATGAAGGTGGCCACAGGCTGCCTGATCAGCGTGTTCAGCGCATTTTTTGCGGCTTCCAGGCGAATATGAAGATTCAAGCGTTGTCCTCCCCAGGCGTGTGCAGATGGCCCTTTTCCAGGTGAAATACCGGCAGGCCGAGGCGGTTGACTTGCGATTGGTCATGGGTAGCCACCAGCACCGTCGTTCCGTGGTGATGGAAGTCGCGGAAGAGGTCAAGGATCTCCGTGCTCAGCGATTGGTCCAGATTTCCCGTCGGTTCATCGGCCAGTAGAATTTCCGGGGTATGGACGATGGCGCGGGCGATACCCACCCGCTGCTGCTCACCCCCGGACAGGATCGCGGGAAAATCCTGTGCGCGATTCCCCAGCCCCACCTTCTCCAGCGCTGCCCGTACCCGGCTTTGTACTTGCCGGCCACTAAGGCCTCCCACCTGCAGGGTCAACGCCACATTGCTGAACACATCGCGATCCATCAGCAGCTTATGGTCCTGAAAGACCACGCCGATCCGCCGCCGGTAGGCGGGAATATGGCGGCGCCTGAGGGTGGAGACATCGATACCGTTGACCATCAGCGTCCCGTGACTGACATCCTCCAGGCGCAGAAGCAACTTGAGGAGCGTACTTTTGCCAGCGCCGGAAGGGCCGGTCAGCAGGGCCATCTCACCTTTACGCAAACGCAGATTCACCTCGCGGAGGACATGATGTCGTCCAGGATAATGCTTGGTGACGTTGATGAACTCGATCATGGCTTCGACTCCGCAAATAAGGCATCGACAAAAGATTCGGGGTCAAAGGGACGTAAATCTTCGACCTGCTCACCGACCCCAATGTAGCGAATGGGGATGGGCAGGGCCTTGGCGATGGCCGCCACCACGCCCCCCTTGGCGGTGCCATCCAGCTTGGTGATGCAGATACCCGTCAGCCCCACCGCGTCATGAAACTGACGCGCCTGATTGAGGGCGTTCTGCCCTGTCCCGGCGTCCAGCACCAGCCAGATCTGCTGCGGCGCCTCCGGGTCCTGTTTGCCGAGAACCCGCCTAATCTTCTTCAACTCTTCCATGAGATGGCCCTGGGTATGGAGGCGCCCGGCGGTATCGGCGATGAGCAGGTCGCTGCCACGCGCGCGGGTCGTGGTCAGCGCATCGAAAATCACGGAGGCGCTGTCAGCGCCCGTACCCTGCGCCACCACCGGCACCTGCGCGCGCCTACCCCAGCCCTGCAATTGCTCGACAGCAGCGGCGCGGAAGGTGTCCCCGGCAGCAAGCACCACCGTGAAACCTTCCGCCTTCCAGCGTGCCGCCAGTTTACCGATGGTGGTCGTTTTACCTGCGCCGTTGATACCGACCATGAGCAACACCTGAGAATGCCCCTTCTCGGGCGACCAGGGTTGTGCGCGGGGACGCAGGATATCCAGGAGCGATTCGCGCAGTGCCGCCTGGAGCGCGCCGGGGTCCGTAAGTTCGTTGCGACGCACCCGTTCCGTGACGCTGTCCATGACTTCCCGGGTTGCGGCGCTGCCGAGATCCGCCTGTAGCAGCAAGGCTTCCAGATCTTCCAGCAGATCCGCATCGATCACCTTTTTACCAAGTACCAGACGCCCTACACCCCCGGCCAGTTGTTCCCGGCTGCGGGCCAGACCTTGCCGAAGACGGGAGAAAAGTCCCTTGGGGGCATCTTCCGGGATGGTCGCCACAGTGGCAGGGGATATCACCTCTTCGGCGAACGTTTCCCCCGCAGGGAGGCTTTTGTTACGCTTGAACCAGTCGAACACCATTGGGTTAAGCAAACCTCAGACGCCATGAATTTTTACATTATCCACCGAAGGGCGGAATCGAACAATGCGCGGGATGCCCGCACGCACCTTGCGGGACGATCCCTGCTGCCGGGCCGCTGCGCATGAGCGTCTCCATCATCGCTGGGCGTCATCGCGGGCGACGCCTGCTGACCCCGGCCGGCCGTACCCTGCGCCCCACGCCGGGCGCGGTACGGGAAAGGCTGTTCAACTGGCTGGAGGGGCAGGTGGTCGGGGCGCGGGTGCTGGATCTTTTTGCCGGTAGCGGGGCGCTGGGACTGGAGGCCTGGTCACGCGGCGCCCGGGAAGTCGTTTTTGTCGAACAGGACCCCGAGCATCGCCGGCTCCTGGCCCGGAATCTGGCCGCCTGCGGGGTAGCGGCACAGCAGTTGGCGGGAACGGACGCGCTGGGGTACCTGCAACAGTGTACCAGGCCCTTCGATATCCTTTTCGCGGACCCGCCTTTCGACCAGGGCTGGCCGGCCCGGATGGCCCGTCTACTGTGGAAGGACCGGAAACTTGCAGCGGGAAGCTGGCTCTACCTGGAAACCTCCGCTGCGGAGCAGTGGGACGACGCCCTGATCCCCCGTCACTGGCAAGCCCACCGGCGGGGCCACTGCGGCACTGCGCACTATGTTCTCTACAGGACCTTGCCGGAGCACCCCCATGACTAAGCCCGATATAGAGCGCCGGGTCATTTATCCCGGCACCTTCGACCCCATCACCAATGGCCATGAGGATCTGGTGCGGCGAGCTGCGGCACTGTTCGACGAGGTCGTCGTAGCGGTAGCCGCCCAAACGGCGAAAACCACCATTTTTCCTCTCGCCGAACGGGTCGCGCTCGCCGAGGCGACCTTAGGCGCGATTCCGGGGGTGCGGATACGCCCCTTTCCCGGACTGCTGATTCATCTGCTTCAGGAAGAAAGGGCCCACCTCATCCTGCGCGGATTGCGCGCCATATCGGATTTCGAGCATGAGTTTCAACTGGCCTCCATCAACCGGCGTATGGATGCGCGGATCGAGACGCTCTTCCTGATGACCTCCGATCAGCATACGTTTCTCTCTTCCAGCCTCGTGCGGGAAATCAGCCGCCTGGGGGGGGACGTAGGTGCCTTTGTCCAGCCCGTGGTGGCTGCGGCACTGAAGCGGCAGTTTTGTATCGGCATGGACCCCGGTGCCGTAGAAAAGTAGAATACCGGGCTGCCCTGAGGAGAACACGATGTCCCTGCTCATTAACGATCAGTGTATCAATTGCGATGTCTGCGAGCCGGAATGCCCCAACAACGCCATCAGCATGGGCGCGCGGATCTATGTCATCGATCCCGCTCTCTGCACCGAGTGTGTCGGCCACTACGACACTCCGCAATGCAAAGAGGTTTGCCCCGTGGACTGCATTGTCAGCGACCCTGACCATGCGGAATCGCCGGAGGCCCTGCAACAGAAATTTCTGCGGCTTATCGGGCAGTGCTGAACGGCTCCCGCAACAAGCGGAGCAACGGCGCCGCGTGATGGTCAAGACGGGCCGCCTGTTCCTCCGCGGTTTGCAGGTTCTGCCGTAACTGCTGAGTGCGGGTGTCAATATTGCCCATCGTCTGGACAATACTTTGCAACGCCGTGAGTTCTTCTTCGGCGTTATCGTGATAAACTTGCAACTGCTGGTTCATGACCGCCATGATCTCATCCACCCAAGCCTCTGCCTCTCGCCTGGTTTCCACGACAAAATCACGGGTCCGCCCGGCTATGGTGAGGAAGGCCTTGCGCACCACCGCACTCTGGGTATTCACGGCGATCTCCAGCATCATCCCGAATCGCTCATAATTTTCCGCCATGTCGATGAGCTCCGCCCGCCGCGGCATGATGGCATAGGGCACTGCCCTCAGTGCCGGGAGACGATAGTGCTTCTGCAGCGCCTGATACTCCACGGCCACCAGTTCCGATACCTGCTGCGCACCCTGTAGCGCAGTATCGAAGTGGGCTATGGCCTCCGCGAAGAAACGTCTGAAGCGTTCGACGATACCGGCCGTCGTCCAGGCGGAAAGCATCTCCGCTTTGGCGTTGCTGATCACGAAATCAAAGGAGGCGGGCGCCAGGGGGGCCAACAGAAGCTCTTCAACCGCCTGCCGGAAAACCGCCTTTTTCCCCTCGAAAGCCTGCCGGTCAGCCTCAAAGCTCCGTAGCAACCGACGATGTTGCTCCACCAGTTCAGGCACCTTCTCTGCAGTCCGGTCCTTGAGGCTGCGCATACCTTCTATCTGCACCGTGATTCTGTTCATTTGCTCACGCAGCAGACTCTTCTGGTCCATCACGACACGCTCTACCAGCGCCCGGCATTTGGCCTGAATGGCCGCCTGCCGTGCGGGCAGCAGCACCTCGGCGATGGAACGCTCCAGGGCAGCCATCCCACTGCGTTCAAGCAGCTTCTGGTCCCGGCGGATCCGGGCAACGAGCCCCTTCTGGCCGGAAACCGGGATAACCTGCTCACGCGGAACATGCAGTCGTTCCGCCGTTTTGTCCACCTGCTGTTCAATTTCCGCCACCACCCCGGACCAATCACGCAATTCGTCCCAGAGGGTATCGATCTTGTTGAGCAGCACGATTTGCTTCTGGTGCGCATTGCGTATCAGATACTGTTCCCAGATGGTCAGGTCGCTCTGGGTGACGCCGGTGTCCGCGCCCAGCACAAAAATGATGGCGTCAGCGTCGGCGAGCATGCCAAAAGTCAGTTCAGGTTCTGCCCCGATGGCGTTGAGGCCGGGGGTATCCAGCACCGTGAGACCGGCATCCAGCATGGGATGCGCCAGATACAGCAGGGCATGACGCCAGCGCGGAATCAACACCTTACCGAGTCCACAGGATGGACAAACGGTGCGTTCGCGGTCCTTGGGCGTACGGTTGAGCGGCGGGCATAGTCCGATGCGGCGGGCATCCTCAACCGTCACACAAACCGTTTCCGTAAGATGCAACAGCGTCTGGTTGAGTTCGCTTTTCTCTTCCAGCGGCAGCGGCAGGCGCGTCCACGCGCTCCCCGCCCTCTTGAGTTTTTCGATGCTGACATCCAGACTACGGCTGGCAATGGGCAGCAGTTGCAACCCCGGCCGCCCCTGTGGCGCGCCACGAATCTCCACCGGACACATGGTGGTCTGGCCGGAACCGGAGGGCAGCAGCCGCGTCCCCATGTTCGAGAAAAAGAGCGCGTTGATCAGCTCGGTCTTGCCGCGGGAAAACTCGCCGACAAAGGCAATACGCAAGCTGTCCTGCTCCGTTTCATAAGCCAGCGTTTCCATCTGCAGCATGGCCCCGCTGGGTAACAGGCCCAGATCAGCCATCATCGCGGCCATCCCATGCAGGCCGGTAATGACGTCCTGCCGCCAGCCGTTCAACGCGCGCAGCCCCTGCAGAATGGGGGACAACTCCAACAAACCCGATTCACTCATGCCTACTCCAGACCCATCAGCGCTGACATTGGGGACAATAGATCGTCGCCCGGCCACCGATACGGACGCCCTGTAACGGCGCACCGCAATGTGTGCAAGACTCCCCCTCTCGTCCATACACCGCCAGAGATAGTCGAAAATATCCATTCCCGCCATCCGGTCGGGTAAAATCACGCAAGGTCGTTCCACCCTGGGCAATGGCGGCCCCCAGGACGGCGCGCACCGCCTGCACCAGTTTCACGTAACGCGGCAGGGCGATCCGTCCTGCGTGGCGGCGCGGATCGATACCCGCCGCAAACAGCGATTCGTTGGCGTAAATATTACCGACGCCCACAACGACATGGGCATCCATGAGGAAGGATTTGACCGGTATCTGCCGGTTTCGACCCCTATGGTAAAGGTACTCCGCGCCGAAGGCATCGCTCAGGGGTTCCGGTCCGAGACGCTGCAGGAGGGGATGGTGATCGGCATCGGCAAGCCAGAGTACGGCTCCAAACCGGCGCGGGTCATGAAAGCGCAGGCAGAGATCGTCCGCAAACAGCAGATCGACATGATCGTGCTTCCGCACCGGGGCGTTTTGGGGGAGGACGCGCAGGTGTCCGCTCATTCCCAGATGGATCAGGATCGTTCCCCGTTCCAGATCAAGCAGCAAGTACTTGCCTCGCCGCCGCAGGTTCAGCAGACGCTGCCCGCTCACCCGCGCCGCAAGGTCGTCATTCACGGGCAGTCGCAGGCGGCTGTCCCGCACCACGGCGCCCTCCAGGCGCCGTCCCCGCAGGTGGGGGGCGATACCCAGACGGGTGACTTCGACCTCGGGCAACTCGGGCATGGCTAGATCCTCGTTCCGCTGCTCACACGTTCGCGCCCGGCCAGATCACAGCGGGTCCGCACGGCGCAGAAACCGGCGTTGCCGAGCAGACGACGCACTGCGGCTCCCTGATCCGGGCCATGCTCCAGCAGGAGCATGCCGCTGGTCGAGAGACGTTCATATGCGCCAGCGATGATGCGTTCCAGGCACTCCAGGCCACGGGGGCCAGCCACCAGGGCATCCCGGGGCTCATGGTGCAAATCGGGAAGATGAGGGTCATCCTCAGCCAGGTAAGGGGGGTTGGCTACTATCCGGTCAAAACGCAGGGCGTCATCCAGTGGCGCATACCAGTCGCCTTCCAGCCAATGTACCCGCGGCGCCAGAAGCGCACCGTTGGCGCGCGCCACCTGTAACGCCGCCGGGCTGTGCTCCACGGCCCAGACTTCCGTCTGCGGCCGCGCCAGGGCGATGGCCAGGGCAATGGCCCCGGAGCCTGTGCCGAGATCGAGCACACGCACCACCCCCTCCTCCGCCAGTCCCTCCAGAGCCAGGGTCACCAACGTCTCGGTATCCGGGCGGGGGATCAGCACCTCTGGGCTTACGCGCAGGTCCAGCCCGTAAAAAGACCACTCGCCCAGACAATAGGCCAGAGGGACTCCTGCGAGGCGCCGGACGAGCAGTGCGGCAATCCGCTCTCCCTGGTCCGCAGGAATGGGCAGCAAGGCATTGCGGAGCAGAGCTGTCGCATCCAGCCCCAGGGCGGCGGCCAGCAACCAGCGCGCTTCCTGCTCCGGCTGATCGCTGACTACCCGCAGTCGTTCGCGCAGATGATGCTGCCAGTCGCGCAGGCTGCGTGACAGAGGGTGTGCTACGCCTGAATCAGAGGTCATCGCCCAGATGCTGCAGGAGATCGGCTTGATATTCCTTGATCAGCGGTTCGATAACGGCATCGAGATCACCCTCCAGCACCGCTTCCAGCCGGTACAGCGTGAGATTGATGCGATGATCGGTGATCCGCCCCTGGGGGAAATTGTAGGTGCGGATGCGTTCGGAGCGATCTCCGGAACCCACCAGCAGACGCCTGGTCTGCGCCGCCGCACTCTGCTGCTTCTCCTGCTCCTGTTCCAGCAGACGGGCCTGCAGCAACGCCATGGCCCGCGCCCGGTTCTTGTGCTGGGAGCGGTCCTCCTGGCAGGCCACCACCAGACCGGAGGGGATATGGGTGATGCGGATGGCGGAGTCGGTTTTGTTGATGTGCTGCCCTCCCGCGCCACTGGCACGGTAGGTATCAATGCGCAGGTCGGCGGGATTGATGGTGATTTCGCTCACCGTATCCACCTCGGGCAGCACCGCCACCGTACAGGCGGAAGTATGGATGCGGCCCTGCGTCTCGGTCTCGGGCACCCGTTGCACCCGATGTCCGCCCGATTCGAATTTCAGGCAGGAGTAAGCGCCACGTCCACTGATTTCCAGCACGACCTCCTTGTAGCCGCCCCGTTCCGAATCGGAGGCAGAAAGAATGACTACCGCGAAGCCCTTGCTCTCGGCATAACGGGTATACATCCGGGCCAACACTCCCGCGAAGAGCGCGGCCTCCTCACCGCCGGTTCCTGCCCGCACCTCCAAAAAGACACTACGATCATCATTGGGATCTTTGGGCAATAGGCGTACCCGCAGGGCTGCTTCGATCTGATCGAGTTCTGCCTCGGCCGCCGCAACCTCTTCGCTGGCCAGCGCACGCAGTTCCGCATCCTGTTCTTCCATCAGCATACGCCCGCCCTCGTCCCGATCCCGCTGTCGCTGCTGATGACGGCGGAGCAGTTCCAGGACCGGGCCGATCTCGCCCAATTCTTTGGAGAGGCTCTGAAAACGCTGGGTATCGCCGGCCGCACCAGGACTCGCCAGCAACTGACTCAATTCATCAAAACGAAAGGCCAACTGCTCGAGCTGGCTCTGCAACCGCGGACTGAGGCTCATCCTTCGGCGTCGCTGAGACGAAAGAGAATATCCAGTGCCGCAACCAGACTTTCGTTGGTCGCGTCCTGACAAGGCTGGCGAAGGGTCGCAATGGGATCGTGAAGAACTTTATTCATCAAGGCCTTGGAGAAGGCATCCAGAACCGCACGAGGGTCCTGCCCCTGATCCAGGTAATGGGTAAAACGCCGTAGCTCCTCCTGGCGCCGTCCCTCCACATGATCACGCAGACGACGGATGGCGGGCACCACGTCCAGACTCTCCCGCCATTGCTGGAACTCGCCGACCTCATCGGCAATGATCAGCTCCGCCGCCGACGCCGCATCGCGGCGGGCGCGCATGCCCGCCTGGGCGATATCGTTCAGATCGTCCAGCGTATAGAGAAAACACTGCGCGACACCTTCCACCTCCGGGGCGATATCCCGGGGTACGGCGAGATCCACCAGCATCAGGTCGCCCCGCGCCCGCCGTGCCATGACCGCAGAGATCGTGTCCCGCGTCACTATGGGCAGCAGGCTTGCGGTGCAACTGACCACCACATCGGCATCGTGCAACAGATGGGGGATAGCCTCCAGCGTATGGGAGTCGCCGGTAAATTTTTCGGCGAGTTGCTGACCGCGTTCCGCACTGCGGTTGGCTACGGCGAATCTCTCCACCCCATGCTCGCGCAGATGGGTCGCCACCAGCTCGATGGTATCCCCGGCACCGATCAGCAGCACCGATTTGCCTTCGAGACTGCCCAGCAACTGCTTGGCCAAACATACGGCGGCATAGGCGACACTGACCGGGGCCGAACCAATGGCGGTCTCCGAGCGCACCCGCTTTGCCACGCGGAAGGCCCAGTGCAGCAGGCGATTCAATACCGGCCCGGCGGCACCACTATCCGCCGCCGTCTGATAGGCATCCTTGACCTGACCGAGAATCTGCGGTTCTCCGATGATCATGGAATCCAGCCCGCAGGCCACGCGAAACAGGTGGCGCACGGCTTCGGCATCGTTCGAATGGTAGATATGCCCATCCAGCAATCGCGGGTCCACGCCGTGAAAATGGCAGAGCCAGTCCTGCAAGGCCTGGCGATGGTAGCCCGCACCGCCGTGAACATAGATTTCCGTGCGGTTACAGGTGGATATGATCAGCGACTCGGCAGCCAAGCCCCGCTCCGCCAGGTCGTGATAGGCTGCAGCAAGCCTCTCCGGAGAAAAAGCGACTTTTTCCCGGACCGCGATGGGGGCAGTATGGTGACTCAGTCCGAAGCAGAAAATGGTGGTGACCGTCCCTGCGGAGCGACGATTAGGGGGCTGGATTGTCGCCGATGCCGGACAGGATTGCAAGCCGGAGCCCCAACGAGTATTGTGCCTGCTGGCAAAAACGTGGAGAACGAGCGGATGAGGAGCAGGCTTGGGGGCATCGTGGCGGGTATTGCACTGTGCCTTACCGCCGGAGCTGCGGCCGCCGATTCCCCTTCGGGCGACATGACCGGAGAGCAGCTCTACTATTTGCTGGTGGCTGAGTTCGCCACTGCACAGCGGGAACCGCAACTGGCCATTCCGGCCTGGCAGGAGGCCGCCAAACTGGCACCAGAACCCAATGTTCTCGGGCGGGCAACGCAGGCTATCGCCCAGTTTGGCGATTTTCAGGATGCGCTGCAACTCGCCAGACGCTGGCGGCAGGCCGCCCCGGGGAGCGCCGAAGCGGATCAGTTTGAAGCCGCGTTGCTTCTTACCACAGGCCAGGACGAGCAGGCCTTGCAATTGCTGCAGGCCACACTGGCCCGCTTCCCCGACGATCCAAAGGTCACCGTGCAGCTCGCCGAGTTATTGGTGACCCACGGGCGCAGCGGTGAGGCGCGGCGGTTATTGAGCGCACTGGCCGACAAAGACCCGAAATCCGCGGCCGCCTATTACGCGCTCGGGCGCATCGATCTCCTTGAAAAACGACCGGAACACGCCATCTCCTGGCTGGAGAAGGCCCTCGGCATCCGCTCTGACTGGCAGGACGCCGCCATCAGTCTCGCCGAAGCCCTGCAGGCCGTTCAAGGCCCGGCAGCCGCCTTGCGCAGCATTCAAAGCTTCACCGCCAGCCACCCCGAGGCCACTCTCGCTCGCCAATATCTGGCGGCGCTCTATCTCCAGATGGGCGGCCTGACCCAAGCCTATCGCCTCTATCAGGACATGGCGAGGCAGAACCCCGATGACCCCGACATCCTCCTTTCTCTCGGACTCATGGACATCGACCGGAAGGACTGGAAGAGAGCGGAAAACGTTTTGCTGCGTGCCCGGAATCTGGCGCCCCAGTCCCCCGTCCCGGTCTACTATCTGGGCCGCCTCTACGAGGCACAGGACCGATGGGCAGAGGCGCTGCAGTGGTACCAACGCATCCATTCGGGTCCCCTCTACCCTGAAGTCGAACTACGCAGCGCCCGGGTGGAATACCTGCTGGGTCATCACGACAAGGCTACCGACAAACTGCGGGCACTGGCGACCGCGCACCCGCAGGATGCGCAGATTCCGCTGCTGGAAGCGGGCCTGCTACAGGACAGTGGTCACCTTCCACAGGCCCTGCAGGTAATCAGCGGCGCCTTGCAACGCATGCCGGAGCAGCCCAGCCTCTGGTATGCCCAGGGCGCCATCTATGAGCAACTGAAAGATTATCCGGCCATGGAAAAGGCCATGCGTACGGTTATCCACCTCGCGCCGAACCATGCACAAGCCTACAATTTCATTGGCTACAGCCTGGTGGAGCGGCACAGCGATCTTGCCGAAGCACAAAAATTGCTCACCAAGGCCCTGAGTCTGAACCCTGACAATCCCGAGATTCTGGACAGCGTCGGCTGGCTCTATCATGCGCAGGGTGACAATGACCGAGCCCTGGGATATCTGCAGAGGGCCCATGCGGCATTGCCGGATGAAGCCGATGTCAGCGCACACCTCGGACAAGTCCTCTGGTCGCTGGGACGTCATGCGGAGGCACGGCAGGTCTGGCAGCACGCGCTGCTAAAACACCCAGATGATGCCGCCCTCAAAAGGGCTCTCAACCGCCAGCCATGAGGATTTCCCACGCCATGCCACCCACCCGGCTTCGGTCCCGGAGAACCGTTCGCACACTGGCCGCACTCCTGCTTACCGGCGTGCTGTCCGCCTGTGCGACCACCCCTCCCGTTTCGCCATCCTCCAGGGTCATCCTGCCGACAGCCGAGAGAAACCAGGTCGTCGCCAGCCTGAAACAGTGGCAGGCCAGCGGCCAGGCAGCACTCAGCACCCCCAAAAGCAGCGAAGATTTCGGATTCGACTGGAAGCAGTCCCCCCGGCACCAGGAGTTCTCCGTTTACGACCCCCTCGGCCGCACGGTCGCCCGCATTACCGTCGACCCCCGAGGCGCGCACCTGCAACTGGCCAATGGTGATATCCGACAGGCGGATACTCTGGAGGCCCTCCTTGCGCTGGTCCTCCATGTTGATCTGCCGGCGAATGAATTGCCGGACTGGATGCTTGGCCTGCGCCGCGGTACGGCGACCGAGCAGCAGAATGCCGCAGGCCTGCCCGAAATTCTGCGCAGCGGCCCCTGGCGGATCCAATATCTCCAATATGCGCCGGTAGGCGGCCTCACCATGCCCAAGCTGCTCCAGGCCACGGGGCCGGAGGGCATCACCCTGCGCCTGGCCATCACCCAATGGCGTATGGGGAAACCCGGCACTCCATGAGCGAAAGTTATCCCGCCCCCGCCAAGCTGAACCTGATGCTGCGCGTTATCGACCAGCGCAGCGATGGCTATCACGAACTGCAAACGGTGTTCCAGTTTATCGACCTGGCCGACCGGCTATGGTTCAGCTCGCGCCCTGCCGGACAATTTTCCCGCAGCGGTGGGCCGAAAGGCGTGGCAGAAGCCGATGACCTCAGTATCCGCGCGGCGCAATGCTTGGCCGAGGTCGGCGCCGTCCGCGAGGGGGTCCACATTCGTATGGAAAAAATCCTGCCCATGGGGGGCGGCATCGGGGGTGGTTCCTCGGATGCCGCCACCACCCTCATCGTGCTCAACCGCCTGTGGCGCACCGGTCTGAGTCGCGCAGAACTCATGGAGATCGGCACCAGCCTTGGCGCCGACGTTCCGGTGTTCCTATTCGGGCGCAGCGCCTGGGCGGAGGGAGTGGGCGAGCGCTTGCAGGCACTCGACGCCCTCCAGGAAAGCCACTATGTGCTGCTGCATCCGCAGATATCGGTAAGTACCCGGGAGATATTCACCGCCCCTGAATTGACACGGCACCATGTGCCCATCACAATAAGCGCGTTTCTCGGCGGGGCGACGGAAAACACTCTGGAATCCGTGGTGTGTGCCCGCTATCCCGAAGTCCATCGCAGCATACGCTGGTTAAGAGACCATGGCGTGCGCGATGTTCGGCTGACGGGTAGCGGGGCCTGCGTTTTTGGAGTGGTGGCAGATGCCGTTGCCGCACAGCAGGTTGCCGCGCTGGCGCCCCCGCCCTGGCGGGCATGGGCGGTACGCGGACGTAACCAGCACCCACTTTACGATCCCGCCGAGCAATGATTATTGGGGCGTAGCCAAGCGGTAAGGCACCGGATTTTGATTCCGGCATTCCCAGGTTCGATCCCTGGCGCCCCAGCCAAATTGTCCTCGGACTGTTTTGCCACCTGCGAA
>DAIEIW010000065.1:0-14155 GCA_027351205.1 Acidithiobacillus sp.
TTCCGACCGCCCCTTCCGCAGCCACCGCCCCGGCCAGGCTGTGTGCGGAAACACCAATACCCATACCCCCCTGTATCACCGGGAGTAGGGACCGTCCTTTGATCTTCAGGTATGGCAAGTCCATCTCAACCACCTCGTCTGCGCCCGCGAGCAACCATGTTACTAAATACTTCCACATCCGTTTATTGTTTGGTACCATGTATGTGTACCGCTTTTTTGCACGAATGTCAACAATGCAATGAAGCATCCCGATAGCGCGCAGCAACCGATAAAGGAGAGGTGGGGAAGGGGAGGGCAGTCTTAACGCTTGCCGCGCTATTCCCCCTGGCAATAATGCTTGGTTTCCCCCAAAAGCATATGACGAAAACCTTCATGGAACATGGACGCACCCTAACGCGTCCATTGATCGCCGCAACAACCATTTTTATGGATCCGGTATTCACGGCCATTTTCATGGGCTTGGCTAACCGGGTTCTGGCGCGGTATCAAGCGGATTTATTGCAGATGGAAGGGCGGCGTATCGTGGTCGAGGTGTCCGACCTTGGGAAATCGCTACGTTTGGTGATAAGGCGCGGAAGGATCGCCCCGACCCGCGCCGGTTCGGTCGATTTGCGCATCGCCGGAAATGCGAAAGATCTCTGCCGCCTCGCGCTACGCCTCGAAGATCCGGATACCCTGTTCTTCGCGCGCCGTCTGGTATTGGAAGGAGAAACATCCGTTGGACTCCAGCTCAAGAATATTCTGGATTCCATAGACCTGGACTGGCTGGCTCCGGTCGGCTACCTGCCTGCCCCGCTCGGCCCGCGAATAAGACAGGCCATCGACCACGCCATCCGCAAGACCCATGCCGATAGACGCCTGCACGACCTGCTGGACCGTGCGTTGCAGCCCTAACTATCGGCCCGACATCGGAAAGGATTTTACATGAACCACCGAAAACCCGAATTGGTCTGCCCCGCTGGCGGGCTGCCTGCCCTGAAAGCCGCTGTCGATAATGGTGCAGACGCCATATATATCGGCTTTCGCGACGATACCAACGCCCGCAATTTCCCGGGGTTGAACTTTGGTCCGGAAGAGACCGCGCGCGGCATGGAATATGCCCATCGCGCCGGAAAAAAGGTGCTTCTCGCCATCAATACCTACCCACAGGCACATAACTGGGCTGTCTGGACCACCGCGGTGGATCGCGCTGCGGAACTGGGGATAGATGCCGTGATCATGGCGGACCCGGGACTGTTGCGTTATGCCGCAACCCACTACCCCGATCTACGTTTGCATCTTTCCGTGCAGGCATCCGCCACCACGTATAAGGCCCTGGAGTTCTACCAGCAGCGATTTGGCATTCAACGCGCCGTTCTGCCCAGGGTCCTGTCCTTGCAACAGCTTTGGCACACCATAGCCAACAGCCCGGTGGAGATCGAAGTATTCGGTTATGGAAGCCTGTGCGTCATGGTGGAAGGCCGTTGCGCCTTGTCATCTTACATTACGGGACGCTCCCCGAATGCCAGTGGAGTTTGTTCACCAGCAGAGTCCGTACGCTGGGAGGAGACGGCCCTGGGCCGCGAGTCTCGACTGAACGGCGTATTGATCGACCGTCACGGCCTGAATGAGGCGGCTGGTTACCCCACCTTGTGCAAGGGGCGTTACTACACAGACGCCCAGGCCTATTACGCCATCGAAGAGCCTACCAGCCTGAATATACTGGATGTGTTGCCGGACTTATTCCACCATGGCATAGCCGCCATCAAGGTGGAAGGCCGCCAGCGAAGCCCGGCCTACGTTGCGTCCGTCGCCCGCGTTCTGCGCGAAGCCATAGATACCTGCGCCGCCGATCCTGCACGATATCTGGTCAGAAACCAATGGACCGCGGTTCTCGATCGTCTTTCCGAAGGGCAGACGCATACGCTCGGGGCCTATCACCGGCCCTGGCACTGATATCCGTCCGGCATGCCCGCCATTCATGGATGGATTTTTGCACAACAAGACAGCGTCCTTAAATAAGGAGATGCGGAGAATGAAGATCTCGCTAGGCCCGATTCACTATTACTGGTCAAAGGAAAACATAGAGCAGTTTTACCGGCGCGCGGAACATTGGCCAGTGGACATCGTTTATCTGGGCGAGACCGTGTGCGCGAAACGACGCGCCCTGCGCAGCGCCGACTGGCTCGACATCGCAGCGCGTCTGACCGACGCAGGTAAGGAGGTCGTGCTGTCCACACTGGCCCTTCTGGAAGCCAATTCAGACCTTCTGCAATTGGAAAGGATTTGTGCGAATGCCCATTACCTGGTGGAAGCCAACGACATGTCAGCGGTTCATCTGCTGGCGGGGCGGGGCCTCTTCGTCATCGGACCCCATATCAATTGTTATAACGCCGAAACCTTGTCGCTTTTGGCCGATCTGGGAGCCAGGCGATGGGTTCCTCCGGTGGAGTTGTCGGCTACCACCATCGCCATGTTGCAAAACACGCGTCCTGAGGCCATGGAAACCGAGGCGTTTGCGTATGGTTATCTGCCCCTGTCATTTTCAGCCCGCTGTTTCACGGCCAGGGCGGATAACGTCGGCAAGGATGCGTGTGAACTGCGATGCATAAGTGATCCGGAGGGGCGTGCGCTGTTCACCCAGGAGCATGAACGCCTGTTTACCATCAATGGCATTCAGCTTCAGTCCGGTATTCCGTGCAACCTCCTGAATGAGACCGTGGCCATGTCGGAAATGGGCATAGATATCGTCCGCATTTCCCCGCAACTTACCGCCACCGAGTCCGTCATACGGGCATTCCATGCCGCCTTGAATGGAGAAAGCAGTTCCCCGGTTGAATATGACTCGCCAGCCTGTAACGGCTATTGGCACGGCAAACCCGGCATGCAGTTCAGTCCTGTGCAGGGTGATTGAGGAAGGAGGCGTTATGGATAAGCTGTTATGGGGAGATAGCGGGCTTCGGGATGCCGCAGATAATATCATTCTTGATTCGCATCAGATGATCGTTACGCGCATGGAGTCGTTACCATTGTTACGTTTTTATGAAAATAGCCACGCGGTGGCCCTGGGCGCCTTCGAGGACAAGGATTTTGCCGTGCGAACTGCTTATTGTCGAGCCAGATCCATACCGGTTATCCGCCGTGTGACAGGTGGTGGAACAGCATATCTATATCCTGATCAGGTTGCCTGGAGCCTGACCATACAGGCGCAGGAGTTCAGCATGGCGCAATGGCTGGAAAGGCTTTGCATGGCTGTTTGCAACGGCCTGAGCAGTAGCGGATACGAAAATGTCTATTTCCATAAACCAAACGATATCTACGCAAACAATAGGAAGCTGGGCAGCGTCTACGTCGGAATGCAGGATGATGTTATCGTCGCGAATGGCACGCTGTACAGATCCTTGGACATCGGTACGATGCTTCGCGCATTGCGCGTGCCGAAAGAGAAGCTGACGGTGGACGGCATACATGCCGCCGGCCTCCACTTCACGACGCTACAAAACCAGAGCGCAGCGGATCTGGTACATCTAAAGGAATCCCTGGCGCAGTTCATAGCACAAATGTGCAACTTGGAAACCCTCGTGCATACGCCGTGGATAGACAGCGTATCCCACACCGCGTGCGGCGGTCATGAGCAATTTCTGGAACCAGACCACGACCGCACCTATAGTGGCTTTCTGGCGACATCCGGTGGTGTTCTCCACGGCAGCATGACTCTGGACGACGAACTCAGGATATCTTCAGCAAAAATCGGTGGCAATGTTTACGTCAGGCCACATCACCTGTTCAAAAAAATCCAGTCTGCATGGTACGGCGCGTCGGAAGGTGAAATATCACGGCGCATGGAAAATCTCCTTTATGACCTACGGTGGGAGATGTCCGGATTTACCCCCGGCCATGTCATAAAATTATTTCACAGACTGTTCGAGCGCAGCAGGATAGCCCAGCAACTTGCCATAACGGCATCTGCAGCCAATTCGTTCATGGTCCATGACCCTGACGGAGATATGGACGCCATGGAAATCGCCGCGCGGGCGGAGGCGGTGCTGGTGCCGTACTGCGCCAAGCCGGCCTGGTGCAAATGGCGGTATAAGGATGGATGCTCCCGCTGCGGGAAATGTGACGTCGGTGAAATATACGACCTGGCCGGAAGGCAGGGACTGAAGGTCACCACCGTAAAAAACTTTGAGCACCTTACGCTGACGCTGAAAGCGCTCAAGGTACAAGATACCAGATGTTATATCGGAATGTGCTGCAATAATTTTTATATCAAGCATGAAGACGCGTTCAGGGCGGCAAATATTCCGGCATTGTTGCTGGATATAGCGGGCGCCAACTGTTATGACCTCCTGCAGGAGCAGGCGGCATATTCCGGTAAATTCATTGCCGAATCCGCAATAGACCTGGAGGTGGCGGCAAAGGTGATCCATATTGCGCATCAGGGCAACGCCTGTCATTAGCCTGCGGCATGACCAGTGGGCAGGTATATGGCGGACTATCTCACCGAGATATCGGGTACGTATCCACGCAACTCATCAAACAGTTCATGGTCGATCGGCGCGTAGCTGGTAACCAGATCCGCATTCACGCAACCTGCCGGGTTGAAAGATTGCAGTACCCAGCGGGAAATTCCCAGAAGCTTCAACCAGCGCGCTATCGCGATCAGGTCCGCAGTATCGAGTATGGCCGGGTGCACCGTGGTTCTGATTTCATAAGCCACATGGCCGGACAATAACCATTCTACAGAGTCCTGCACCCGGACGCCGCTTCCCGGTACGCCCGTGACGGCGGCATAACGGGCGGGAGGCGCCTTGATATCAAAGCCTACCCAATCGATATAAGGCAGCATTTGCGAAAAGTTGTGAGGATATATTCCGGATGTGTGCAGGGCGGTGCCAAATCCTGAATCCCGCACCTGCTGAAGCGCCGCCCGTAACGATTTATGAGCGGTGGGTTCGCCACCACAAAACGCCACCGCATCCAGTAATCCCGCTCGGGTGGCCAGCCAGGCCATGATGGTCGGCCATGATATACCGGAGTGGCCACGCCCCTGCTGCAGATGCGGATTGTGGCAGTAGCGGCAGCGGCATGGGCAGCCCTGAGTGTAGATCACGGCGCATAGATGTCCGGGATAATCCACCGTACTGAACCGCGCGAAACCGCCCAATGGCGGTAAGGTTTGTAACCCGATGTCCACCGTGGTGGCCGCTTCGCTCATCGCCGCGTCAATGCACCGGCCGCGACACGCCCGTATCCGGATTCCCGGCCTCAACAAAGTATTTGCGCTCCGAATGCTCGCTTTGCTTGCCTATATTGAAAGAAGAAGTCGGTCGGTGGTAACCCATAACCCGCGTCCAGACCTCGCAGGGTTGTCTTTCGTCATCCGCCAGTTCAATTTCAAGAGGATTTTGGTTCATCGTTTCAGGATACATGATATTCTCCTTTCTCAGTTCAGGCGGAATGCCGCCGTTTTTCGGCAAGTCGTTCTTCATCACAGATCGGACAGAACGGATGTTCTCCCGATAGATATCCATGCACCGGGCAGATGGAAAAAGTGGGCGTAACCGTAATGTAGGGCAGGCGAAAACGTTCCAGTGCGCGGCGCACCAGGCGCTTGCAGGCTTCCGTGCTGGAGACGCGATCCCCCATATACAGGTGAAGAACGGTTCCGCCCGTATATTTCGCCTGTAACGCCTCCTGGCGTTCCATGGCCTCGAAAGGGTCGTCCGTAAAGCCTACGGGCAGTTGTGACGAGTTGGTGTAGTACGGCTTGTCCGGGAGGCCCGCCTGTAAGATATCGGGAAAGCGCTTCCGGTCCTCTTTGGCGAAACGATAGGTGGTGCCTTCCGCAGGAGTTGCCTCGAGGTTATACATGTGGCCGGTTTCTTCCTGAAAAGCCACCATGCGTTCCCTGACATGGTCGAGAAAACGAACGGCGAGGGCATATCCCGCAGGGGTGGTGATGTTTTCGCGGTCACCGGTGAAGTTGCGGATCATTTCATGGATACCGTTCACGCCGATGGTGGAGAAATGATTGCGCAAGGTACCCAGATAGCGCTTGGAGTACGGGAAAAGGCCAGTGTCCATCTGTCTCTGGATGATTTTGCGTTTGATCTCCAGACTTTCTTTCGCCATTTCCGTGAGCGCATCCAAACTACGGAAAAGACCTTCCGAATCGTTTTTATGAAGATAGCCCAGTCTGGCGCAATTGATGGTCACCACTCCGATGGAGCCGGTCTGTTCCGAGGACCCGAAAAGACCATTCCCACGTTTGAGCAGTTCACGCAGGTCGAGTTGCAGGCGACAACACATGGAGCGCACCATGTTGGGCTGCAGTTCTGAATTGATAAAATTCTGAAAGTAGGGCAGGCCGTATTTGGCGGTCATGGCGAACAGTCTTTCGGCATTCGCCGAATCCCACGGAAAATCGGACGTTATGTTGTAGGTGGGTATGGGAAAGGTAAAAACCCGTCCCCTGGCGTCGCCTTCGCTCATGACCTCGATATAGGCCTGATTGATCAGCTCCATTTCTGCCTGCAGATCGCCGTAGCGGAAAGGCATCTCCTCTCCGCCGATCACGGGAACCTGTTCCTTCAGATCGTCAGGGCAAACCCAATCGAAGGTGACATTCGTGAACGGCGTCTGGCCCCCCCAGCGCGAAGGGACATTCAGGTTATAGATGAATTCCTGAATATTTTGGCGTATCTCCCGGTAGGACAAGCCATCCTTGCGGACGAACGGCGCCAGATAGGTGTCAAAGGAACTGAAGGCCTGTGCGCCTGCCCATTCGTTCTGCAGGGTGCCGAGGAAGTTGACCATCTGCCCGACGGCGCTCGACAGGTGACGCGGCGGTGCCGCCTCCACCTTCCCCGGTACGCCGTTAAAACCCTCCTGCAAAAGGGTGCGGAGGGACCATCCGGCACAATAACCGGCCAGCATGTCGAGATCGTGGATATGCAGGTCGGCCTCGCGGTGGGCGGCACCGATTTTTTCAGGATAGACATGACTCAGCCAGTAGTTCGCGGTGACTTTTCCGGCAATGTTCAGGATCAGGCCGCCCAGGGAATAACCCTGGTTGGCATTGGCGTTGACCCGCCAATCCTCCCGATCCAGGTACTCATTCACGGAAGTGATGGCGTCTATCATCGCCTGGCGATCCCCGCGCAATCGCTGGTGCTGTTCGCGGTAGGCGATATAGGCGCGGGCGGTGCGATAAAAGCCCTCGTCCATCAGCGCCAGTTCGACCAGATCCTGAATCTGTTCAATGGTGGGTTCACGATGGGCTGCGCTGGGTGCCAGGGCGTCCAGAACCACGTCGGTGATTCTTTCCGCAACGCCGTCGTCAAATTCGCCGCTCGCGCGGCCCGCCCGGGTGATGGCCGAGCAGATACGACCTGGATCAAAAGGCACCCTTGCGCCGTTTCGCTTCAATACCGAAGGATCGTTCATCGCGATGTTCTCCCGACCGCCACCGAACCGCCACCGTCGCGTCTCGGGACAGTGGAACACAATATATAGACATCTCAATAGATAATTTAGCACATATATTGGGTTCGTCAACAGCAAAGTTGATATGGAATCGTCCCCAGGGTCGGCAGGGTCGGCTAATACTGGCAGGTCACCGCCTGTCGGGGTGTACAATGGTTCCGCAACGGAGACCGGACATGCAAAGTGAACTCTGGCTGGCTCAGGCGATTCTGGCTTTTCATATCCTGATCATCGCCTTCAACGTCTTTGGCCTGATCGCCATCCCGCTGGGTGCTTGGTGGGGCTGGCGGTGGGTCCGCATCTTCTGGTGGCGGGCCCTCCACCTCGCGGCGCTCCTGGTGGTGGCTATACAGGCGTTGCTGGGCACCGCCTGCTTTCTGACCATCTGGCAGAGCGAATTGCAGGAAGCGGCAGGGCGGCAGGGCTACCGCCTGCCCCTGATCCAGACCTGGATCGATCATCTGCTGTTCTGGCACCTGCCCATGTCTTTTTTCACCTCGATCTATGTCCTGATCTGGATCGGCGTGCTGCTGTTGTGGTGGAAGGTACCGCCCGTTCTGCCCTGGCGCAGGCCATGAAGAATGGGCCCGGAATTGCCCTGATGCCTCTCGTGCCGGATAGGGTATGATGCCGTATTCGCATAGGACGCCAACGACTACGTCAAAACAGGAATGAAAGATGTTTAAAAAACGCCATCCCTCCAGAAAAGACGCCGCTCATATTGCCCTGGAAGCCATAAAAAACCATTATTCCCAGCAAAAATACGGCGACGCGATAACGCTGATCGAACAGGTAACGGCCATCCCGGCGGAGGAAAAAATAAACCTCCTCAGCACCATAGGGCAGGCCACGGCCGGAAATGCCCAGTTGGACCTGGCCGAACGCGCATTCAGAGCGGCGCTTGCCGTGGATGGTAACAACGCGGATACCCTCAGTAATCTCGCTCTCATATTGTTTCACCAGAACAACCTTGTGGCCGCCGAAGAACTTTACCTCGCAGCCACCGCGTCAAAGCCCGATTTCGTGCCCGCATTATATAATTACGGACTCCTGCTCCTCGCCTGCCAGCGTACCCCGGAAGCCGAACGCGCCTTTCGCGAAGCGCTGGCGCGCAGCCCGGAATGTCTGGACTGCCTCATCCAGTTGGGCGTCGCCCTGGCGCAGCAAGGTCAGCAGGAAGACGCGCGGGTGTTGTTGGATAGGGCACTGGATACGGACCCCAACCACGCCATCGCCCTGCATCACAGGAACATGCTGGCGTTGACCACCGGCGACCATCGCGGCGCCGAAGCCCTGTTCCGACGGCGGATTCATCTGTACGGCGAAAATCCGTCGCTGCTGATCGGTCTGGGGGTCGCCATACAGGAACAGAGCCGGTTGACCGAAGCGGAAGAAATATTCAGAAGAGCCGCCGATACCTATTCCGCGCATACGGATTTCGGACATTATATTTTCCAGAACCTCGTCGCACAGCAACGCGAAGGGGAAGCCGAAGCATACATGAAATCCGCCATCGCGGATGATCCCCAGAGCCATTCTCTCCGCTATCATCTGGGTACCCTGCTGTTCAAGCAGGGCCGTTATCCGGAAACCCTGGAAGTGCTGCTGAAATCGTTAAACTTAAAACCCGACCATGTCGATGCCCTCGTCTTGTCAGGGCGGACACTGTTTCAATTGAAATATGTGGATGAAGCGGTGGAGACCTTCCACAGGGCGCTGGAACTTCTGCCGGGGTCTGCGGATGCGCAATTTCATCTGAGCGTTGCCCTGATCCACATGGGAGAATGCCGGACGGCAGAGAGCATGATCCGCAAGCTGCTCGAAAACCAGCCGGAGAATACCGCAGCGCTGGTCAATCTGGCGATCTGCCAGGAGAAACTGGGCGAGGTCGAGGCTGCCGAAACGACTCTGCGGAAGGCCGAGAGTCTGGCGCCCACCGACCTTTGGGTGCGGGTCGCCCTCGCCGAGATACTCCAACGCCGGAAAAATGACGCGGAATCCTTCGCGCTGATAGAGCCACTGTTGTCATGGGAAAGCGGCGGAGATCGGGAATCGGGGCATCTCCCTGCGGACGTTCCGGAAAATTACGCCGTCAACGCCTGGTTCATCGCCGGGAACCACCACCACAGCCATCGGCAATACGCCAAAGCGTTCGCCTGTTACCGTCAGGGACATCAGATGCTGCAAAAGATCGAACCCTTCGATTTCGAGGCCATGGCCGACACCCTGCGGAATGACATGGACATTTATGATCGCTGGAAGGGCAGCGTGGCGGTCGCGACGCCAAAGAGTCCGACCCCCCTGTTCATCGTCGGCATGCCCCGGTCCGGAACCAGTCTGCTGCATCAGATGTTGGACATGCACGCCGACATCGACGGCCTTGGGGAGCTCCGGCATTTTCCCCAGGCCGCCGCCAGGCTGCGGAGCCTGCACCTCGATTCCGAAAACCTGACGGACAAAATCGGCGCAACCCGCCAATGGTACCTGGACATGATCCGGCACCGATTGACCGGAAGCCGATACTTTATCGACAAGCTGCCCACCAACTTTCTGTTTCTCGGCAGCGCAAAACTCCTGTTCCCGGAAGCAAAGGTCATTTACTGCCAACGCGATGCGCGCGACAACTGCCTTTCCATATTTCAGCAGAACATGGTCGGGGACCATGCCTACAGCCACGACCTCGATAGCCTGGGAAAATACTATCGCACGCACCTGAAAACCCTCGCGCAATGGCAATCCCGCATGGCGGAAGACGTCATTACCGTACGCTATGAAGACATCGTTGCCGACCCGGAAAGCGGTATCCGGGAAATATTGCAATTCATGAAGTTGGAATACGATCCGCGCTGCCTGGATTTTACCGAAAACACCCGGATGCTGCAGACGGCCAGCCGCCTGCAGGTCAAGGAGCCCATCTACCGTTCGGCCATCGGCAAATGGGAAGCTTACGCCGGGCATCTCGCGCCGCTGCTGGCCGCGCTCGGGCAGGGGGGCTGAAAGCCGGCTTTGCCAGCCCGGCACCCCTCACCAGGGGAGGAACATTTCCTTCCCGATATCGGAAAACCCCAGCTTCTGGTACAGGGCAACGGCCTGGGTGTTCGCCGTGAATACATGCAGCACCATGCCCGTGGCCCCCGCCGCACGCGCCTGCTCCGCCACGTGCGCCTGCAGCCTGCTGCCGTGCCCCTGTCCCCGGTACGCGTCCTCGATCATGATCCACAGCAGGGAGGACGCCCGCTCGGGTACCGCCACATACCACGCACCGCCGATGATGTTCTTTTTCCACTTCGCCGCGACCAGATGGCGGTGGGGCCGGCCCGTGTCATCGTGCTGGATGCCCTGAATCTGATGGTATGCCAGATCGTGCGCCATTTCTTGGGAATATCCCATCGCCTGCTGCAACTGCGTCGTCTGATAGGCCACCAGCCCCGCAAAGAATTTCGGTCGGTAAGCGGGTGGCATGTTCACATAGCTTGCTTCTACGGGACGAATTGCTGGCACGACCAAATACCCCCATTGTCTGTTTTATAAGATCACGGCTCAGTAAGCGGCCATTACTCTGGGGCACGCCTGGCGATCTGTCAAACCCGGTGAACTCCATGAAGTAGCGGGACATCAACGCCATGCGGTAACGTTTTGTTGCATTCCGTAACGCCATTTACCCCGTTGCGAAAATAGGACCAGCAGGTAACCCAATAAATACCGGCATATGGTCATACGCCCACTTTGGCGCAAAAATTGCGTGTGGCCGGTACAGCGTACATTCGGGAGAGGTGTCGTCGTGCATACAGCGCCGGATCATATGGCAGAAAGCTTGAGTCACCGGAGTGCGGCGCCTGCCGACGCCTCGCCGGTTTCACCGCCCCTGCTCAAGGAGCTTCGTCTGGTGCAGAGGGAGTTGGGGCATCTGGCCGCGGAGTTGCGCTTTCATCAGGCCAGCGGCGAACCCGCCGAACTGGACGAGTGGATATTCTCCCTGATTTTTCTGGAGGCGCGCTTGAGCAAGCTGGCCCAGGATCTCACCGGACCGGACGGCGCCCTGCCTGGCATCCCGTTCCCGGAATGGCAACGCTCCGCCCTCGGCAACCTCTCATAGAACAAGGCCGGGACAGGTTCATGTACCGGAGTATTCCCATGGCATTCATCTGGATGTTCATCCTGATTTATTTCCTCCCGTCCGTCCGCGCGTGGAAAAACGGCTGCCGTCATGCGCATTGGCGCAGGCTTCTGTTGCTGAATGGATTGCTGGGATGGACGGGGGTGTTCTGGTGGCAGGCCTGGAAACAGGCGCGCTGGTCCAGCCCCATGATATTTGTCGGGAAACCGGCGCCGGACTATTTTCGCGGAGACGAACACCCGCTGTCGCGCCCAGGGAAGATCGCCCTTGCCGTGAGCGGTGCCTTGCTGGCGATGGCGCTGATGCTGATGGGGCACTGAGAAGGGGTGGAGCGAAGGCCGTTGGCCCGGTGATGGCAAAAAGCGGCCGATCACGGTGACCGGCGCGCCGAAAGTGGTCTGCGGGTCGGGAGCGGCCGCTGAGGATCTACAGGCCGCCCAGGCCGCTGGTGCCGCCCAGACCGCCTGCGCCAGCGGATGACGTGTTGATGCCGAGGGACAGCAAGGACGCCTGCGCCGGTGTCTGGTTGATGCCTATGGATACCAGGCTGCCCACCGACAGGGCGAAGCCCGAACCCTGGCCGCCGCCCAGCCCGCCCAGGAGGCTGCCGAGGTCATTCACCACCCCGCCGGCGAGACTGCCGAGCAGGCCCTGCACGTCCGCGGCCAGCGCCCCGCCGGCACTGCCATTGCTTGTGGTGGCGCTCACCTGGGCGATGCTGCCGCTGCCTCCCGGCGTATTGATGGAGACGGAAGCCAGGTTGTCCACCTGAACCTGCGCGCCATTGCCCTGGCCGGTGACCCCGCCCAGCAGGCCGCCCACCAAGTTGACCAGATCCGCCAGCAAGCCGCCGACGGTGCCCTGAACATTGGCGAATACCCCTGTTGATCCACTCATGTCATTCTCCTCGAGATCGTTTTCCTTTGGTTACACCTGGAAACGGCCCGGCACGGGGGGTCGATATGCCCACCCCGTGCCGGAGGGACGGAACAGTCCCGCGCCGTCTTCCGCCTTACAGACTGCCCAACAGGCCACCCAGCAGACCGGTGCTGCCGCCCGCCAGGCCGGTTACCGCGCCGGTGACCGGTGCCAGGGCGCCCATCGTGCCGGAAAGCAGGCTGGGCACCGTGGAGCTGACCGCCGCCAGGGCGTTGCCGGCGTTGCCGACCACGTTGTTGAGCAGGCCTTCGGTTGCGCCCAGCGTTGCGCCGACGGCAAAGGTGGCGATGGCCGCGGTGTTGCCCACATTGGCCGTCACATTGTTGAGGAGGCTTTCCGCATCGGTGGTGACGCCGCCCACGGCGCTGCCCAGGGTGCTCACCAGACCGCCAGCCACGCCTTCCACCGCGCCCAAGGTGGAGGTCGCCGTGGAGGCGACGCCGGACAGAATGCCGCTGACGCTGGAAGCCGCTCCGCCCACGTCGCCCAGCAGTCCGGACAACAGCCCGCCGGTACCGGAGGCCGCCGCGCTGCCGCCGCCCAACAAACCACTCAACAGGCTACCAAGGTTCAAAATTGACATTTATCATTTCTCCATAATCAGTAGGTTAGGTGTTCTGCTCGCGCCCCTGCCGCGCAGGGACAGCAGCCGGCAGCATATTGCATGCCAGTTCTTTTTGGGGATTCATCATCCCCTTCTATGGTATTGATTAATGTCGGGATAAGCGGGCCGCGACCTGGTTCGTAATATTAGAGCAACCTGTTATGCGCAGATGATTTTGGTGACGTTCCGGGAAATGGCGTTACGCATTACTTCCTGCTCCCGGATGAGCCCATCCCCCGTGTCGGCGGCATATCCCGGCGAGGGGACAGACAGCGGGTCAATGTTGGTTACCCATTGGAACTGATGGATACGGCGTTCGTAACCTTAGGCATCTTTCGATATGGGCATCTATTTGTTATGTATGCACTATTTTTGTGATAAATGGGTGGCACGACTCGTGCATAGGTTCTGGTTGCGTTATCCACCCAGGAAACGAATGCTGTATCACGAAGTGTTGCCGCCTGCTTTCAGGCAGGCTGGGTATCGTTGCTGCTTGGCCGGATGGTATGGACTCGGGCGATCCCCGAGACCGCCATCCGGTACAACCCCCGGCCCCGCGCCCGGCGGAAGGCTGGTGTGTTTGGTTTCGCTGTATGTAACAGCGTGTAACAGGTGTAGCAAAACATCCTACGCTTCTTTTGGAATAATTATGAAATTGGACTACTTATTAAGTAAGTATTTGTTGATGTTCCTATGCACTTCCCCTTGCAAGATTACAATGTTAGGCTAATTTACACCATGGCAAGGTTTCATTGATGCCCCCATAACGTGATTGCCGGTCGATTGATATGGGTTGGCACGCAGTTTGCTGGTTGTTGGCTGCGGGGTGGGCGAATGGGACTCTGCCGTTGGGAACAGACATTTTCTTGGGTGGATTTTGAAGGAGAACGAGCGATGAAGACGTTGAAGTACGCTGTAGCCCGCTTCGTGCGGGAGGAGGAAGGGGTCACCGCCATCGAGTACGGCCTGATTGCCGGTTTGATTGCGGTGGCGATTATTACGACGGTAACGACCCTTGGTAAGATCGG
>DAIEIW010000092.1:0-3530 GCA_027351205.1 Acidithiobacillus sp.
GACTGTTAATCACTAGGTCGGCAGTTCGAGCCTGTCCCGGGGAGCCAAAAGAATTAGGCACTTAGCATGTTTTGCTGGGTGCCTTTATTTTTATGGGCCAATCCAGGGCTAATCTGGGTGGTGCATCCTGACTGGACCGGGACATTACTTCTTCACGTCTGTACTTCGGATTCGATACTACCTGGTCAATAGACACGAGGCATGGGTTCTTGACATTACACCAAGCTTCAATGTTTACCATGGCCTGGTGGTGAGTTATACGCAGAGTATCAGTGGCTATCCGTGGCCGAGGTTTCACTCCGGCACATGGCTGATATCCTGCGCAATCGAATGACAGTTCATACGGGCGGTTTCATGAATTCCTTTCACCTAATTTCCAACAGGAGAGAACCCATGAGCGATATCAGGCTGAAGATCACCGGCATGACCTGCGGACACTGCGTGCGGGCCGTGACCAAGGCGCTGGAAGGCATACCTGGTGTAGAAAAAGCGGACGTTACGCTGGCGCCAGGAGAAGCCGTGGTGCATGGTCTGGCGGACACCGCCACGCTGATCGCTGTGGTCAGGGAGGAAGGCTATGAGGCGGAAGAGTGCAAAAGGTCACAGAGTGGATCGTAACTGCAAATAGCTTGGGATAAGCCGGGCGCAGCGGAAGTGGCCGTATTCCCTGATGAGGGGGGCGGTATTCTGCAAGGTGAAAAGTAAAATAGAGGATGAAGACCTTCTGCGTGCGGCCATCGCGGCTACGACTTGAAACATGTCCGCAGCGGCCTGGCGCATCGGAAAGAGGCTATAGCGGATTCGCGACAAATCAACTATATGATTTTCCATTATTTTAATGGGAATGGATGGTTTTCTGTCGCTGACATCGGACAGTTTTACGGCAGAAAATATCACCTGAATTCTGCAGAACTCTTATAAAAACAATGGGTATTTGGATTGGCATGAATATTGATATTGCAGGTTCGCAGTTTCAACCTTGAGGAGTAAGCAACATGTCCATGAAAACCTCTGCTATTGCTATTGTCATGATGTCTGCCTTCGCAGTTTCCACAGCCTTTGCGGCGACGCCAGCCAAGGCTCCGGCGAAACATCCAGCCAAGGTGGCCACGCACAAGGCCGTCGCGCATAAGGCCGTCGCGCACAAGGCTCCTGTGAAAAAAGCCACAGCCAAGAAAGGTTACTAAGGGGAACTTCCCTAAATTTAGGATACAAGGGGCCTTCGGGCTCCTTTTTATTTGGGGGAACGGGTATCAGGCCCCTTCCAGGGGTGCCAATCTGCTCAAATCCGCTATATGATTGGCGCGTAAACAGAAAGGAACCCCCATGTTGCACTGGATCACCGACAGCCGCGCCGGTTTCGTGGCGTTACTGATGGTCGCCTTCATCATGGCGATAGGCGTGTATGTGTTACCCGCTCTGATGGCCTGGAGCATGGATAGCCCGCACCGGATACCCATCACCCTGCTGGATCTGTTGCTCGGCTGGACCGTCCTCGGCTGGGTTGCCGCGTTGATCTGGGCGGTCATGAGTGGCAATGGCGATAGTTTTGACGATGACCGTCCACCCCGTCGGCAGGAGCCCTGGATGTGATAGAGTCCAGGTCGGGACGGCGATACTTGCGGCATGGATGCTCTGCGCACCCATCCCGGAATCATCAGCGACAGGAAATGATATGAACACCGAAGTGACTATGAGCCTTGCCGCAACCGGGCGGATTTTCGGGCAGTCCGGACCATTCCGGATTTGGGCGGATGCCTGATTTGAAAACATCTCCATTGGTCATTTTCACCGTCGGCACCGCGGCCTCTGGTAAAAGCACCTGGGCCCGATCAGTGCAGTCCCGTTATACGGGGTTGCGTATCGCTATCATCGAAAGAGACGGGATCCGGGTTTCCCTGCACGAAGGGAAGATCGAGGGGGTTTTTTCCTGGCCGGCGTGGAATCCTGCCCTGGAAGGTAAGGTCCAGCGGCTTTGGGAACAGCAGGTGCGGGGTGCCATCGGTACGCACGATGTCCTTGTCCTTGCCGATACCCATCTGGATGTCGCCGATCTGGCAAAAAAAGCACAATGGTTGCGGGATCAGGGGGTCACGGAGATGTCTGTGCATTACTTCCCGGCCTTGCCGCTGATGGAGCTCATCCGCCGCGATCGGGGAAGGGGCCACCCGGTGGGTGGCGAAGTGCTCAGGGAGCACATCAAAAAACTGGAGCCGGAAGACCGCTACTGGGAGGCTGTGGAGGGCCTTTAACTACCGTGATTTGGATGGAACCTTGGTCCAGATGGTGTCGCCGCCGAGCCACGAAAAGCCGATATAACCGTACACCTTGAGCTTGCGGGAATCCAGGGTCGTCAGTGTGCCGTGATAGTAGGTCTTGCTGTTCGGGTCGTAAATGCGGCCCTGTGCCCATTCTCCCGGACGTCTGGGCACGAAGTCCGCCAGAATTTGCGGCTGCCCCTTGGCGCGGGCCTGCTGCACAGTGTCCTGCATGTGCCCCACGCTCTGCCCGAAGAGTACACCATTTTTGGCGTAAATGCGGATATAACCATTGCCCCCCGCAGTTTGCCACAAGCCGGTAATGCTCCCGCGTTCCGAGCCGGCAAAAGCGATACCGACACCTCCCAAAAGTAGCCCGGTGAGAACGAGGCAACGAGCTAAAAGATGTTTCATTCCTTGACCTTCCCAGCCTTGTATTCCTGCATACACATTTTATGTTGCAAAATTTTAACAATATCAGAAACGGCTGGCAACTGCGGTCGGATGGCGGCGCTGTCCTGTATCGGACCTTGCATTCTGTAGCAATACTGTATAAAAATATAGCCAACGCCAGAGATGGCGGATCCGCTGGCCCTCAGGAGATATTGCATGGACGAACTCACCCCCCGACAGTCCGAAATTCTCGCCTGGATTCGCGCCCGCATGGCGGAAGACAGTCTGCCACCCACCCGTGCGGAGTTGATGCGGGCCTTTGCCTTCCGTTCACCCAATGCCGCTGAAAGTCACTTGCGGGTACTGGCGCGTAAGGGCCATATCCTGCTGCAGAGTGGTACGGCCAGGGGCATCCGCCTCTGTGCGGGCGAAGAAGAGGAAATCGGTTTGCCGTTGATCGGGCGGGTGGCTGCCGGGCAACCCATGCTGGCCGAAGAGTTCCGGGAGGGGCAGTTGCCCGTCGACCCAAAGCTCTTTTCGCCAGGGGCCGATTATCTGTTGCGGGTGCAGGGCATGAGTATGCGTGATGCCGGCATTCTCGATGGCGATATCCTCGCCGTCCGTCACGAAGCCTCGCTCACTCCCCAGGACGGGCAGATGGTAGTGGTCCGGGTTAACGGTGAGGTGACGGTCAAACGCTGGAAGCGGGATGGCAATCAGGTCTGGCTCTTGCCGGAAAACCCCGATTTCTCACCTATTTCTGTGGATTTGCAGCGCGATAGTTTGACGATTGAAGGTGTGGTGGTCGGGCTCTTGCGTATTGGAGGCAAATTATGAGTCCATCTGCACATAAGGCCGCCGTCAATACCCTGTTAACCA
>DAIEIW010000098.1:0-20315 GCA_027351205.1 Acidithiobacillus sp.
GCCGTAACGCCAGTGCGGCAAAGGTCCCAGGGGCACGTTCATGGCGACCGCTCCGGGAATGAAGAGCGGAATCGTTGCGAGAATGATCAATGCCGCCATGAATTTGAACAGGTGATTGACATTGTTGTGCACCACATAGGCATAAGATTCCAGCAGTTCGCTGATGGTCGCCTGATCACTGTCCACCTGGTCCCGCACCTGGGACAGCTCAACCCTGGTGTCTTCGTGGAGTTCCATCAGGATCGTGTCTCCGGCGGGGAGAAAATGCGCGATTTCACTGACCACGTATTCGAGTTGCAGTAGTCCCAGATCCAGCGCCAGCAGACGGTCGTTGATATCCAGTCCGCGGTACACCACATCATGTCGCTGGGCCTGGCGCAGGTCTCGCTCCACTACGGCCATCTCCCGGGTTACCGAGCGTGCGGTGGGCAGATAATTGCGTGTGACTTCGGCGATGATGCGCAGGACCAGTTCCCAGCGCTTGCGCGGCTTCTGCGGATCGATCAGCCGGTTCAGGAAGGGAATCTCGCGCTCGGCCAGGGTGACGAAATAACCAGGTACGAAATACAGGCTCAGGGGCACCAGAGTAAATTGTCCTGCCGCGCCCGCTTCTGGCATGGGTACCTGGAATTGCAGAGAAATCAGCCGCTCTTCCTTGATCAGGGGGCGTGATGCTTCGCCCTC
The DNA here is from genome assembly GCA_027351205.1 of Acidithiobacillus sp. Lineage (GTDB taxonomy): Bacteria > Pseudomonadota > Gammaproteobacteria > Acidithiobacillales > Acidithiobacillaceae > Acidithiobacillus. The sequence goes on from DAIEIW010000098.1 coordinate 685, forward strand.
CAGGCGTTTGCGCAGAAAGCTCTCGGGGATGTCCAGAGTCGCTGCCGCCTGCGTCAGTTCGCTGGCGGAGGGATCGGTCAACGCCATCCAGCTCCGCCGGTTGGCGTTCCCGGACAGCAGGGAGTCGCGGATGATGCGCATCATGGATCTGTCCTCTCCCTCACATGGAAAAAAAGCCGTGCTTACCGGCCCAGCGCGCGAACAGCCAGGTCACACCAAAGACATAGGCGAGCAGTCCGAACCAGAGATAATGCCAGTGCTCCAGGGGCAAAGGCGTCATCATGTGCCAGGGCATAATGAAAGCGATGGGCATCATGAGCAGGGCCAGCCATACGGTCATGACCTTCATCACGGTATGGGCATTGTTCTGGATAATGCCGTTATAGGCGTTCGTCACGGCCAGATAGCGCTGGTGAATCAGATTTACGCCATCCTCTATCCGGCGTTGCTCACGTAACGCCGCATCCAGCAGGGGGTAGACCGGTGACTCGCCGGCGGTGGCGCGCAGCGCATCGCGCAGAATAAGGCCAGTTTCCCGCAGGGCGATAACCAGTTCACCAAGGTCTCGATTCAGAACCACAATCTGGCGCAGTTCCACGTTACCCATGGCGGTTTTGAGCGCCATGCGCAGCACCTGCAGGCGTTCCACCAGCACCCGCGCCACCCGCTCGTGGCTATAGATGCTGCTCAGCAGCACGCGCTGCAGCAGTTCGTCCGTGGCGCTATGCCGCAAGTCCCCGAGCCAGTCCCGCTGCAGTGCAGGGATCAACGCTTCTTCACTCAGAATGGCAAGACTCCGGGGAGTATGGTGCAGGATCAGGTGCGCCATCCGTGCCACCGTGCCAAACCGTGCGTCCTGCTCCAGCAACGCCACGGGCAGGCGCAGGGTGATCTCGGCGTTCTGGCAGAAAAGACGTTGTTCCGAGCAGTGCTGCAGCACCGCTTCCAGTTGCGGGCAGCGATAAGCAGCCTCCGGTGTCAGCAGAAATAGGCCGTCCGCCGTATAGTGTTCGGCGGCTGTCCAGGCGCCTGCGGCCTTGTCGTAAAACTGGCAGCCCATGGCGCGCTTAGATCCAGTCTTTCTTGCGGAAAATCATGAACAGCATGCCGGATACCACAAATCCGCCCCCCATGAGCACGGGCCACGCATAGGCCCAGTGCTGCAGGGGCAGGGGCACGTTCATTCCGTAAATGCTCGCCACCGTCGCGGGCGCGGCCACGACCACTGTCCAGGCTGTGATGATTTTCAGGGTGTTGCTGATGTTGTTCTGCAGCACGCCGACATAGGCGTCCATCATATTGGTAATGGTGGAGGCGTAAATTTCGGTCATGTCCCGCGCCTGCTGCAGATCGATAAGGGCATCGGCGATGTCTTCCAGATCGCCCTCGTCCTGTTTCAGCAGCGGCAGCCGCAGGGTTTGCTGGGCCACCGAGATGTCGCCTTTGAGTGCCGAAGAAAAAAGGATGAGGCTTTTGTTGAGGGCGAGGAGCCGAAAAAACTCGTTGTTATTCTGTGAGTCGCGCAGTATTTTTTCGGTGGCGGCGATCTCGGCGTTGATGAGGCGCAAGGCGCGCAGATAGTCCCTGGCGATGGCCTGAAAAATCTCCGCGAGCAGCCCTCGTACGTGCAGTGCCTTGCCCCGCTGGCGCTGCCCGCGCAATTCATCCCAAAGCGCCAGGGGCTGGGTGCTCGCCGTCACCATCTGGTGGGGCAGCAACCAGAGTCCCACGGGCAGTGTCCGGAAGCGCAACTCGGCGTCGGCCTGCATGGGGGCGGGCACTTTGAGAATGATCAGCGCAATGTCTCCTTCCCGCTCCAGGCGCGGGCGCTCGTCCTCATCGGAAACGTCCTGAAAGAGATAGTCGGGCACCTGCAAGTGCTTTGCGACAAAATCCAGCTCCGCAGTCGTGGGTGCTACCACCTGAATCCAGGTTGCGGTCGGCGGCCAGTGAAAATCCGCCGTGACTTCCAACGGAGCATCCGTTTTTTCGTCAAACCAGTGCAGCATCCCGACCCCTCCGTACGCCCGTCAGTCTGTTCATATCCAGCCCTTCCGCCTGAAAAACAGTGCAAGCCCGGCAGACACGCTTGTCCCCAGACCCAGTATCACCCAGAATATCCAGTGGGTGTTCTGAAAAGGCAGGGTCGTATTCACCCCGTAGAGGGTCGCGAGCAGGCTGGGCACGTAAAAGATCATGGCCAGCACCGTCACCACCTTCAGACCGTGGTTGATATTGTTCTGTACCATGCCTGCGTAGGCGTCCATCATGGAGGTGCTTGTCCCGGCATAGACCCGCGCCCGTTCATGGGCTACCTGCAGTTCCAGCAGGGCGGTATCGATCTGGCGGGTGGCGGGCAGGTCGTCGCGGATTTCCGGCAGACGGGAAATCTTGAATGCCGTTGCAATATTGCCGACCAGCGCGACCTCGAAGCGGGTCAGGCTCTTGCTGATCTCCAGCAGGGTAAAAAAGTCGCCGTTGCTCTGGGTCCAGTCCAGTTGCTGCTCGTTATCGTGGATGGCGGCATTGAGCTGGTGCAGGGCGTCTTCGTAACCTTGCGCCAGAATCTTGAGGATGGCGGCGAGAATTTCGACACTTTCCGGTGGACTGGAAAGATGTTCCATTTGCCCGAAAAAAGGCGACAGCGGTGCAAGTTCCCGCGCCAGCACCGTGGTAATCCGGGACCCCTGCAGGATGATGCCCAGGGGCCGTTGCTCCCAGCTATCCGCGTCCGCGTCACCCCCCTTCACGGGGAACTGCAGGGTGATGAAGACCCGCCCGCCATCGCGGCGCAGCCAGGAGCGTTCATCGGGATCGAGGATATCCTGGGCAAAGTCCCAGTCATCCGCCATTTGCCCCGCCCGTTCCCAGTCCGTCGGACGCGGCGCCGTGAGATGCTGCCAGCCGCCCCCGTTCACCAGCGCGGAGCTCGATGCGGGGGGATGGTACGGATCTGCTGGCAGGAACACATCCATGACGCTCTCCTGATCAGAAGCGGACTGTTTCGGTGCCAGCGTCCGGAAAATCAACGCCTATGACGAGCGCCGCACGCCGTGCCCCTTGGACCGTAGGACGGAGCCTCTTATACTGGACTTTCCGTCATCCTGTAAAGGGAATACCGCCGTGAGCAGTGCGCAGCAGCTACCCGAAGGCAAAGCCTTTTTACCTCTCGCCATCGCCATCCTCACGGTTTCCGACAGCCGCAAGCCGGAAACCGACAAATCCGGCGACAAAATTGCCGAACTCGCCAGCCACGCCGGACACCAGATCGCCGCCCGTCGGATCATCGCCGACGATGCCGAAACCCTGCGCGCGCAAATGCGCGACTGGATCGCCGACTCCGCCATCGACGTGATCATCGCCACCGGTGGTACCGGCGTCACTGGTCGCGACGTCACTCCCGAGGCCCTCGCCCCTCTGATCAGCAAGCCTATCCCCGGTTTTGGCGAACTCTTCCGCATGCTCTCCTTTCAGGAGATCGGCACCAGCGCCATCCAATCCCGTGCCGAAGCGGCCATCTGCGATGGCACCATCGTCTTTCTCCTCCCTGGCTCCACCGGCGGCGTCCGCCTCGGCATGGAGGCCATCATCATCCCGCAACTGGATATCCGGCATGGCCCCTGCAATCTGAGCGAACTGCTGCCGCGCATCCGGTACGAGCACTGAGAGGGTATGATGGCAGAGGACGAGAAGCGGGCGCGCTGGGACGCGTGCTACGCGCAGGCAGAGACACTGGCGCCGGAACCGCTGCCTTTTCTGGCGGCGCATGCGGATTGGCTGCCTGCCAGCGGTCGGGCGCTGGACCTCGCCTGCGGCCGGGGCGGGAATGCGCTGTTTCTGGCGCGACGCGGGCTGGAGACCTGGGCATGGGATTATGCGGGGAGTGCGGTGGCCGGGTTGCGGCAGCAGGCGGATGGTCTGCCCCTGCGGGTGGAATGCCGGGACGTGGTCACTTACCCTCCGGAACCGGAATCTTTCGATGTGATCGTCGTCGCGCATTTTCTGTGCCGGCCTTTGTTTCCGGCCCTGGCGGCGGCGCCGCGGCGCGGCGGTCTGCTGTTTTACGAGACTTGGGCGGGGGCATACGCTGGGCGCGGGCCGCAGAATCCGGAGTATCGTCTGAAGCTGGGGGAGCTGGCAGGGGCATTTCCGGCACTGACTTTGCTGGAATTGCAGGAGGACGTGGATCGGGCGGCAGGGGTATGGCGGTGCTGAGGCCGCACGCCGTGTTTCTCTCCGTTGCCATCCTTCTGGGCGGTTGTGCCACCCAACCCGCAGCGCTAACCGGCATGCGAGTGCCCAAGCCGGATACCACCCATACCAGCCGGAGGGTGCTGGATTGGGCGGGCACCTATGCCGGGGTGCTGCCCTGTGCGGACTGTCCCGGTTTGCGCGAGACCATTACGCTGAACAAAAACCTTACCATGGAGATCACTACTCAGTATGTGGGTCGCGGTGACCAGATTTTTCGTCGGGGAAACGAGTTCTCTTGGGTCGACGGCAACACCATTCGGCTGGAAGGCATGCGCGGTGGGCCGACTCTCTACCGTGTCGGTGAAAACCAGCTCACCCAACTGGGTATGGATGGCAAGCCTATCACGGGTCCGCTGGCTGCCCGTTTTATCCTGAAAAAATTGCCAAAACCCCGGTGAAACGCAGATAATCCCGCCATGCAAAACTCATTTGACGTCATCGTAGTCGGCGGCGGTCACGCCGGGACGGAAGCGGCCGCCGCAGCCGCCCGTCTCGGTGTGCGCACGCTTCTGCTTACCCAGAATCTCGATACCATCGGCCAGATGTCCTGCAACCCGGCCATCGGCGGCATTGGCAAAGGTCATCTGGTCAAAGAAGTCGATGCGCTCGGCGGCATCATGGCTCTCGCCATCGATCAGGCGGGCATCCAGTTCCGCACCCTCAACGCCAGCAAAGGTCCGGCGGTGCGCGCCACCCGCGCCCAAGCCGATCGCAGCCTGTATAAACGTGCCGTACGCCGTTTGCTCGAAGACATACCCGCCCTGCAACTGTTCCAGGGCATGGTCGGCGATCTGCTCATGGAAGGCGACCGGCTGGGTGGCGTCATCCTGGAAACCGGCCTGGTGCTGCGTGCCGCACAGGTCGTTCTGACCACAGGTACTTTTCTGGGCGGCCGGGTGCACATGGGTGATCAGAATTACCCCGCCGGCCGCGCCGGCGATCCACCGTCCAACGTTTTGGCGCTGCGCCTGCGGGAGATGGCCTTCCCGGTGGCGCGGTTGAAAACCGGTACCCCGCCGCGTATCGACGGCCGCAGCATCGACTATGGGGTGCTGGAGGCACAGCCTGGCGATACGCCACCGCCCGCCTTTTCCTTTATGACCCGGCGCATCGATGTGCCACAACTGGCCTGCCACATCACCCACACCAACGCCCGCACCCACGAAATCATTCAGACGAACCTGCACCAGTCGGCCATGTACGGCGGTCATATCCAGTCGGTAGGGCCGCGTTACTGTCCCTCCATCGAGGACAAAGTCGTGCGCTTTGCCGATAAGGCGTCGCATCAGGTTTTCCTGGAACCAGAAGGCCTCGATACCCACGAAGTCTACCCCAACGGTATCTCCACCAGCCTGCCCTTCGATGTCCAGGTCGAACTGGTGCGCAGCATGCGCGGTCTGGAAAACGCCGTGTTGCTGCGTCCCGGTTACGCCATCGAGTACGACTACCTCGATCCCCGCGAGCTCCACCCCAGCCTGGAAAGCCGACGCTTGCCGGGTCTGTTCTGCGCCGGCCAGATCAACGGTACCACCGGTTACGAGGAGGCTGCGGCCCAGGGACTGCTCGCCGGTCTCAACGCCGCCCGCCGCGCGCGCGAACTCACGGCGTGGACGCCCGGTCGCCACGAAGCCTATCTGGGGGTGATGGTGGATGATCTTGTCACCCGCGGACTCGACGAACCCTACCGCATGTTCACCAGCCGCGCCGAATATCGCCTGCAACTGCGGGAGGACAATGCCGACCTGCGTCTGACGCCCCATGGCCGGGCATTGGGGCTGGTAGATAACTCGCGCTGGAGGGCCTTCAGTGCCAAGCAGGACACGGTGCAGGCGGAGCGCAACCGTCTGGAGAGCTTGCGCATCCATCCCGGCAGCGCCATTGCCGGGCGTATTGCGGCGAAGACGGATCAGCCCCTCTCCCGCGATGTCACCGCTCTTGAACTCCTCCGGCGCCCCGGCTGGGATTACGCCAGCCTGCTCCAGGTGCTCGACCTCGTTCCGTGCAGCGATGCGCAGGCCCGTGAGCAACTGGAGATCGAGTGCAAATATGCCGGCTATGTCGCCCGTCAGCACGATGAGATCACCCGCGCTGCGCGCTGGGAGGGAATGGATATCCCTGCCGACATGGACTACGCAGATGTGCGGGGTCTCTCCACCGAAGTGATGCAGCGCCTCGCCCGTCAGCGACCGCAGACCATCGGATTGGCCAGCCGTATCCCTGGTGTGACCCCGGCCGCCGTCTCCCTGCTTCTGATCCATGTGAAACGTCGCGGTCTGCAGCAGGCAGGCTGATTCGATGGCCAAGCCGGAGGTGTCCTCGCAAGTGCTGCGCGCCCGTCTGAATGCGGGACTGGTGGCTCTCGACCTCGACAGCATTGTCGGCGCTGAGCAGCGTAACCTGCTGATCCACTATGTCGCCCTCCTGCAGCGTTGGAATGCCACCCACAACCTGACGGCGGTGCGCGATCCGCTGGAAATGGTGCCCCGCCATCTGCTGGACAGCCTGGCGGTGCTGCCCTATTTGCCGGAGGGTTGGGTGGTGGATATCGGTAGCGGCGCCGGATTGCCCGGCATCCCCCTCGCTATCTGCTGCCCAGCACAAGCGTTCACCCTGGTGGAACCGGCGGCCAAACGGGTCGCTTTCCTCCGCTACGCCATCGCAGATCTTGGGCTGACCAACGTGCAGGTTGCCCCACAGGGCAGTGAAGATTATCACCCCGATCTTCTGCCAGACGTCATCATCAGCCGTGCCACCGCGCCCCTCGCTCGTCTCGACGCCATGACCCGGCACCTACAGGGTCCGCACACCTGGGTGCTCGCCCAGAAAGGTCCGGGTGTCGGGGAGGAGTTGGCCGACTGGCCCCGTGCCGCAACCCTCCACATCACTCGTCAGGACCTGGCCGTTCCCGGCCTGCCGCCGCGTTTTCTGCTTTCCTGGCGCATTCCGGTCGCCGCGCCCTAGCCCCCCGCACCGCTACGGGGTATCCTACGCCAAGTTATCGTCGAAGATGGAAATCCGCCCAGTCGCCATGCGCACCGTCGCTATTGCCAATCAAAAGGGGGGGGTGGGTAAGACCACCACCGCCGTCAATCTGGCCGCCGGACTCGCCCAGAACGGCAAGCGCGTCCTCCTGATCGACCTTGATCCCCAGGCCAATGCGACCACTGGCCTGGGTCTCGGCAGTAGCGCCACTGCGACCATTTACCACGCCCTCCTTGGCGAACTGCCCCTGAGCGCGGTGTTGTTGAATGCGTTTCCGGAGGGCCTTTCCCTGGCACCCTCCAGCCCCGATCTTGCGGGTGCGGAGGTGGAGCTTTATGGCCGGCCCGATCGTGAGCGGCGCCTGCAGGATGCCCTCGCACCGGTCGCGGGCTTCGACTACGCCCTGATCGACTGCCCGCCTGCCCTTAATATGCTCACCATAAACGCGCTGGTCGCCGCCGATAGTATCCTGATCCCCATGCAGTGTGAATACTACGCGCTGGAAGGGTTGACCCAGTTGCTCGGCACGGTGCGCCGGGTCCGCGCCCAGTTGAATCCCCGTTTGGAGGTGCATGGTCTGCTGCGGACCATGTTCGATAACCGCAACCGGCTGGCTTCCGAAGTGGCACTGGAGCTGGAGCGGCATTTTCCCGACAAGCTTTACCAAACGGTCGTCCCTCGCAATATCCGCCTCGCCGAGGCCCCTAGCTTTGGCCGCGCCGCTCTGGTCTATGATCCTGCCTGCGCCGGTTCGCGGGCTTATCAGGGCGTTGCCACCGAATTTCTGCGCCGCGAGTGGATGAAATGAAACGGGTCGGCCTGGGCCGCGGTCTGGACGCCCTTTTCGCCAGTGAAGGTGGTGCGGGCGCGGCCATGCGCGAGGTTCCCCTCGACGTACTACAGCGCGGGCGTTACCAGCCGCGCGGCTTGATCAGTGCCGAGTCTCTGGAAGAACTGACCGCATCCATCCGCAGTCAGGGGGTGGTGCAGCCCATTGTCATTCGCGCCATCGGTGGCGGCCGCTATGAGATCGTCGCCGGGGAGCGCCGCTGGCGCGCGGCGCAATTGGCGGGCCTCAGCCATATCCCCGCCGTGGTCCGTGAGTGCAGTGATGAACAGGCCCTTGCCATCGGCATCATCGAGAACATCCAGCGCCAGGCTCTGAATCCGCTGGAAGAAGCGCAGGCTCTGCAACGACTGCTCGACGAGTTCGGCCTCAGCCACGAAGCGCTGGCCGAATCCCTCGGCCGTTCCCGCGCTGCAATCAGTAACCAGTTGCGCCTGCTGCGCCTCTGTCCGGACCTCCATCCCCATGTCGAAAACGGCGCGCTCAGCGCCGGTCACGCCCGTGCCCTGCTGACCCTCCCGGACGGGCGCCAGGTGCAGATTGCGGAAAGGGTGGTGCGTGAGGCCCTGAGTGTGCGGGCCACCGAGCGCCTGGTCCAGGCCGAGGGCCGGATCAACGCACCTAGGGCGGAGCCCGACGCCAATGTTGCCGCGCTTTCCGCCCGGATCGCCGCGCGCCTGGGGCTGCCCGTCGACCTGCGTGCGCAGGGGCGGGGGGGTGAATTGCGGATCCGCTGGGAGGATCCGGAACAGGAGGCGGCACTTTTTCAGTGTCTGGGCGTGTCTCTGGATGATGACGAAAGCTGATATTCGGCGCTTGACGGGCTGCATCGGCGTGTTTAGACTCAGCGCGTATTCAAGAATTGTCTGTTGAAGGCGCCCAAAAAACAAACCGCGATGGTCCATTTTTCGTCGTATGTGGGACGGGTGACCGCCGCTGTACTGACGTTAGCCCTGCTGATGGCTGCGATAACAGCCTGGGGCTGGGGGCGCGAAGAAGCCTACGCAGTGCTTTTTGCGGCATTTTTGAGTGTAGTCAACATGCTTATTTTGGGTGGTCGCCTTATCGCGCTCCCCGCCTCTGCGCAACGCGCTGCACAGCGCTTGGGTGGAGCGGTGTTGCAGCGCTGGACGATCACCATCCTCGGACTGATTTTTGCAATATTCTGGCTGCGCCTGCCGGTCATCGGGCTGGTCGCCGGATTCTTGCTGACCCATTTCGTGTTTTTGGCATTTCTGGTGCGGGAACGTTCCAGGCAAAGGAGTTAAGCGTGGCATCAGGCGATATCGCCCATCACCTCGTAAACTGGTCCATCGGCGAAGGCTTCTGGACCTTTAATCTCGACACCATCGTCATGGGTTGGGTCCTGGCCGCCATTCTGGTGATTACCGCCATGGTGGTGGGCTCCCGTTTGCAGGCCAGCGCCCCCAGCGGGATGCAGAACTGGCTGGAGGGGGTGGTGGATTTCATCGACGATCTGGTACAAGGCAGCTTCCCGGTCAAGGATCCGCTGATTGCCCCGGTCGCCATGACGGTGTTTCTCTGGATTCTGTTGATGAACAGCATGGACCTCATCCCCGCATACCTGCCGGGGATGGTTGCACACTGGTTCGGGATCACGGAGTTCCGCATTACCCCCACGGTCAACCTGAATACGACTCTGGGCGTCGCCGTCGCCGTATTTCTGTTGATGATCGCTACCAATCTGCGCGTCAAGGGATTCTCCTATTTCAAGACCTACCTGACCCATCCTTTCGGTATCTGGCTGGCGCCGATGAATATCATCATGTCGCTGATCGAAGAGATCACCAAACCGTTGAGCCTGGGTCTGCGACTTTTCGGCAACATGTTTGCCGGCGAACTGGTCTTCCTGCTGCTGGCCATGCTGCCCTGGTGGGGCGGGCTGGTCATGGGCGAAGTCTGGTCGCTGTTTGAGAGTTTGATCATCATCCTGCAGGCTTTTATTTTCACCGTGCTGACGGTGGTTTATCTCGGCATGGCGAATATGCAGGATCACTAAGAGTTTATTATTCCACTTTGCGACACTTGTAAGGAGTTACCATGGACGCACATACCATCATTGTTGCTGCTACTGCCATTGCCGTAGGTATCATTTTCGGCGCCGCCGGTCTGGGTTCCGCCATCGGTTGGGGTCTGATCACCTCCAAGACTATTGAAGGCATCACCCGTCAGCCGGAAATGCGCCCACAGTTGTTGGTGAATACTTTCATCTTTGCCGGTCTGATGGAATCTTTCCCCTTCATTATTCTGGCCTTCGGTTTCTGGTTCCTCTTCGCCAACCCGTTCCTGGGCTGATGCTGGACCGGCTGAGCCGGCCCACTTGCAAGTGAGGTAGTCATGAATCCAGTAGGTATCAATGGAACGCTGATCGTACAGTTGGTCACCTTCGTCATCTTGGTGGCCTTGCTGTACAAGTATATGTATGGTCCTTTGCGTAAGGTCATGGATGACCGCCGCGCCAAAATTGCCGACGGCCTGGCGGCAGCGGAACGCGGTAAGGAAGAGATGGCCCTGGCGCAGAAGCGTGCGACGGAACTGCTCCGCGAAGCCAAGGAAAAGGCGGCAGAAATCATCGCCAACGCCGAGCGTCGTGGTGTGGAGTTGCGTGAAGAGGCACAGGGTAAGGCGCGCGAGGAAGCCGATCGTATCATCGCCAGCGCGCGCGCCGAAATCGACGTCGAAACCAATCGGGCGCGCGAAGTGCTGCGTGGGCAGGTGGTGGAGCTCGTGGTGAATGGCACCCAGCGCATTCTGCATCGCGAAATCGACGATCAGACCCACCGCGACATAATCGACCGTATGGTCGGCCAATTGTGAGGAGCCTCCTATGGCGGATCTGATCACGGTGGCGCGTCCCTACGCAGAGGCGCTTTATGGGCTGGCGAAAGAGAGCGGCCAGGAACAGGCCTGGGCGGATGCGCTGCAGGCGCTTGCCGCCATGATTGCCGATGTTCAGGCGCAGGCCTTTCTCACTGATCCGGAGCGTGCCGACGCCGAAAAGGTGTCCTTGCTGACTGCGGTTCCCGTGACGGTGGACGCCAAGGCGTGGGAGGCATTCCTGGCGCTGTTGGTCCACAACGATCGCTGGCCCGCGACGGCCGAGATCGGCACACTTTTCGCGGACGCCATGCGCCGTGCAGAAGGCGTTGTCGATGTCCTGGTCACCAGCGCCGTCGCCCTGGACGCCGGGCAGAAGACGGCTGTGCAGTCCGCGCTCGAGCGCCGCTTTACCGGCCACAAGGTGGCATTCCGGGAAGCGGTCGATGCCGCGCTGATCGGTGGCCTAGTTATTCATACGGGTGATCTCACCATAGATGCTTCCGTGCGTGGACAAGTGCAGCAGCTTGCCCGAACCCTTCGCAGCTAAGTCTTGAGGAAATGGTATGCAACAACTGAATCCATCGGAAATCAGTGAACTGATCCGCGCACGGATCGCCGGCTTTGAAGGCCGTGTCGAAACGCGCTCGCAGGGCACCATCATCAGCTTGAGTGACGGCATTCTCCGCATTCACGGTCTGGAAGACGTAATGTACGGCGAGATGCTGGAACTCCCCGGCGGCCGTTTCGGGCTGGCCATGAATCTGGAACAGGACAATGTCGGCGCGGTCGTGCTCGGCGAGTTCTCCGGTCTCCAGGAGGGCGACGTCGTCAAGTGCACCGGCAGAGTCATGCAGGTGCCCATTGGCAAGGCCCTTCTCGGTCGTGTCGTCAACGCCCTGGGCCAGCCTGTCGATGGCAAGGGTGCCATTGACGCCGAGGAGTTCGACGTCCTTGAAAAAATTGCCCCTGGCGTAATCGACCGGCAGAGTGTCGACGAGCCCATGCAGACCGGCATCAAGTCCATCGACGCCATGGTGCCGATTGGTCGTGGTCAGCGCGAACTCATCATCGGCGACCGCCAGACCGGCAAGACGGCCGTCGCGGTCGATGCCATCCTCAATCAGAAAGGCAAGGATGTGCAGTGCATCTATGTCGCCATCGGCCAGAAGGCTTCCACCGTTGCCAGCGTGGTGCGCAAGCTCGAAGAATACGGCGCCATGGAGTACACCACGGTGGTCGCCGCCAACGCCTCTGAGTCCGCCGCCATGCAGTATCTGGCGCCTTATGCCGGCTGCACCATGGGGGAATATTTCCGTGACCGCGGTATGAATGCGCTCATCGTTTATGATGATCTTACCAAGCAGGCTTGGGCCTATCGCCAAATTTCCCTGCTGCTGCGCCGTCCGCCGGGCCGTGAAGCGTATCCGGGGGATGTGTTTTATCTGCATTCCCGTCTGCTGGAGCGCGCCGCGCGTGTCAACGCGGATTTCGTCGAGAAGTTTACCAAGGGCGAAGTGAAGGGCAAGACCGGTTCGTTGACCGCCCTGCCCATCATCGAAACCCAGGCAGGTGACGTGTCGGCCTTCGTGCCCACCAACGTGATCTCCATCACCGACGGCCAGATCTATCTGGAAACTGATCTTTTCAACGCCGGTATCCGTCCCGCCATCAACGCCGGCCTGTCGGTATCGCGGGTAGGTGGCGCGGCGCAGACCAAGATCATCAAGAAGCTGGGTGGCGGTATTCGTCTGGATCTGGCCCAGTATCGTGAACTGGCAGCCTTCGCGCAGTTTGCATCCGATCTGGATGAAATTACCCGCAAGCAGATTGAACGCGGCAAGCGGGTTACGGAATTGCTGAAGCAGGATCAGTTCTCTCCGATGTCGGTGGCAGAGCAGGGCGCGGCGCTTTTTGCGGCCAGCAGTGGTGCGCTGGACGATGTCGAAGTGGCCAATGTACGACCTTTCGAGAAGGCGCTGCTCGCTTATTTAAACAGCAACAACAAAGAGTTGATGGCCGGAATCGAAGAGAAGAAGGACCTGACGGACGACTTCAGGAAGCAACTCGACGCGGCGGTTAAGCAGTTCAAGTCCGGCTCGACGTACTAGGAGAGTAGCATGGCCAACGCCAAGGAAATCCGGGGGCAGATCAAGAGCGTAAAAAATACGCGCAAGATCACGCGTGCCATGGAGATGGTGGCTGCGAGCAAGATGCGCCGCGCACAGGAGCGGATGCGCGCCGCCCGTCCTTATGCGGAGAAAATTCGCGAGGTATTGGGACATCTGGCGCAGGCCCATCCCGAGTATGAACACCCGTTGATGCAGGTGCGCCCCGTCAAAAAGGCAGGCTTTCTGGTGGTGACCACGGATCGAGGCCTTTGTGGCGGGCTCAACGTGAATGTGCTGCGCAACGTCGTCCAAAAGATGCGCGAGCTTCACGAGAGGGGGGTCGAGTCGAATCTCGCGGTGGTGGGCAACAAGGGGTTGGGCTTTTTGCGGCGCCATGGTGCGCATCTCGTGGCGGAGCTGAACGGATTGGGTGACAGGCCGCATCTGGGCGACATGATCGGACCCATCCGGGCGATGGCGGATGCTTACGCCAAGGGCGAGGTCGACGTGGTCTATCTGGTCTCCTCCCGTTTCGTGAATACGATGTTGCAGCGAGCAACGGTCGAGCAATTGCTGCCGGTCGAAAAACCGACGGCGTCCGCAGAACAGCGTGCGGAGTTGTGGGATTACATCTATGAGCCCGAAGCCCGTCCGGTGCTGGATCGCCTGATGCAGCGCTATGTGGAATCGGTGGTGTACCAGGCGGTTATCGAACACCTTGCCTGCGAACAGAGCGCGCGCATGGTCGCCATGAAAAGTGCGTCGGACAACGCCAAACGTATGGTGGATGACCTCCAGTTGGCCTACAACAAGGCGCGCCAGGCCGCCATTACCCAGGAAATCGCCGAGATCAGCGCCGGTGCGGCGGCGGTTTGACGAGTGTGCACAGCATTTTTGGAATTTTTGAGGGTTAAATCATGAGCGAAGCGGTTGCTAAAGAAAACGCCGTCGGCCATATCGTCCAGGTGATCGGGCCGGTGATCGACGTCGCCTTTTCTCGCGGGCAGGTCCCCGAGATTATGGAAGCTATTGTGGTCGGCGAAAACAATCTGACCATCGAGGTGCAGGCCCAGTTGGGTGACGGCGTGGCGCGCGGTATCGCCATGGGGTCCAGCGAAGGCCTCAAACGCGGGCTGGCCGTCACCCGTACCGGTGCGCCGATCAGCGTGCCGGTAGGGCATGCCACCCTGGGCCGAATCATGAACGTCCTGGGTGAGCCGGTAGATGGCAAAGGACCCGTACAGACGGAAGATCGCCAGGCCATCCATCGCCCGGCGCCGGCCTTTGATGAACTCGCGGCAAGCACCGAGGTGCTGGAGACCGGCATCAAGGTCATCGATCTGGTCTGTCCTTTCGCCAAAGGCGGTAAGGTCGGTCTCTTCGGCGGCGCCGGCGTGGGCAAGACGGTGCTCATGATGGAGCTGATCCGCAACATCGCTATCGAGCATACCGGATATTCGGTGTTCGCAGGCGTCGGCGAGCGGACTCGTGAAGGGAACGACTTTTACCATGAAATGACCGACTCCGGCGTTTTGGACAAGGTCGCCCTGGTATACGGGCAGATGAACGAGCCGCCCGGCAACCGTTTGCGCGCCGGGTTGACCGGCCTGACCATGGCGGAGCACTTCCGTGACGAAGGTCGCGACATTTTGATGTTCATCGATAACATTTTCCGCTATACGCTGGCAGGCACCGAAGTTTCGGCGCTGCTGGGGCGTATGCCTTCTGCGGTGGGCTATCAGCCAACGCTGGCTGAAGAAATGGGCCAGTTGCAGGAACGTATTACTTCCACCAAGGTGGGCTCCATCACCTCTGTGCAGGCCGTTTACGTGCCGGCGGACGATCTCACCGATCCTTCTCCGGCGACGACCTTTGCCCACCTGGACGCCACGGTAGTGTTGTCGCGGCAGATCGCGGAACTGGGCATCTACCCCGCGCTAGATCCGCTCGATTCTTTCAGCCGTCAGCTCGATCCGCAGATCGTTGGCCAAGAGCACTATGATGTGGCTCGTTCCTGCCAGAAGACGCTGCAGCGCTACAAGGAATTGCAGGACATCATTGCCATTCTGGGCATGGATGAATTGTCTGAGGACGACAAGCTGCTGGTGTCGCGGGCACGCAAGATTCAGCGCTATCTGTCCCAGCCGTTCTTTGTCGCTGAAGTGTTCACCGGCAGCCCCGGTACCTATGTCTCCCTGAAGGAAACGATCCGTGCATTCAAGGCGATCGTGGCAGGAGAGTATGACCACCTGCCCGAGCAGGCCTTCTACATGGTCGGTACCATAGATGAAGCCCTTGCCAAGGCCCAAAAGCTGCAGCAAGGCTAAATCATGGCGATGACCATAGATGTGCGGGTAGTCAGCGCCGAGGGCAGCATCTACGCGGGGGTCGCCGATATGGTGGTGGCCCCCGGCGAGATGGGCGAACTTGGCATTCTGCCCCGCCACGCGCCGTTGCTGACCGGGCTGCGCCCTGGTGAGTTGCGGATCATTCACGGTGCGGAGACGGAATATCTCTTCGTCAATGGAGGGATTCTGGAAATTCAGCCCGACATGGTGACGGTGCTGGCTGACTCGGCGGAGCGCGCGACAGATATCGACGAAGCCAAGGCTTTAGCGGCCAAGCAGGCTGCTGAAGCTCGGATGGCGGGACACACGGACCAGATGGAGTATGCGGCGGCTCAGGCGGAATTGCTGGAGCAGATTGCCCGCCTGAAGACAGTGCAACGCCTGCGGGAGCAGGGATTGCTGCGCTGACCGTCGCGCAATATGTGCAGACGTGTCGAGTAACACCACACAGACCCCAGTGGCTGAAGAGTCCCTGGGGTCTGTGTATTTTATGGTCTGGCGTTTATGCTGACAGATAACGCAGGGCATGGAGTCATCATGTTGACGGATATCGTAATTCTCGCTGCCGGGCAGGGCACGCGCATGCACTCGGCTTTACCCAAGGTGCTGCAACAGCTTGGGGGAAAACCATTGCTCGCCCACGTACTGGCTACGGCGACAGATCTGGCGGTGCGGCGTATCCACATTGTGGTCGGTTTCGGCGGCGATGCCGTGCAGGCTGTCTTCCCTGACATGCAGGCGAGCTGGTGGACTCAGGCGCAGCAGCTCGGTACCGGCGATGCGCTGAAATCAGCGCTACCGGGTCTCGCGGGAGCGGACCGGGTATTGGTATTGTACGGCGACGTGCCCCTCTTAACGGCGGCGACACTGCGCGAATTTCTCCAACAAACCCCAGTGTCAGCACTTGGATTGACGACTGCATCGGTAAGCGAGCCCCACGGCTACGGACGGATTCTCCGCGATGCGGACGGTCAGGTGCAGGGTATCCGTGAGCACAAGGATTGCCAGACGGACGAACAGGCCATCTGCGAGATAAATCTTGGGATGATGGTACTGCCGGTGCTGCCGTTGGCGGGCTGGCTACAGGGACTGTCTGCACGCAATGCCCAGGGCGAGATTTACCTGACGGATGTGGTGGCGGCAGCGCGGGCGGACGGCTATGTCGTTTGGCCCTTTACACTGGCTGATGCGACCGAGGCTCTGGGGGTGAATGACCCCATGCAGTTGGCGGTTCTGGAGCGCGTGTTTCAGCGGCAGCAACTGCGCGCGCTGCAGATGCAGGGATTACGGGTGGCGGACCCCGCGCGGGTAGACATTCGTGGCGAGCTTACTTGCGGTCAGGACTGCTGGGTGGATCCCAACGTGTTGTTTGTCGGCGATGTGCATCTGGGGCATCGCGTCCGCGTGGGAGCTGGCGCCGTTTTGCAGGATGCGCAGATTGGTGACGATGTGGAGATTCTACCCTACAGCCTTATCGAAGGCGCCCAAATTGGGGCTGGGGCGCGGATAGGACCTTTCGCGCGGATTCGCCCCGGAACGGAGATCGGTGAAGCCGCTCATATCGGCAACTATGTCGAGGTGAAGGCTGCCAAGATCGGCGCGGGCAGCAAGGCCAATCACCTGAGTTACATCGGTGACGCGGAGATCGGTACCGGGGTGAATGTGGGCGCCGGGACGATTACCTGCAATTATGACGGGGCGAACAAACATCGGACCATCATCGGCAATGATGTGTTCATCGGCTCCGACAGCCAGTTGGTGGCGCCGGTGCATATTGGCGACGGAGCGACCATCGGCGCAGGCAGCACCATTACCAAAGAGGTGCCTCCAGGGGGGTTGACGCTGAGTCGCAGCCCGCAGCGTACCATTCCCCATTGGCAGCGGCCGCGGCGTGACAAAAAGTAATTCCGGATAACGCGGGATCGTCTTCGATAACAGGAGAACAGAATCATGTGCGGTATTGTCGGTGGGGTGAGCAAAACAGATCTGGTCCCGATGATTCTGGAGGGGCTGCAGCGCCTGGAGTATCGTGGCTACGATTCTGCCGGGCTGGCGATATTGGGGACCGGTGCGGATTTGCTGCGGGTGCGCAGCGTCGGGCGGGTCGCCGAGCTGACCGCCGCCGTTGCCGAGCGTGGCTTGCAGGGGCAGGTGGGCATCGGCCACACGCGCTGGGCCACCCATGGCGGCGTCGCCGAGTGCAATGCACATCCCATGATTTCCCATGAACAGATCGCCGTGGTCCATAACGGCATCATCGAGAACTTTCATGCCCTGCGCGCGCGTCTGGAAGCAGCGGGGTACACCTTCACCTCCGAGACCGACACGGAGGTCATCGCGCATCTGGTGCATCATTATCGGCAGATTGCGCCGGACCTGTTCGCGGCGACCCGCCGAGCAGTGGGCGATCTGCGCGGCGCCTATGCCATCGCGGTGATCTCCAGCGGCGATCCGGAGACCGTGTGCGTGGCACGGATGGGCTGCCCGCTGCTGTTGGGCATTGCCGATGATGGGCATTACTTTGCCTCGGACGTGGCGGCCCTGCTGCCGGTGACTCGCCGCGTGTTGTATCTCGAAGATGGCGATGTGGCCATGCTGCAGCGGCAGACCCTGTGGATTACGGATCAGGCCGGAGCGTCGCGGCAGCGTGAAGAACACTGGAGTCAGCTCAGTGCGGCGGCTGTCGATCTGGGACCTTATCGTCACTTCATGCAGAAGGAAATCCACGAACAGCCTCGCGCACTTGCCGATACCCTGGAAGGTGCGCTGAACAGTCAACTGGATCTGACGGATCTCTGGGGAGAAGGTGCCGCAGCTATGTTTCGCGATGTGGACCGGGTGCTGTTCCTGGCCTCCGGCACCAGCCACTACGCGACATTGGTGGGACGCCAATGGCTGGAAAGCATTGTGGGTATTCCGGCGCAGGCCGAGCTGGGGCACGAATATCGCTACCGGGACTCTATTCCGGACCCGCGCCAGTTGGTGGTGACCCTTTCACAATCCGGCGAGACGCTGGATACTTTCGAGGCCTTGCGCCGTGCCAAGGATCTCGGTCATACCCGCACGCTGGCCATCTGCAATGTCGCGGAGAGCGCCATTCCGCGGGCGTCGGCGTTGCGCTTCCTGACCCGGGCCGGCCCGGAGATCGGAGTGGCCTCGACCAAGGCGTTCACCACCCAGTTGGCGGCGCTCTATCTGCTGGCCCTGTCCCTGGCCAAGGCGCAGGGGCATCTGAACGAGGTGCAGCAGGCTGATCACCTGGACGCCTTGCGGCAACTGCCGGGCAGTGTCCAGCATGCCCTGAACCTCGAGCCGCAGATTCAGGGCTGGGCGGCTCGTTTTGCCAGTAAGGACCATGCGCTTTTTCTGGGGCGCGGCCTGCACTACCCCATCGCGCTGGAGGGTGCGCTCAAACTCAAGGAAATCTCCTATATCCACGCCGAGGCTTATCCTGCGGGCGAATTGAAGCATGGCCCCCTGGCCCTGGTGGACCGCGACATGCCTGTGGTGGTGATCGCGCCCAATGACCGTCTCCTCGAAAAGCTGGCGGCCAATATGCAGGAAGTCCACGCCCGTGGCGGTGAGCTTTATGTATTCGCTGATTCGGACAGCCACTTTAACGCCAGCGAGGGCGTGCATGTGATGCGTTTGCCGCGTCACGCCGGTCTGCTCTCCCCCATCGTCCACGCTATCCCGGTGCAATTGCTGGCCTATCACGCGGCGCTGGTGAAGGGCACCGATGTGGACCGGCCGCGTAACCTCGCGAAGAGCGTGACGGTGGAGTGACGGGGCGGTTCGGTGTGCCGGTATTGTTAACGGACAAAAAAGTATCATCCCGGACAAAATAGTTTCATCCTGAACAAAAAAGTATCATCCTCGACAAAAAAGTATCATCCTGTGTTTTCAGCTTTGGAGTGAAGGTGTATGCTGACTCACAGATCATCAGGTTGGGGATACCTGCTATGGCTCGCCGGCGTTACGAGTTACAAGCCGTGGCTGACCATACAGGATGTGGCCTCCCATGGCCGCTCACATCGAATTGCCGGAATCAGGACCGGCCGCGTACACCACTTCCTCTCCGATACCGTACATCGTAGCGGCTGGGTATCCAGCCCAAAGAGGCATCTCCAAGACTGCTTTGGCAACCCATCGACGTATCTATTTTTCAACAAATACCGAACGACAGAGGCGATGACGGAGTGGTTTCAGCAACAAGAAAACCGCATTAACAGCGGAGAAATAGCCATTGGA
>DAIEIW010000099.1:0-4155 GCA_027351205.1 Acidithiobacillus sp.
CGATCCTGTGGATGCAGAGCTTCAGCGATGCTGACCAGCAAAGACTGGGTATCGAGCTGGCGAAAGCTATCGCCGAAAAGCGCCGCGACCTGCGCATGGTGATGACTTTTGAGACGGAGTATCCGGCCCTCCTGGAACAACACACCGAAGGTGTCGAACGGCTCGGCTATGGTTTTGGGCCTTGCGACCATCCCCAGGCGGTCGGGCGCATGCTGGAGCGCCTGACCCCCTTGCGTTATCTGGCATTGGGCCGGGCGCCCAGACCACGGCTTGCCGCCGCCCTGGGCCGGAAAAAGATCCCTGCCGTGCTGATGGCGGCTGATCCCGGCCTGCAGATTCCGGCGCCGCTGGAGGCCGTCTACCCGCGAGACGCGCGCCAGGCCGAGGCCTGGGCCGGGCGTGGTGTCAGCGAAGCCGTTCAGGAGCCTGTGGACTTCGCCACTTTGTTCACCATCGCCCAGGTAGATCCCAATTTCCGGGCGATGATCAGTGGTACCGACGAGGGCCTGCTGTGGTGGGCGCAGGGGTTGAGCGCCGCCCAATGGGCCGGATGGCGGCAGGCCTGGGCCGCTTCGCCCCTGTCCCGGCAGGGCTTACTGTTTCTCGGTGGTACCGACGCGCCTGCGGATTTGCCCAGGCTGTCCGCGTGGCAGCGCGCGCCATTGCCCGCCGGGGCGGTGGTCGTCGTCGATAATGATCGCTGGTATCCGGCCCTGTCGGCGGCGGCGCAGGCAGTGCATCTGCAGATAGCCTCCCCGATGTTGCAGTGGCAGGTTTATGCCGGTTCCCGGCCCGTCAGCGTCAGCCTCGGCGTGACTTTGAACGCCGCCGAACAATTGGACGCAGACACCATCCTCGCCCTGGAGGACCCTGCACAAATTCTCGACCACTGGCAAGCCCTGCGCGGGGATGTGATGGCCGCCCGCCAGCGCGGCGACGCCACCCGGCGCATCTTCTGGCAGGAACGCCGTCGCGCGGGCGAACGCCTGCCGGAATTTTTACAGCGGGTTTTTGACTGGTGACCCTCCGCCAGACCCTGGAGCAGCAATGGCAGGAGGGCGGGCCGCTGGCCACCGCCTTGCGGCCTCTAGGGGCGCTGACCGGCAAGGTGGCGCAATGGCGGCGGCGGCACATACGGGGCAGGGCGGCGAGCATCCCCACCATTGTCGTCGGTAATCTGGCCGCGGGGGGCAGCGGCAAAACGCCGCTGGTGGCGGCGCTGGCGCGGCAACTCGCCGCAGCGGGCTGGCGGGTGGCCATCATCAGCCGGGGCTATGGTGCCCGGCCCCCGCACTGGCCCTATCGGGTGCAACACGACGACAGTCCCCAACAGGCGGGGGATGAGCCCTTGTTGCTGGCGCAGGAGCAAGGGCAGACCCAAGCGGTTTATCTTTGCCCCGACCGCCATCGCGCCATCACCGCGGCGGCGGCGGATGGTTATAACCTCGCGCTACTGGATGACGGCTTCCAGCACCTCGCCCTGCAGCCCAGCCTGCGTCTGCTGGTGCTCTCCGGCCCCCGTCCCCTGGGCAATGGCCACTGCCTCCCTGCCGGCCCCCTGCGCGAGCGCCCGGACGCCATGCTCCATGCCGACGCCTTGCTCATGGATGCCGCCGCCGCTGCAGCTATCCCGGAGCGCAGCGGGCTACCCCGTTTTCTTTTCCACATCCAGCCCAAAGACCTCGTCGCCGTCAACGATCCAAGCCGCTCCCGCAGCCTCGACAGCCTGCAAGGGCAGCAGGTGACTGCCGTCACCGGCATCGCCCGCCCGCAGCGTTTTGTTGCAAGCCTGGAGGGCCTGGGCGCCATTCCCGCCCCCCGATTTTTCCCCGACCACCACCCCTTTTGCGCGAGCGACATTGCTCATTTGCCCCGCCCCCTCGTCATGACCGCCAAGGATGCCGTAAAATGCCGAGAGTTCGCGCAGGCCGAAGACTGGACCCTGCGCATCGAAGCGGAGCTGGAGCCATCCTTTCAGCCCTGGCTGGAGCAATCATTGCTGCCCTGGAGAAGCTGATGAGTATCGACCACCGCCTGCTGGACCTGCTTGCCTGCCCGCAATGCAAGGGCAGTCTGCAACCCTGCGCCCAGCGTCAGGCCCTCTGCTGTCCGCGTTGCCATCTGCAATATCCCATCCGCGACGACATCCCGGTGCTGCTCATTGATGAGGCCAAGCCCTACGAGGACAAGCCAGCGTGAGCTTCTGCATCCTGATTCCCGCCCGGCTGGCATCTACCCGCCTGCCGCGCAAGGTGTTGCTGGATGTGGGCGGCGTTCCCATGATCGAGCAGGTGCGGCGGCGTGCGCTGGAAAGCGGCGCAGCGCAGGTGGTGGTAGCCGCCGACCACCCCGAAGTGGTGGACTGTATCCGCAGCTATGGCGGTGAAGCCCTGTTGACCGCCGCGGAGCATGTCTGTGGCACCGAGCGCCTGGCGGAAGCCGCGCGTCTGCTGGAACTGGCCGATGACGCCATTATCGTCAATCTGCAGGGTGATGAGCCGGGCATGACGCCCGCCCTGCTGCACGCCACCGCCCAACTGCTGCTGGATCATTCGCAGTGGCAGATGGCCACCGCCGCCGTTCCCATCACTCACTGGGATGAACTGGCCGATCCCCATGTGGTCAAACTGGTGCTTGATGCCGAAGGCTGCGCCCAGTACTTTTCCCGCGCCCCTATTCCCTGGGATCGCAGCCATTTCCCCCTGAGCAGCGGGCAGACTTTGCCGCAAAACCTGGGCATCTGGTGGCGGCATCTCGGTCTCTACGCCTACCGCAATGCCTTTTTGCAGGACTACGCCGCGTGGCCCTCCAGTCCTCTGGAAAATATCGAGTCGCTGGAGCAGATGCGGGCGTTGGAGCGCGGCGTGCAGATTGCGGTATATTGCGCAGCAGAAGCACCCGCAGCAGGTGTGGACACCGCCGCCGACCTCGCCCGCGTGCGCGCCCTTTTTTCTTGATCACCCACAAGGAGTTTTTGCATGGACCTGAAAAAAATCCCGGCTGGACAGTCGCTGCCGGATGACATCAATGTCGTGATCGAGGTACCCCAGGGTTCCTCCGTCAAATATGAACTGGATAAAGAATCCGGCGCCATCGTTGTCGATCGTTTCCTCTTCACCGCCATGCACTACCCGCTCAATTACGGCTTTATCCCCAACACCCTATCCGACGATGGTGACCCCACCGATTGTCTGGTTCTGGCACCCCAGCCCGTCGCTCCCGGCGCCGTGATCCGCGCCCGGCCGGTCGGCGTGCTGATGATGGAAGACGAGAAGGGCATCGATGCCAAGATCGTCGCCGTCCCCCACGACAAGGTCGCCGCCGGTTACTCCGCTATCCGGGATGTCAGCGATCTGCCCGAGCCACTGCGCAACCAGATCCGCCATTTCTTCGAGCATTACAAGGACCTGGAGCCCGGCAAGTGGGTCAAACTCAAGGACTGGGCCAGTGTGGCCGAGGCCCGCAGGATCATCGAAGCGGACGCCGCGCGCTACGCCTGAAGGTCTTGCCGCCCTGCGGCGAAGCAGGCAGACTGAGGGCGACTCGCTTATGCAGGAGAGCCCCATGTCTGCATCACCGCTGGCGCCCAAGACCCCCCAATCGACGTCCCTCAAGCCGTCCGCCTTTGCCGGCCTGCAACCCGACGAGCCCCTCTCGAAAAGAGTCCCCAGCCGCGACGATGTCGGCCATCTCCTCTCCGATTTCCGCATGATCTTCCCCGGACTCCGCCAAAAAAGCGGTATTCGCCAGCAACACACCCTGCGTATTATCAACGCCGTATTGCACCATTACGACTCCTGGGTAGTATTTGCCGATCTCAATATGCGTACGAATTTATTGTGGGTCAGCATCCGCCCACGCCCTGGTTTAACGCTGGAAATTCCCGCAGCGATTAAAACGCTGGTGCCGGAAGCGTTATTATTGGCGCCCTATTGGCGGCGGTAATGGGTGGCAGTTATGGATGAGTTACATAGTATTACATGCCACCTTGATGCCGATGATGCGGCAGAAAAGGGCGAGGTGCGACAATTTGCCGCATTTACCAACTCCCTGAACATGCCGTAAGGTTGATCCTGTTCGGATGAATCAACTCGCTTCCATCGCTGATATCAGCGTGGTCAATAACTTTAACGATGCTTTTTGTAATAGTTATAG
>DAIEIW010000126.1:0-3516 GCA_027351205.1 Acidithiobacillus sp.
CGATGTTTCCAATGACTTCTACAAGCTCTGGCTGGACCGCAACATGGTCTACTCCTGCGGTTACTTCAAGACCGGCGCGGAAGATATCGACACCGCCCAAGAGCAGAAGCTGGACCATATCTGCCGCAAACTCCATCTGCAACCGGGTGAAAGGCTTCTGGATATCGGCTGCGGCTGGGGTGGTCTGCTGAGCTGGGCCGCAAACCATTACGGGATTCAGGGCGTGGGGGTCACCCTCAGCGAGCAGCAGTTTGCCTACGCCAAGGAACGCATGGAACACGAGGGCCTGGCGGATCGCGTGGAAATCCGCCTGCAGGATTACCGCGACATTCCCGAACGGGATTATTTCGATAAGGTGTCTTCGGTAGGGATGTTCGAGCATGTCGGCCGCGCCAGGCTTGGAGAATATTTTGGCGTCATCAACCGGGTGCTCAAGGAAGGTGGCTGGGTGATGAATCATGGCATCACCGCCAGCCAGCAGGATGACGAAGACGGGCACCATTCCGGCAGCGATTTCATGGACAAGTACGTCTTCCCCGACGGCGAAATCCCGCATCTATGGCGCCTGGTACTGGAAATGGCGGGGCAGGATCTGGAAGTCCTGGATGTGGAAAATCTCCGTCCCCACTACGCCCAGACTCTCATCCACTGGGTACAACGCCTGGAAGCACACAAGGACGAAGCCGTCGCCATGGTGGGGGACAAGCGCTATCGCATCTGGACCATCTACATGGCGGGCTGCGCCTATGCCTTCTGGCGTAACTGGTCGGCACTGCATCAGGTGCTGGCCGTCAAACAGGGCGGTGCCAAACTGACGCCGCGGCCCTGGGAGCGGCATTACCAGTATCAGGGGGATAGTTTCCGCCTGGCCGCGCCAGACTGGGGGGATTTGTAAAAATAACAGAAATGAAAGTGCCCCATGGTGAGCACCTGCATGCCCTCCTGCCGGTGCTCCCGGAGTTCCTCAGCTATGTGATGAGCTTTATCTTACGTCGGCATATACTGGCATAACCATACTGTACGGCGTCGTACTTTTTATGGCCGCCGTCGCCTATCCGGTTCTCCAGTCTTGCATTATCGCTGCCGGGGCGCCGACGCCCGCTGCGCCCGAATAAAGTCCGCGATGGCCTGCTGGATTTCCGCATCGCTGTTCATCACGAGGAGTGGGACGGTTTGTTACCGGAGTTCTGGTATATACTCGCAACACGGGTAGGATCGGGGTTTGTGGGGCTGGAGTGCGTCGGGACATCGGTGTCTTGAGCGCGGCGGCTGCCGGCCATTCACGAGCGGGTGATGGGGCCGTCATTTTTCAGCCATGCCGCTGTCAAGGCCCATGATGATACATGTGGCAAATATTGCATGACAAAGCACCCATAACCTTACCGAAGTCGCAAAAGGAGGCGGGAATGAGCCTGCACAGACGTTTACCGGATTGCTTTCATGCAGATGCCCGCGGACGGTCAAAGGATCTATACCGAATCACGCCGATCGGCTCGGCGCCTGCCCCCGCATGAATCATCCGGAAATCGAACCGGGCTTTATCGTCCTCCATGGCGACCGTCTGGAGTGGCTCAGCGATGCCGTTCTGGAATGGCTGCGCGAGCACCCGCTTCGGCCGCTGGAAGAGGAAATCTTTCTCGTCCAGAGCAACGGCATCGCCGAGTGGCTGCAATGGACCCTGGCAGCCCATGAGGGCATCTGCGCAGCGGTGCGCGTCGCCCTGCCGGGGCGTTTTCTCTGGGAGAGCTATGCACGGGTGCTGGGCACAGGCATCGTCTCGGCCCGCTCGCCGCTGGACAAGGTACCGCTCACCTGGCGACTGATGCGGCTCTTGCCGGAACTGCTGTCCCATGCCGATTTCGCCCCCTTGCGGCATTTTATCGGCCAGTCACAGCGGCCGGACGGCGCATTGGAGCGGCGCTGGCAAATGGCCGCGCAGATCGCCGATCTCTTCGACCAGTATCAGGTCTATCGTGGCGACTGGCTGGCGGACTGGGCCACAGGCCAGTCGCTGCTGCGGCGGGGCGATGGCGAGCGGGTGACTCTGCCCGCCGACCAGCGCTGGCAACCCCGGCTCTGGCAGGCGTTACGGCAGGACCTGCACAGCCGCGGGCAGGACCAGGCTCTGGGCCGGGCACAGGTGCATGAGCAATTTCTCGCCGCCCTGAATGCCGGGCACCCCCCCGTAACGCCCTTGCCCCGCCGTGTCGTTATCTTCGGAGCAGCCACCCTGCCGGAACAGAGTCTGACCGCGCTGGCCGCGCTGGGCCGGCAGATGCAGGTGATCCTTGCGGTGCCCAACCCCTGCCGCTACCACTGGGCAGACATCGTCTCGGGACGCGAATTGCTCAGACGCGAACGCCGTCGCCAGTCCCCGCGCGACGGCCACGATCTCTCCGCCACCGCAACGGAGGACCAGCATCAGTTCGGCAACCCCCTGCTCGCGGCCTGGGGACGTCAGGGCCGGGATTTTCTCAATCTGCTGGACCAGTTCGATGAAACTGCGGCATTGCAGCGGCAGATGGACATTCCGCGCATCGACCTCTTCAGCGAAGATCAGGGCAGCACCCTCCTGCGCCAGTTGCAGGTGCAAATCCGCGATCTGGAAGGCATCAGGCCGGAAACCTGCACAGCGCTGGACGACAACGATCACTCCGTGGTCTTTCACATCGCCCACAGCGCCCTGCGCGAGGTGCAGATTCTCCACGATCAACTGCTGGACCGCTTTGCCACCGGCAAGCTGCAGCCCCGCGACGTGATCGTCATGGTCCCGGAGATCGGCGGTTTTGCGCCCCTCATCCGCGCCACTTTCGATCAGTATGACCGGGAGGACAGGCGCTACATTCCCTACCACATCGTCGATCTGCAGGCCCGCGACGAACAGCCCCTGCTCCTGGCCCTGGACTGGCTGCTGCGGCTGCCCGAGCAGCGCTGCCGACAGAGTGAAATCCGCGATCTCCTCAACTGCCCCGCCCTGCGCCGGCGCTTTGGTCTGGAGCTGGAGGACCTGCCCATCGTGCAGCAATGGCTGGCCGGGGCTGGCTGGCGCTGGGGGCTCTCGGCAGAGCACCGGACCGCGCTGGGCATGCCCCATTGCGGCCCCCAGAACAGCGGCGACTTTGCCCTGCAACGCCTCTGCCTCGGCTATGCCAACGGCGACGACAGCCATTTCGCCGGGATCGAGGCCTACGGCGAGGTGGGCGGGCTGGACGCCGCACTCCTCGGCCCCCTCGGTCAATTGCTGGAGAAGCTGGAGCACTGGCAGCGCGTTCTGGTTGAATCCCTGGTGCCGGGGCACTGGGGCGAAGCGGCCCGCAACCTGCTCACGGACTTTTTCAGCGCCAGCGATGACGACGACGAAGTTTTCCTGCAAAATCTGGAAGAGGCCCTGCGCCAATGGCAAGCGGATTGCGACGCGGCAGATTTTAACGAAGCACTCCCCCTCGCGGTATTTCGCGGCGCCTGGCTGGAGATGCTGGATGCGCCGGATCTGGGGCGCAGCTTTCTTGGCGGCGG
>DAIEIW010000120.1:0-3985 GCA_027351205.1 Acidithiobacillus sp.
AGAGTGCGGCGTGGATTGAGCCTGATTATGGATGGCCAGGCATCACCGAAACTTGACCTGATGCATGGACTGCGCCATGCGCGGGAGTCCGTGCTGTCCATCAATCAGGCGATGACCAAACTGCAAGGTCATATCGACTTCGTGCGGATGGATAGGAGATTTCCGGTGGATGTTCCCAAAAGTCCAGCGGATCGGGATGCGCGCACACAGCGGGTGTTAGAGGTGCTGGACGAGCGGGTGCAGAAAATGGGCGTGCAACTGGAAAAGACCTGCGCGGTTATTGCAGACCTGCCGGAAGCCGAGCGGTTGCCGACACTGCTATCCTTGCGCAAGCGCATGTCGGATATTCACGGCAATCTTGGCACGCTACCCTCTCCGCAGGGGAGTGGTACGATTGCGGACAAGGCCGTTCAATACATAAAGAGCATCGCCGCTGCGACCAACGCCACCTACGATGCCTTGCCGAAAGCATCTTCGCCCAGAGTGGCCAGTTCAGTAATTGTTAAAAAACCGGGCCCATAGGCCAAAGCAATGCCGCCCGAACTGGGTGGAATGTCGGCGCCCTCCCGGGCGTTCCTGATGGGAAACAGGGCCACGATTCGTCGTGGCCTTTTCCGTTATAGGCAGACCATTTCTCCAGAACGAAGATAAACGCTTTTCAGAGGCATAAACAAAGGGTGTACCACAAATATTGAGGGCACCCATGAGTGACAGACTTTCCGTTCGTGACGTACAAGATTTGGTCATCAGCTTTTGCCGCGAGTACCCCGTCGTGGCAAAGTGGGTGCAGTTCAAAATCCGGGAAACGCAAGAGGAGACCTTTGGAAATGACGCCAGACCCGAAAAAGCCGGAAGAATTAGTGGAGCCTATTTTCCTCAACGACGAATCGCCGCTTTGGCCGCTGCCGCTTTTCGTGACGCGGCCGAAGTCGAACACACCCTCCGTCATGAGCTCCTGGGACACTTTGGGCTCAACACCTTCAGCGGAGAAGAAAAAAGACGCATCCTGAACGCATTGATCCGGGCGCGCGGCGCCGATCGGATCAATCAACTATGGGATGCCGTCACCGCCATCTATCCGAATCTCGACCCGATGGCCCAGGCCGAGGAGGTCTATGCCCTTGCGTGTGAGCTGTCATCGGAAGAATTAACGCCAGACCCCGACCGGGGACAGCAGGCGTTTCGTGAGGTCTGCCGCGCGGATGGCCGGGCAATGGTCTGGCAGGATCTCAAGTATCTTACCGACTGGGTGGCCGAGGGCCTGCATGACGGCACCCGCGCCCCGCAAAACTTCCCGGTTTCGGATCGCACCCAGTTCCGCATCGAAGACGATGCCAGTGCCAGCCCCGTGCAGGGTGCAACAAAACCCGTCAACAATCCCCGGCATTACTTCGGCGACCCAACACACATCCAGCGGAATACCTTTTCAGAGCTCTCGGCGCTCACTGATAACGTGAGTGCGATCCGCCTGCTAAAAACCCTCGAAATCGAGAGGCGGGATGCCACGGACGCTGAAAAGGCGGTCCTGAGCCGCTATACGGGCTGGGGCGGGCTATCGAATCTCTTTGCTCTGGAACTGCCTGAAGGCCGCTTCATCAACGCCAATCCGGTAGGGGCCACGGCCACCGGTCCGGTCCGCAATGCGTATGTCCGCACCATGATTGCGCTATGCCCGGATCTGATAGACCGGTCCGATGGGTACTACGTCAATGCAGTCGAGAACGCGCCTGCGGAAAGACTGCTGACCGCTGAGGAATGGGCCTCCGCCCGGGCGTCCGTCAATAATTCACACTTCACTTCTCCGGACGTGATTTCCGCCATGTGGGATAGCATCCTGCCGGTGTTGCCGGACGGCCCGCTGGAAATTCTGGAGCCCTCTGCCGGCATCGGCAACTTCCTGGCCTTTGCGCCGCCATCGGTCATCGAGCGTGCCACGATTACAGCAGTGGAATTGGACCAGATCAGCGGACGGATACTGCAGAAGATTTACCCGGATGCGAAGGTGTATGTGCAGGGTTTCGAGACGGTTCCTCTGCGTAACGGGGCTTACGATCTCATTATTACCAACGTGCCATTTGGTGACTACTCTGTGCCTGACCTGCGTTATGGGGGTGGCAAGCTGTCCATCCATGACTATTTTTTAGAGCGCGGCATGGACTTGATCAAGCCAGATGGGCTGTTGGCGGCGATCACATCGCGGTACACGCTAGATCGGAAATACAAAAAAAACCGCGAAACCATTGCGATGAAGGGGGACCTTGTGGCGGCGGTACGCATGCCCGTCAACTCCCAAACCGGGCAGGCGGGTGTGTCATTCACCGAGGATGTGCTGTTTCTGCGGGGCCGCAACGTGCATAGAACCCGCGTGGATGCCGGAAACGAGGCATGGGTGGAGACCCGTCCGGTAGAGTTGGAAATGGACGGTCGCACGGCGAGTCAGCTTGAAAAACGGGGTTTTGTTGATCCCAATCGCTTCAACATCAACCGGTATTTTGAGCATTTTCCCGAAGCGGTGCTCGGCAAAATGGAGATTGGCTCAGGTTTTGGCGGCTCCCTGCGGTTGGCGGTGCGGTCGGAGTTTGGCCGTGATCTTCTCGCGGATCATATCCGGGACGTCCTGCAAGCGCTGCCGAATCGGATCACCGCCGCTCGGCAGCGGGATGGCGCGCGCCAAGCGGTGAGCGGGGGCCAGACGATCACCATCAATGCCTCAGAAGTAGCTGCGCATAAGGACATTCGGGAGATGGTCGGTACCGTCTTCAGGCGCAAGGACGGCAGCTTCGCCATTGTCGAGGACGTGGGGCTGGGGATCTCCGGTGAGGATTCCCGCGAGCTGATCATTGGGGACCTGAATCTATCCAAGATCAAGCAGGGACAATTCGCCCTGTATCTGCCGGTTCGGGATGCCTGGCGCGAAGTGCTGGCGAAGATGCAGGGCACGCAGCCCGCCGAAGATGGCACGGAACATCCGGAACTTCTGGCGGCGCAGGAAGCTCTGGGGCGCGCCTATGACGCCTTTGCGGCGCGATACGGCGCGCTGACGCAGCATGTGAAGGCGCTGGGCGATGACGTCCATGTGTCTGCCGTATCGTCTATTGAACGCTATGACGCACGTACCCGGACCGCGGAGAAATCCGGGATTTTTTATCAGCGCACCATTACCCCCACGGTGGAGCCGGAGCGGGTGGATACCCCGAGCGACGCGATTCTCCTCAGCATGAACCGCTTCGGGCGGCTGGATTTGCCGTATATGGCCCGCAAGCTGGATCAGGATGAGGCGACGGTGCGGTCGCAAATCACCGGAGGGGACAGGCCGCTGGCTTATACGGATGCAGAGACCGGAAACCTGCTCCCGGCCTACCAGTACCTTTCCGGCAACGTGCGTCGTAAGCTTGCGGAGCTGCGGAACCGGGTGGAGAGCGAAGGCACGGCGGACCTCTGGAGCGGGAATATCGCCGCACTGGAGTCGGTGCTGCCGGACAATGTGCCCATCAGCGATATTGAGGTGCTGCTGGGCGCGGATTGGGCACCGATCTCCGATTATGAGGCATTTGCGCATGAGGTGCTGGGCGCGAAGTTGGCGGTGTTTTCCTTCGTCCCCAGAAACAATTCCTGGGATGTGTATCTCGCCCGGATCGAGAGTGACAAACAGGATGAGTACGGCACGGCGCGCCGGCCCCTGGAAAGCCTCCTGCCGGGCCTGCTGAATCGCTCGGACATCCGGGTGTTCGACCGTACCGCGGATGGCAAACAGGTGCTGAATGGTGAGGAGACGATGCTCGCCAACGACAAGGCCAAAGCCATCACGGCGGCATGGAAAGAATGGATACCGCAAGATGCTGACCGGGTGGCCCGCCTGGAACGGATATACAACGACCGGTTTACCGGCTTTGTGCCGATTCATGTACCTGGTGACGGGCTTAAAATCGAGGGCATGTCGGACGCCATTTCGCTGCGCGGTCACCAGAACTCCGGCGTCATGCGC
>DAIEIW010000147.1:0-15723 GCA_027351205.1 Acidithiobacillus sp.
GCTTCCGCTGCACTGTGGACATTCGAATCATGGGCGGGCATCACGCGCGAGCCGACGCTTTTATCTTTCGGCATCACTACACAAAAATAGGCAGCCGACGTTTGGCTGCCTGGTATCGCTTGATCTCATTTTATGTGTCGCGCCACTCTCACGTTATGTGGCGGGAATCTCACTTTATGTGTCGTCCAACGAAGCAGCCCGCTTATTCCCAACTCAGCGCCCCGCCGGTCTGATACTCGGTGACCCGCGTCTCAAAAAAGTTTTTCTCTTTCTTGAGATCCATCATTTCGCTCATCCACGGGAAGGGATTCTGCACGCCCGGATACTGCTGCGGCAAACCGAGCTGCACCAGACGGCGATTGCCGATATACTTGACGTATTCCCTGAAGACGGGGGCATTCAGGCCGAGCACGCCACGGGGCATGGTATCGTCGGCGTAAGCACATTCCAGTTCTACGCCACGGCGGATCAGGTCGATGATTTCCTGCTGGAAAGCCTCTGTCCAGAGCTGCGGATTTTCCACCTTGATCTGGTTGGCCATATCGATACCGAAATTGCAGTGCATGGATTCATCGCGCAGGATGTACTGATACTGCTCCGCCGCGCCCACCATTTTGTTCTGCCGACCCATCGCCAGAATCTGGCTGAAACCCACATAGAAAAAGGTACCCTCCATAATCGCCGCAAACACGATCAGCGAACGTAATAATTTCTGATTATTTTCCAAAGTGCCGGTTTTGAAATGGGGGTCCGCCAGAATGTCGATGAAAGGCATCAGAAATTGATCCTTATCCCGTACCGAGGGTACCTCGTGGTACATATTGAATATCTCACCCTCATCGAGGCCGATGGATTCGACAATATACTGATAGGCATGGGTATGAATGGCCTCTTCAAAGGCCTGGCGCAGCATATACTGGCGGCATTCCGGGGCGGTGATGTGACGATAGGTGCCCAGCACGATGTTGTTGGCCGCCAGGCTGTCCGCCGTCACAAAAAAGCCCAAATTGCGCTTCACAATACGCCGCTCGTCCTCGGTTAGCCCCTTGGGGTCTTTCCACAGGGCGATGTCCCTGGACATCTGAATTTCCTGCGGCATCCAGTGGTTGGCGCAGGCGGCGAGGTATTTATCCCAGGCCCACTGGTATTTGAAGGGCACCAGTTGGTTGACATCGGCATGGCCGTTAATGATGCGCTTGTCTTCGGCGCGCACACGTTCAAAACTGGTCATGTCAGTCTCCTCGATGCCGCCAGCATGCTCGGGACGCATTGCTAAGGGTTCATTGAGAATGGGTTCTTTACAACGATTTTCTTCAAAACTTAACATGATGCTTTCCTTATCTTTAACAATTCCCGTATCACTGACAGGCCTCACAGGTCGGATCATCGATCGCACAGGCTTTGGGTTGACCTGATACGACCGCATTGAGGGTGCCCGTCTGCACCGTAGATTTTTCGGCTGCCGTGGCACCCAGTGAACGCAGGTAGTAGGTGGTTTTCAGACCGCGTTTCCAGGCCAGCCGGTAGATCTCGTCAATTTTCTTGCCGGAAGGCTGGCCGAAATAGAGGTTGAGACTCTGGGCCTGATCCAGCCATTTCTGCCGCCGCGCCGCCGCTTCCACCAGCCATTCCGGGTCGATTTCAAAGGCGTTGGCGTACAAGGGTTTGATGCTGACCGGAATGCGGTCTACGGGCATGACCGAACCATCGAAGTATTTCAAATCGTTGACCATGACCTCATCCCAGAGTTCCAGGCGTTTCAGGTCGTGGACCAGATAGCTGTTCACCACCGTAAACTCGCCGGACAGGTTGGATTTGACATAGAGGTTCTGGTAAATCGGTTCAATACCCTGGCTGAGACCGACAATATTGGAGATGGTGGCGGTGGGCGCAATGGCCAGACAATTGCTGTTGCGCATGCCGCCCTGTACCTTGCTACGCAGTGTTGCCCAGTCCAGATGTTGGCTGCGGTCCACGTCTACGCCGTGCTGACGGCTGGCCGCGAGCAGTTCGATGCTGTCGATGGGCAGGATACCCTGACTCCACAGGGACCCTGGGAAGCTCTGATAACTGCCCCGTTCCCGGGCCAGATCGGCCGATGCATCAATGGCATGGTAGGAAATGATTTCCTGACTGACATCGGCAAAGGCGAGGGCCGCTGCCGAAGCGTAAGGAATCCGCATCTGTAACAGGGCATCGGAGAAACCCATCAGCCCCAGGCCCACCGGACGGTGCCGCAGATTGCTGTTGCGCGCCTTGGCAACGGCGTAGTAGTTCATGTCGATGACATTATCCAGCATCCGCATGGCAACGCGGATGGTGTGGTGCAACTTTTCCCCATCCATCATGGCGAGTAGTTCTTCCGGCGTGGTGTTCTCGCGCAATGCGCCGGCGTCGGCATCCGCTACTGTCCGTAAATGGGATACCAGGTTGACGGACCCCAAGTTGCAGACGGCAATCTCTTTGGCGTTGGTGTTGAGGGTGATTTCGGTGCAGAGGTTGGAGCTGTGCACTACCCCGACGTGCTGCTGCGGGCTGCGCAGGTTGCAGGGGTCCTTGAAGGTGATCCAGGGATGGCCGGTCTCGAAGAGCATGGTCAGCATTTTGCGCCAGAGATGAACGGCCGGTATGCGCTTGAACAACCCGATACCGCCCGCGTCTGCCATGCGCTCATAGTGCTCATAGCGCTCCCGGAACGCCGACCCGGTGAGGTCATGCAAATCCGGTGTTTCGTTGGGGCTGAACAGCGTCCACATGGCGTTGCTCTCGACGCGCTCCATGAAGAGGTCGGGGATCCAGTTGGCGGTATTCATGTCGTGGGTGCGGCGGCGGTCGTCACCGGTATTCTTGCGCAGTTCGAGGAATTCCTCGATATCCATGTGCCAGGTTTCCAGATAGGCGCAGACCGCGCCTTTGCGCTTGCCGCCCTGATTGACCGCCACCGCCGTATCGTTGACCACCTTGAGGAAGGGAACGACGCCCTGCGACTTGCCATTGGTGCCTTTGATGAAGGAGCCCAGCGCACGCACCGGCGTCCAGTCGTTCCCCAGCCCGCCGCTGAACTTGGAGAGCATGGCGTTTTCTTTGATGGCTTCGTAGATGTCATCCAGGTTGTCACCCACGGTGGTCAGGAAGCAACTAGACAACTGCGGGCGCAAGGTTCCGGCGTTGAATAAGGTGGGCGTCGAACTGACGAAGTCGAAGCTGGACAGCACTTCGTAAAAGGTGATGGCGTGGGTTTCGCGGTCGACTTCATTCATCGCCAGACCCATGGCCACCCGCATCCAGAAGGCTTGCGGCAATTCGATACGACGCTCCCGTACATGCAAAAAGTAGCGGTCATACAGAATCTGCATGCCCAGATACTGGAAGTCCAGGTCCCGCTCCGGTCGGAGCGCGGCGGTGATGCGTTCCAGATCATACTGCCCCAGGCGCGGGTCGATCAGCTCATTCTGGATGCCGGTTTGCAGATAGTCGCGGAAATACTGGGGATAACGTGCCGTCATCTCCGCCTGAGTCGCAGCTTCACCGAGCACTTCCCAGCGCACGCGGTCGAGGAGCAGACGCGCCGAGGCGTAGGCGTAGGCGGGATCGCGCTCGATCAGCACCCGGCTGGCCAGAATGGGGGCCTGAAACAGCTCATCCTCGCTGATGCCGTCGTAGAGATTTTTGACGGTGTTGCCGAGAATGGCATCTATCGACACGGCGGTGCCCAGGCCACTGCAGGCTTCTTCGATAACGGCGCGCAGTCGTGCCATGTCTAGTGCCCGCTGGCTGCCATTCGGATAGCTGACCTGAATAACAGGGACCTCGGCTGAGGTTTCCGCCGCAGCTTGCTGGCGGCGTTCCCGCGCGCGCTCCTCGCGATAAAGCACATAGGCCCTGGCGACTTCGTGTTCGCCGGCGCGCATGAGCGCCAGTTCCACCTGATCCTGAATGTCTTCGATGTGAAAGGTGCCGCCCCCCGGTTGGCGCCGTTTCAGTGCTTCAATCACCTGTTCTGTCAGGCGGCTGACGAGGTCACGAACGCGCGCGCTTGCCGCCCCGCTGCCGCCTTCCACCGCCAGGAAGGCCTTCGTCACAGCAATATGAATCTTGCTGGCGTCAAAATTGACCATCGCGTTGTTGCGACGAATGACTTTGTAATGGCTGGCTTCGGAAGGGTCGTAGGCAGGGTTGCCGATAACGGCCTGGGTGGTAGGTTGGGACATGGGCGACTCCAGATCAGGGCGGTGGTGAATACAAGCAGCGATAGCGGAAGGCATGGCACCTGAATACTAAATATAGCCTTGTTTCTGTCGGTGTCAACTACATCTTGTGCATAATGTGGTGCGCAAATGGTGCAAAAGATGTGGATAACCGGACCAGCGGTATCATTTCACGATGAAATTTTATCCCTGTCGGTGGGTAGATGGCGGTGCGGCCCTGGCTGCCGGCAGCCTCGGTCTGTAGCAGGCGCAACGGATGGTTTTGGACTTGTTCTAAACCGCGGGTTGGGCGCATACTGACCGCCTTATCTGTCAGAAAGGAACGTCATGACTGCCTCAGCCCTGGAAATTGCCCGCGCTACCCTTTTTGCACCCGGCGGAATCAGCGAAGGAGCATTGGAAAAGGTGTTCGGTCGCCTCTCCCATCGCGCCCTGGATGATGCGGATCTGTATTTTCAGTACAGCCGCAGCGAGGGCTTTAGCCTGGAAGAAGGGGTCGTGAAGTCGGGCAGTCACTCTATTGAACAGGGTGTTGGTGTGCGGGCGGTGAGCGGTGAGCGTCAGGGGTTGGCCTATTCTGACGAAATCGCGGTTGATGCCTTGTTGACGGCAGCGGATGCGGCGCGCGCCATTGTCCATCGTCCGGGTCAGACGAAAGGACTGGTCTGGCAGCAGCGTCCGGGGCTGGCACTATATCCGCCGGTCGATCCTCTGGCTTCCATTTCCAATAGCGAGAAAATCGCCCTGCTGGAACGGGTGGAACGGGCCGCCCGGGCCTGTGATCCGCGCATCGTCCAGGTGATGGCCAGCCTCAATGCCCGCTTCGAGGCGGTGCTGGTGGCGCGTCTCGACGGTACGATGGCTGCCGATGTGCGTCCGTTGGTGCGCCTCAACGTCTCCGCCATTGCCGAGCAGGACGGGCGGCGTGAGCAGGGCAGCGCCGGCGGCGGTGGCCGTTATGATTACCAGACCTTTCTTCAGGGCGACATGGCCGAAGGCTTCGCCCGGGAAGCCGCGCGTCAGGCGCTCGTCAATCTGGAGGCGGAGGCGGCCCCTGCCGGCACCATGGAAGTGGTCCTCGGGCCGGGATGGCCGGGCGTGCTGCTGCACGAGGCAATTGGCCACGGACTGGAGGGAGACTTCAATCGCAAAGGCACCAGCGCCTTCAGTGGCCGGGTCGGCCAGCGGGTCGCCGCGCCGGGTGTCACTGTCGTGGATGACGGTACGCTCGATGGTCGCCGCGGGAGTCTGAATGTCGATGACGAAGGGACTCCGACTCAGTGCACGACGCTGATCGAAGATGGCATTCTCAAAGGTTATCTGCAGGACACCCTGAACGCGCGTTTGACCGGGACGCGTTCGACCGGCAATGGACGCCGCGAGTCTTACGCGCACCTGCCGATGCCGCGGATGACCAATACCTATATGCGGGCCGGCGACCGCGACCCCCGGGAAATCATCGCCAGCGTCAAACGCGGACTCTACGCCGTCAACTTTGGTGGCGGCCAGGTGGACATCACCAACGGCAAATTCGTTTTTTCCGCATCGGAAGCGTATCTGATTGAAAACGGTAAGATAACCAGGCCTGTCAAAGGCGCGACCCTGATCGGCAACGGCCCGGATGTGCTCACCAGGGTTGAAATGATCGGCAACGACCTCCAGATGGATACGGGAGTGGGTACTTGTGGCAAGGATGGCCAGAGTGTGCCCGTAGGTGTTGGACAGCCGACGTTGAAAATCCGTGATCTGACGGTGGGGGGAACACAGGGTTGAGGAAGCCGCTCTTGTCAGGCAGTCTTGAGAAGGTTAAGATCGAACGATATATTGGTCTTATAATCAGTCTAAATTCTCCCGGTCGGGGGGTGAGCTAATGAATAATTTCTTAAAAAATATACTGTTGTGGGTGGCGATCGGTGTTATCCTGATGCTGGTGTTCCAGAACCTCAATACGAGCAGTTCTACCCCGGCCCAGGCCATGGATTTTTCGACCTTCGTGAGTAGTATCAAGCAAGGTCAGGTCGCGGATGTCACCATCAACGGTAATCATGTGGACGGCAGCCTGAATTCGGGGCAGCATTTCAGCGTCTACACCCCGGCAAACGACACCCAGATTGTTCCCCAACTGTTGGCCGCAGGAGTGAAGATCTCGGTCAAGCCCCCGGAGGGGCAGTCGCTGCTGCTCTCCATTCTCATCTCATGGTTCCCGATGTTGCTGCTGATCGGCGTGTGGATATTCTTCATGCGCCAGATGGGCGGTGGTGGTGCCGGTGGCCGCGGCGCGATGACCTTTGGCCGCAGCAAGGCGCGGATGCTGACCGAGGAAAACAACAAGGTCACTTTTGCCGATGTGGCAGGTGTCGAAGAAGCCAAGGACGAACTGGCCGAGATTGTTGAATTCCTGCGCGATCCGCAGAAGTTTCAGCGCCTCGGCGGGCGTATTCCCAAGGGTGTGCTGCTCATGGGTTCGCCGGGTTCCGGTAAGACCCTGCTGGCGCGTGCCATCGCCGGAGAGGCACGGGTACCGTTCTTCTCCATCTCCGGTTCTGATTTCGTGGAAATGTTCGTTGGCGTGGGCGCATCGCGGGTTCGCGACATGTTTGAGCAGGCCAAAAAGCATGCTCCCTGCATTATCTTCATTGACGAAATTGACGCAGTGGGTCGTCAGCGTGGCGCTGGCCTGGGTGGCGGTAATGATGAACGCGAGCAGACCCTGAACCAGTTGCTGGTGGAAATGGATGGGTTCGAGGGCACCGAGGGCATCATTGTGGTCGCGGCTACCAATCGTCCGGATGTGCTGGATCCGGCGTTGTTGCGGCCCGGCCGCTTCGACCGGCAGGTCACCGTTCCGTTGCCGGACATTCGCGGGCGCGAGCAAATTCTGCAGGTACATATGCGCAAGGTGCCGATTGCCCCCGACGTGGATGCCAAGGTCATTGCCCGCGGTACCCCTGGCTTCTCCGGCGCCGATCTGGCCAACCTGGTCAATGAAGCGGCGCTGATGGCGGCTCGTAGAAGCAAGCGTCTGGTGGACATGATTGACTTTGAAGATGCCAAAGACAAGGTCATGATGGGCGCCGAACGCAAGTCGGTGGTGATGAGCGACAAGCAGCGTGAAACCACGGCCTACCACGAGTCCGGCCATGCCGTGGTGGCCAAGCTGCTTCCGGGCACGGACCCTGTGCATAAAGTCACCATTATCCCGCGTGGCCGGGCCTTGGGGCTCACCATGCAGTTGCCGACGGAGGATCGCTTCAACTACGAGCGTCAGGAAATTCTCAACAACATCTCCATTCTCATGGGTGGGCGCATCGCCGAAGAAGTATTTCTCAACCAGATGACGACCGGCGCAGGTAATGACATCGAGCGTGCCACCGACCTGGCGCGGCGCATGGTGACCCAGTGGGGTATGTCCGGCATCGGGCCGATGGTCATTGGTGAAAAAGAGGAAGAGGTATTCATTGGTCGGGAAATGACCAAGCACAGCAATATCTCCGAACAGACGGCGAGAACCGTGGACGGAGAGGTACGCGATATTATTCAGGAGCGCTACGGTATTGCCCGTAAACTGATCGAAGAAAATCGCGACAAGGTCGAGGCCATGGCCAGGGCCCTGCTGAAGTATGAGACCCTGGACGCAAAACAGGTGAACGCCATCATGGCGGGGCATGATCCGCAGCCGCCGGTGGAAGGGGGAACGGGAAGCTATCCTTCTACCCCCGACGGCAATGTCACAACGGCCGACAAATCCGGCGGGCAGTCGTTGCCCAGCCTCAGTCCGGGCGAACACCCGGTTTGACCCTGACGCTGGATTGCAACGGGCGCCCTCTGGTTCTCGGGCGCCCTTGTGTTATGGGAGTGCTCAATATCACTCCCGATTCCTTTTCGGATGGCGGCACCTATCTGCCTGCGGGTGCCGCCCTCGTGCGCGCCAAACGGATGTGGGAGGAGGGTGCTGATATCATCGATATCGGGGCGGAATCCACCCGCCCCGGGGCGCCGGCGGTGACGCAGGAGGAAGAGTTGCGGCGACTTCTGCCGGTGTTGGAGGCGGTGGCGGCAGAGGTGCCGCTGCCCATTTCCGTTGACACCAGCAAAGCCGCTGTTATGCGTGCAGCCTGGTCTCTGGGCGCGGGGCTCATGAATGATGTGACCGCGTTGCGTGCTGATCCGCTGGCACTGGAGACCATCGCAGGGTTGGGTGTTCCCGTTTGTCTGATGCACATGCGGGGTACCCCGCAGAATATGCAGGAGAACACCCATTACCGCGATGTCGTGGCAGAGGTGAAGGATTTCCTGTTCGAGCGTGTAGCACAGTGTGTCGCCGCAGGCATTCCCCGGCACCATCTGCTGGTGGATCCCGGCTTTGGTTTTGCCAAGGATCTGGAAGCAAACCGTACTTTGCTGCGCCATCTGGATGACCTTGCGTCCATAGAGGTGCCGCTGCTTGTCGGTCTTTCCCGCAAACGCATGATTGGTGAGCTCTCTGGCGTAGAATCGGCTTCAGAGCGTGTGGCGGGCAGTGTTGCCGCGGCACTTTGGGCGGTGTCGCGCGGCGCCTGCATCGTGCGCGTCCACGACGTCGCAGAAACGGTGCAGGCGTTGCGGGTCTGGCGAGGGTTGGTTTGATTTGAAGACCGCTGTTCCTATGTGGAGTTAGGGAAACGATGGCCAGAAAATGGTTTGGGACCGACGGAGTGCGTGGTCAGGTCGGTGATTCTGTTATTCACCCGGAATGGGTGCTCCGCCTGGGCTGGGCTGCGGGGCACGTGCTCACCGCCGACGCGTCAGGTCGGCCCCGGGTAGTTATCGGCAAGGACACCCGTCTGTCCGGATACATGCTGGAGTCTGCCCTGGAGTCCGGGTTGGCGGCGGCAGGTGTCGATGTTCTACTGGTCGGCCCCTTACCGACGCCGGCCATCGCCTATCTGGCCCGTACCCTGCGCGCGGATGCCGGTATTGTGATCAGCGCCTCGCACAACCCTTATCAGGATAACGGCATAAAATTTTTCTCCGGAGACGGCTACAAGTTGCCGGACGCCCAGGAGGAGGCCATCGAAGCATGGATGGACCGGCCGATGACTCTCTCTGCCTCGGAACGGCTGGGCAAGGCCCGGCGGGTGGATGATGCGGCTGGCCGTTACGTGGAGTTTTGTAAAACTACCTTTCCCGCCGACCTCGATCTGCGCGGAATACGCCTGGTGCTGGACTGCGCGCACGGCGCCAACTACAAAGTGGCGCCCATGATTTTCGGGGAGTTGGGAGCCACACTGGAATTGCTGGGAGCGGAGCCCAACGGCATCAACATCAATGATCAGGTGGGTTCCACTCACCCTGAAGCGTTGTGTGCCGCGGTGCTACGCACCGGCGCCGATGTGGGTATTGCGTTTGATGGTGACGGTGATCGCCTGCTCCTGGTGGACGATCGGGGTAAGTTGCTCGACGGTGACGAAATCCTTTGGCTGCTGGCGCGGGATATGTGCCAGAACGGCGGGCTCTCTGGCGTGGTGGGTACGGTCATGAGCAACCTTGCCCTGGAGCAGGCGCTGGCTGGCTGTGGTGTGCCCATGCTGCGCACGCCCGTAGGTGACCGTTACGTACTGGAAGCCATGCGCCGCCATGGCTATCCGCTGGGTGGTGAGTCGTCGGGGCACATCATCACACCCGCGAACACTACCGGCGATGGCATCCTTGCCGCGCTGCGGATACTGGCCATTCTGCGCCGCAGCGGGGTGGCGCTGGCAGCCCTGCGGGAAGGCTACAGCGCTTTTCCCCAGGTGCTGAAAAGTGTGCGCATGGCCGGGGCGCAAACACTGCTCGATCAGTCATCGGCACACCAGCTCATTGCTGATGCGGAGGATCGTCTGGGAGGAAGCGGACGCCTGCTGGTACGGCCATCCGGTACGGAACCGGTGTTACGGATCATGGTCGAGGCCGCATCCGCTGATATGGCGGCTGATGTAGCCACAGCGCTGACCAGTGGTCTAACCAAGCTGGCTCTTGCCGGTGCTGTCCCAAGACCACGAAATTGACCATTCGAGGCTGAATCTTTACACTGGCGCCTACATTACTGTGCTGTCGGCCACCCCCAGGGGACGGTGAGGTTGTCGCAGACACTGATCATAAGGAAGAATTGCCGTGCGTCCCACTATGGTAGCAGGAAATTGGAAGATGAACGGCCTGAGTGGGGATGCCGTGCATCTCACTCAGGCCATTCTTCATGCAGGGCTGGAGCCGATGCGCCCGGAGGTGGTGATCTTCCCGCCTTTTACCCTGCTCCACGCAGTGTCTCAGGAGGCCAAAAGCAGCGCCTTGCGCTGGGGGGGGCAAAACCTTTTCTGGGAAGCCAGCGGCGCCTATACCGGAGAAATATCCGGGGCTATGCTCCGTGATATGGGGTGCCGTTATGTGCTGATCGGACATTCCGAGCGGCGGCAGATTTTTGCGGAGAGCGACGCGCAGATTGTCCGGAAGATTAAGGCTGCGTTGCTGTCTGGTCTCATTCCCGTGGTTTGCGTGGGTGAAACAGAGGCGGAGCGTGCGCAGGGCCTCACAGAGGCGGTACTGCGCCGCCAACTCGAAGCCGTGTTGCCTCTGCTGAATCTTGAGGCGAGCCAACCCAACCTGATCATTGCCTATGAACCTGTTTGGGCCATTGGCACAGGTCTGAGTGCCAGCCCTGAACAGGCACAGGCAGTTCATGCGTTCATCCGCGAGTTGGCAGCCGCTTATTCGGCGCAGCTTGCCAGGCGTCTGTTACTGCTTTATGGCGGAAGTGTTAAAGGCAACAACGCCGCCCCGCTTTTTGACCAGGTAGACATTGACGGGGCCCTGGTGGGCGGCGCGTCTCTGCAGGCGGGTGAGTTTATCCAAATTTGTCGTGCTGCCGAGTCGGCAGGACGAGGAGGCTGAGTCGATGTACACGGTGTTGCTGGTGTTCCAGATCATTATTTGTATCGTTCTGGTGGGGCTTGTCCTGATTCAGAAGGGGCAGGGTGCCGATATTGGCGCAGTCTTCGGGGGCGGTGGCTCGCAGACGATTTTCGGAGCTCGTGGTGCGGGGAATTTTCTGAGCCATACTACGGCCGTGATCGGCGCGCTGTTTTTTTTGAACAGCCTCGGGTTGGCCTATCTTTCCGATCATTCCGGCAGCAGTGTTGTTTCGGGTATCGCCCTGCCCAGCAAGGCGCCGGTGACGACGTCGGCGCCCGTAGCTCCCATCGTCGCCGCTCCGGCACAGTCGGTAGCAAGCACAGCGGGTCCGGTGACCAGTGCGGCTTCTTCTGTATTCGCAGGAAAGACCCCCGTCAAGCCTTGACGTCGCCAGCGCATCATGAGAGAGTTTTAATAGTTATTTAAGCCGAAGTGGTGAAATTGGTAGACACACCGTCTTGAGGGGGCGGCGGCGCAAGCTATACCGGTTCGAGTCCGGTCTTCGGCACCAAATTGCAGCCCTACGGGCTGTTTTTTTATCTCTGATGTCATCCAGAGATATGATTTATATACAAAAAAATAATTTATCATTGGCTTTGGATGTGTTTTTCGGGGCCCATATCGGGTGGAGGGGTTGGGGATGTTGAACCACTATTTGCCAGTGCTCATATTTCTGCTCGTCGCATTGGTGGTTGGTGTAGCCCCGCTGCTGATGGGGTCTTCGCTGGGGCCACACAGGCCGGACAGCGAAAAGCTCTCGCCCTATGAATGCGGGTTCGAGGCCTTCGAAGATGCGCGCATGAAATTCGACGTGCGCTACTATCTCGTTGCTATTCTTTTCATCCTCTTTGATCTGGAAATTGCCTTCCTCTTCCCTTGGGCGGTGGTCTTTGATCAGATCGGGATGACGGGTTTTCTCGCCATGATGCTATTCCTCGCCATTCTCGTGGTCGGTTTCATTTATGAATGGAAGAAGGGGGCGCTGGAATGGGAATAGAGGGCCTTCTCGAAAAGGGTTTCGTCACCACGACCATCGACACGGTAGTCAACTGGGGCCGTACCGGTTCCCTCTGGCCCATGACGTTCGGCCTCGCCTGCTGTGCAGTGGAGATGATGCACGCCGGGGCCGCGCGTTACGACCTGGATCGTTTCGGTATTGTCTTCCGTCCCAGTCCGCGCCAGTCCGACGTGATGATCGTGGCGGGGACGTTGGTCAACAAGATGGCCCCGGCCTTGCGCAAGGTCTATGACCAGATGCCGGAGCCACGCTGGGTGGTCTCCATGGGTTCCTGTGCCAACGGCGGCGGCTATTATCACTATTCCTACAGTATCGTGCGGGGCTGTGACCGCATCGTGCCGATAGATATCTATGTACCGGGTTGTCCGCCTACTGCTGAGGCTTTGCTTTTCGGCCTGATCCAGTTGCAGAAAAAAATCCGCCGCACCAACACCATTGCCAGGTGAGCCATGACTGACGCACTCGAAAATCTGCGCCGGCATCTCAGCGATGAGTTGGGCGCGACACTGCAAACTGCGCGCATGGATCACGGCGAACTGACCGTGGAATTGTCCCGTGAGGGCTTTTCTGCGGCATGTCTCCTGCTTCGGGATGATGCGGCCTGCGCCTTTGATTTGCTGGTCGATGTCTGCGGAGTGGACTACTCCGCCTATGGCGAAGGGCCCCGGGAGGGGCCGCGCTTTGCCGTAGTCTATCATCTGCTCTCCCTGAAGCATCGCCAGCGCCTGCGGGTGCGTATTTTTGCCGATGACGATCTACCCATAGTGCCATCCGTAGTGGACGTCTGGGCGGCCGCCAACTGGTTTGAACGTGAAGCATTTGATCTTTATGGGATTCTTTTTGACGGTCACCCCGATTTGCGGCGCATCCTTACGGACTACGGTTTTGTCGGCCATCCATTCCGTAAGGATTTCCCCCTGGTCGGTACGGTGGAAATGCGTTACGACGCGGACCAGGGCCGAGTGATCTACGAGCCGACGCGCACCGAGGAGCGCGTGGTGGTACCGCGTATCATCCGTGAAGCAGGGGAGGGTCGTTACAATGCCCGAAATCAATAACTTCACCATGAACTTCGGGCCGCAGCATCCGTCTGCCCACGGTGTGCTGCGTCTGGTACTGGAACTGGACGGTGAAGTGATCGAGCGCGCCGATCCCCACATCGGCCTGCTGCACAGGGCTACCGAGAAGTTGGCGGAAAACAAGACCTATCTGCAGAACCTGCCTTATATGGACCGGCTCGATTATGTGTCGATGCTGTGCAACGAACACGCCTACTGTCTGGCGGTGGAGAAACTGCTCGGCGTCGAAGTGCCGGTTCGTGCCCAGTATATCCGTACCCTGTTCGACGAGATTACCCGCATTCTCAATCATCTGCTCTGGCTGGGTGCCTATGCCCTCGACGTTGGTGCCATGAGTGTCTTTCTCTACTGCTTCCGCGAGCGGGAAGATCTCATGG
Organism: Acidithiobacillus sp.; assembly: GCA_027351205.1. GTDB lineage: Bacteria > Pseudomonadota > Gammaproteobacteria > Acidithiobacillales > Acidithiobacillaceae > Acidithiobacillus. The sequence continues at coordinate 13,613 of DAIEIW010000147.1, forward strand.
ATGTCTATGAAGCGGTATCCGGCGCGCGCATGCATGCCGCCTACTATCGCCCGGGTGGGGTGTACCGCGACCTGCCTGCACGGATGCCCCAGTACGAGCCGTCTCCTTACCGTGATGCCCGGCGCCTGCAAGAACTCAACGCCAACCGGCAGGGCAGCATGCTGGATTTCATAGAGGACTTCGCGCGCCGTTTTCCCACCTACGTGGACGAGTATGAAACCCTGCTGACGGACAACCGGATCTGGAAGCAGCGCACTGTGGGTATCGGTGTGGTGGGGCCGGAACGGGCCATTCAGCTGGGCTTCACTGGCCCCATGCTGCGCTCTTCCGGTGTGGCCTGGGATCTGCGGCGTACCCAACCCTACGCAGCGTATGCCAATCTGGATTTTGATATTCCGGTGGGTAAAACCGGGGACTGTTATGATCGCTATCTGGTCCGCGTCGCGGAGATGCGGCAGAGCAACCGGATAATTGTCCAGTGTGTGGATTGGCTGCGCAAGAATCCCGGCCCAGTGATTACCGATGATTTCAAGATCGCCGCGCCGTCCCGCGAAGAGATGAAAACCAGCATGGAGGCGCTGATTCATCACTTCAAGCTTTTCTCCGAGGGCATGGCGGTTCCTGCGGGCGAAGTCTATGCCGCGGTGGAGGCTCCCAAGGGCGAGTTTGGCATTTATATGATTTCGGATGGTGCCAACAAACCCTACCGGATGAAAATCCGGGCACCCGGATTCCCGCATCTCGCCGCTATGGATGAGATGGCTCGGGGACATATGATCGCGGACGTGGTGGCTATTTTGTCCACCATGGACATTGTTTTTGGCGAGATCGACAGGTAAGCCATGTTATCGGAAAAGTCTCTGGCAAAAATTGCTCGTGAACGGGCCAAATATCCGGCGAATCAGGCGCGTTCTGCCCTATTGGCGGCGCTGCGCATTGCACAGGAGGAGCAGGGCTATCTGAGCGATGCGGTGATGGAGTATGTCGCCGATCTGCTCGGCATCCCGGCGATTCAGGTCTATGAGGTGGCCACTTTTTACAGCATGTACGACCTCAAGCCGGTGGGTCGGCACAAGCTCTGCGTCTGTGGTAGCGTATCCTGCTTTCTGAACGGCTCCGACGCGGTACTTCAGCACCTCAGTGAGCGTCTGGGTGTGGACCCTGGGGAGACGACCGCAGACGGCCTCTTTACCCTGCAGGAAGTGGAGTGTCTGGGTGCCTGTAAAGATGCACCGATGCTGCAGGTCGGCGATCAATACCACGAGAACCTGACGCCGGAAAGTCTGGATGCCTTGCTGGCGAAATTACGTGGGGGGCCCGACGATGTTCGTTAACGGCGTTACGCTGCAGAACCGTGGTTTGCCCGATTCCCACCGTCTCTCCGTATATGCCGGGACCGGGGGCTATGGCGCTCTGCGCAAGGTGCTGCTGGACCCCATGGCGCCCGATCAGATCATCAGCGAGATAAAAAAATCCGCCCTGCGCGGTCGGGGGGGCGCCGGTTTCCCCACCGGGCTGAAGTGGAGTTTCATGCCCAAGGGCGTGACGGGTACCAAGTACCTGCTCTGCAATGCCGATGAGGGTGAACCCGGTACCTGCAAGGACCGGGACATCATGCGCTATGAACCCCATCGTCTGATCGAGGGCATGATTATCGGTGCCTACGCCATGGGGGCCAGTGCCGGATACATTTTTATCCGCGGCGAATTTGTAGAGCCAATCCACATTATGGAAGGGGCGCTGGAAGAGGCTTACGCGAAGGGATATCTCGGGCAGAACATTCTCGGTACCGATTTCTCCTTTGATCTGTATGTGTATCGGGGGGCAGGCGCCTATATCTGCGGTGAGGAAACGGCGCTGATGGAGGCGTTGGAGGGGAAGAAGGGGCAGCCACGCTTCAAGCCGCCTTTCCCGGCCAGTTACGGCTTGTACGGACGGCCTACTACCATCAATAACGTGGAAACTTTTGCCTCAGTCCCGGGCATCATCGCCAGGGGGGGGGACTGGTTCCTGAGTTTGGGCAAGCCCAATAACGGCGGAACCAAAATTTTTTCGGTGACGGGTCAGGTGCAGAAGCCGGGTAATTATGAAGTGCCCATGGGTCTGCCCTT
>DAIEIW010000163.1:0-7375 GCA_027351205.1 Acidithiobacillus sp.
AAAGAAACACCCTCGAAACCCAGATCCGTGTCACCCTGAATCTCGATGGTTCCGGGCAGGCCGACCTGCACACCGGATTACCCTTTCTTGACCACATGATCCACCAGATCGTCCGTCATGGTCTTTTCGACATGCGCATTCGGGCTCAGGGCGATCTGGATATCGACGCTCACCACACGGTGGAAGACATCGGCATCACCCTCGGTCAGGCCTTTGCCCGCGCCGTGGGGGACAAGGTCGGCATCCAGCGCTATGGCCATGCCTACGTGCCCCTTGACGAGGCGCTGTCGCGGGTGGTGGTGGACCTTTCCGGTCGCCCCGGACTGATCTTCGCCGTCGAATTCCCCCGCGCCCAGGTCGGGGACTTTGATGTGGATCTCTTTCATGAGTTTTTCCAGGGCTTCGTCAACCACGCTCAGGTAACCCTGCATCTGGATACCCTGCGCGGCAGCAATACCCATCACATCGCCGAGACCATCTTCAAGGCCTGTTGACGTGCCCTGCGCATGGCGGTCGCCCCTGACCCGCGCATGGCGGGCACCGTGCCCAGCACCAAAGGCACCCTGACCCTATGAATGCAGCGGCGACACGCGTCGGTATCGTCGACTATGGCATGGGCAACCTCTACTCGGTGGCCAAGGCCGTAGAGCATTTGGGCGGCAAGGCGATCATCAGCGGCCGGGGCAGCGAACTGGCCGCTACGGACCGTATCATCTTCCCCGGCGTCGGCGCCTTCGGTGACTGCATGGCGGCGCTGGAGGCGCGGGAGCTCAGCGACTTCATCCGCACCGCGGCGCAGACCCGGCCCTTTCTCGGCATCTGCCTCGGGATGCAGATGCTCATGGACAGCAGTACGGAGCATGGCGAACATGCCGGACTTGGTCTGCTACCGGGGCGGGTGGTTCCTTTCCCGGAAGAAGCCCTGCGAATGGCCGACGGCCGGCGCCTGAAGATCCCGCACATGGGCTGGAATGAACTGCATCAACAGATGGAACATCCGCTGTTTGCCGGCGTTCCCCAGAACGCATGGTTTTATTTCGTCCACTCCTTCTATGTGGAGCCCTCTGCCCCCGGCATACTCGCGGCCTCCAGCGATTATGTCCTTCCTTTCTGTGCGGCGCTCGCTGCGAACAACCTTTTCGCCCTGCAATGCCATCCGGAAAAGAGTGGTATAGCGGGTCTGCGCCTGCTCGGGAATTTTCTCGGCTGGGATGGCGATCGCGGAGCCCACCATGCAATTTAAACCCGTTTTCTGGAATATCTCTTTGTGGAGGAAGCTGTCATGCTGTTGATTCCGGCCATCGACCTCAAGGGCGGGAACTGTGTGCGTTTACGGCAAGGCCGGATGGAGGACGACACGGTATTCTCGGATGATCCGGTCGCCACTGCGCGGCGCTGGGTAGAAGCGGGCGCCAAACGGCTGCACATCGTCGATCTCGACGGCGCTGTACAAGGGGAACCGGTCAATGCGCACGCCATAGCCGCCATCTGTGCGCGTTTCCCTGACCTTGAAATTCAGGTCGGTGGTGGTATCCGCAGCGAAGAACAGATTGAAACCTATATCCAGGCCGGGGTTCGCTACGTGATCATCGGCACCCAGGCGGTCAAGGCCCCCGGTTTCGTCGCCGATGCCACCGTAAGTTTTCCTGGCCATATCATGGTGGGTATCGACGCCCGTGACGGCAAAGTGGCCACTGAAGGCTGGTCCAAGCTATCCCGTCATGACCCCATTGATCTCGCACAGCGCTTCGCCACCGACGGCATAGAAGCCATCATCTACACCGACATCAGCCGCGATGGCATGCTCAGCGGCCCCAATATTTCTGCGACGGTTGCGCTGGCTCAGGCGGTGCCCGTGCCGGTCATCGCCTCGGGCGGTATCGCCAATCTGGAACAGGTACTGGCGCTCAAGGCCCATGAGGGTGACGGTATCACCGGCGCCATTACCGGGCGCGCCATTTATGAAGGGACCCTGGATTTTTCACAGGCCCGCGCACGGGCCGAGGCCTGAGCAGGTGCTCGCCAGGCGCGTCATACCCTGCCTCGATATCGACCATGGGCGCGTGGTGAAAGGCGTTCAGTTTGTTGCCCTGCGCGACGCCGGCGATCCGGTGGAAGTCGCCAAACGCTACAACGATGAGGGTGCCGACGAAATCACCTTTCTTGACATCTCTGCCAGTTATGAAGAGCGCGGCACCCTGGCCGATGTGGTGTCTGCCGTGGCGGCGCAGGTCTTTATCCCACTGACCGTAGGTGGTGGCGTGCGTTGCGTCGAAGATATCCGCACCCTGCTCCTCGCCGGTGCCGACAAGGTCAGCATCAACAGCGCCGCCGTGAATGATCCGGAACTGGTACGCGCCGCCGCCCGGCGTTTCGGCAACTCCTGCATCGTCGTCGCCATCGACGCCAAGCGGGTAGACGATCACTGGGAAGTCTTCACCCATGGCGGCCGGCGCAGTACCGGTCTGGACGCGGTGGCCTGGGCGCAGCGCATGGCAACATATGGTGCCGGCGAAATCCTGCTCACCAGCATGGACCGCGACGGAACGGGCATCGGTTTCGACCTTGCCCTCACCCGCGCCATCAGCGACGCCGTACCGGTACCGGTGATCGCCTCCGGTGGCGTGGGGGAGATCCGGCACTTTGTCGAAGGCATTCAGCAGGGGCGTGCCGATGCGGTATTGGCTGCCAGCGTCTTCCACTTCGGCCAGTTTCGCATCTCCGAGGTCAAGGCACAGATGGCTGCCGCGGGGATCCCGGTGCGCGAAACCTGCTAAAGCACCCAGTCCATCTGTCGGGCGCAATCTGCGTATTCTTCGTATTATTGAGTAGAAAGACATCAACGAGGGGTTTCTGACCATCATGAGTGAACCGGAAGCGCAGCACGCCGCCATACTCGCCGCCGTGCGCTGGAATGCAGACGGCTTGGTGCCCGCCATCGCCCAGGATGCCCGCAGCGGCCGGGTGCTCATGCTGGCCTGGATGAACGCCAACGCATTGCTGGCGACGCTCCGTGCCGGCCTTGGCACCTACTGGTCACGCTCCCGGCAGGCACTTTGGCGTAAAGGCGAGACCTCCGGCCATATTCAACATCTGGTGGATATGCGCCTGGACTGCGATGGCGACACACTCCTCCTGCGAGTCATTCAGGAAGGTCCGGCCTGCCATACAGGGGAGCAAACCTGCTTCTTCCTCGGCCAACCCGGAGAGCAGGGCTGGCAGCATCAGGCTCCGCCCCCTGGCAGCATCCTCGACAGCCTGCAAGTCACCCTGCACAGTCGGCGAACGGCTGATCCCGGCCAATCCTATGTAGCGCAACTGCTCCGCGATGGTCAGGACCGGATCCTGAAAAAAGTAGGGGAGGAAGCCACCGAGTTTGTCATCGCTTGCAAGAATCATGAGTCGACGCATATCGTTGCAGAGGCGGCAGACCTCGTATTCCATTTGATGGTGGCCCTGGAGGAAAGGGATTTACACATTGATGACGTCCTCGGAGAACTGGCGCGACGTGAAGGAATGTCCGGTCTGGAAGAAAAAGCGGCAAGGCGTCCATAAGCTTGACGCAACCACTTTATTTTCTTATGGTCCAAAGTGAGTCGTAGCGCGTAACCCCTGCGGGGGAAGGAGAGCTGTCATGGGCGCTTTTAGTATCTGGCATCTAATCATCATTCTGCTCATCGTGGTTGCCCTGTTTGGTACCACGAAGCTGCGCAACGTGGGTTCCGACCTCGGTTCCGCCATCAAGAGCTTCCGATCCGCCGTCAAGGAGGAGGAGGAAAAGAAGGAAAGCATCGGCCGCACTATTGATGCCGAGGTCCAGCCCAACAAAGAACACGAAACCGTCAACCGCTGACCGCTTATGTTCGATTTCAGCTTTGGCGAACTCGCGCTGCTCGGAATCATCGCGCTGCTCGTGGTCGGGCCGGAGAAAATGCCCCAAATCGCGCGTACCGCGGGGAAGTGGTACGGCGCCATGCGGCGTACCATGACGAGTCTGCGCTCCGAGGTTGAGCAGCAGTTGTTGCTGGATGATCTGCGCCAGGAAGCCAACAAACTGCGTGACTATGCCCACGAGGAGTTGCTGCCTGCCGACATCACCGCTTCAGACACCCCGAAAACGTCGGGTGAGAAGCCCGAAATGAAGGAAGATCATAAGCAGGGTGAACTTGATATCATGCCGGCAACGCAACATGCAGACCTGCCGGGACCGGAAGACCGCGTACATTGATTCCGATGCCCACCTGATGCTCCCACCGAGGTTGGTCATTATTATGGATGCGCGCCACCACGACTTGTGCATCCAGCGAAGGCTTTGCCGCTTGCCCGTCACCAGATTCGCGCGCCTCGACACCGCCTAAGGATATTTTTCAAGCATGGACAAATTGGCGGAAAACACCTTTATCGGCCATTTGCTGGAATTGCGCCGCCGCGTATTGTTTGCAGTGATCGCTATTTTTGTTGGCTTTCTGATTTCCTATCCTTTCTCCAAAACGATTTATAACATTCTCGCGGCCCCGCTCATTGATATATTACCAAAGGGCAGTCATTTAATTTATACCAGTTTACCCGAAGTATTTTTGACCTACGTGCAGCTTTCTTTACTGTCGGGATTTATTCTGGCGCTACCTGTCGTGCTCTATCAATTCTGGGCCTTCATAGCACCCGGCCTCTATGAGCATGAGCGCAAGGCCTTTTTTCCACTGATCTTTGCCTCCATTTTTCTGTTCATCGGCGGCATGCTCTTTGCCTACTTTATCGTATTTCCCAATGCCTTCCGGTTTTTCGTGAGCTTTTCTGGTGGTGATATCACCGCCATGCCCAAAGTTGATAGTTACCTCTCGCTCATCATCAAGTTCTCCCTGGCCTTCGGTCTGGCCTTCCAGATCCCCATTCTCATTATAGTACTGGTACGCGTCGGAGTGCTGCAGGTGGCCACGCTGCAGCACGGTCGCCGCTATGCCTTCCTGATTTGCGCCATCGCCTCTGCATTGCTCAGTCCTCCCGACGTGCTATCCATGGTCATGCTCCTCATCCCCATGTATATGCTTTTTGAACTCGGATTATTTTTCGCCGCGAGATTGCCTGTACCTCGGCCTGCAGAGGAAGACCCTGCGGATAATGATATTTCGCAGCCATCCCACAGCATTGACGAGATGGATGTCGCCGGTGAACGCTCCGGGAATAAGGATAGTGATAAACCAGGAAGCTGAGAAAGCCGAAATGGATGCCAACCGTGCCATGGCATGACAGGCCTGTTTATTTGGTCAGGTCAGGCCAACTCGTCTTTATGGAGCGCACGCCCAATTATAGTCAACACGATAGTGGTGTCATGGCTTCTGCCCGCCCTGTTTCAGTGACCGGCCAGGCTGGGTCGGTCCGGCACCTGGCCGCGCGGCGCCGCTCGACGGCGGTAAGCACCGCCATCCGCCAAACATCAGACGCGTAGTCACAAGCCATTATAGCATCAGTTATATCTTATGGAAAAAATAATAACTACTTATTAGCGCTTATGCGTCACCCGCACTATAGTCCCATCATCGCTGCAGACGCAGCGATTGCGCCGGGGGCACCGGCGTCGGGCAACTGCATGGAGGTGGCATATGGCCGTCAAGACCTATAACGCGGGTGTGAAGGATTACCGGAACACCTATTGGGAACCGGATTACAACGTCAAGGATACCGATATTCTTGCCGTGTTCAAGATTACCCCCCAGGCGGGCGTGGATCGTGAGGAGGCCGCTGCTGCGGTTGCCGCCGAATCCTCCACCGGCACCTGGACCACGGTGTGGACGGATCTTCTCACCGACCTCGACTACTACAAGGGGCGCGCATACAGGATCGAAGACGTTCCTGGCGATGATACCTGTTTTTATGCGTTCATTGCCTACCCCATCGATCTTTTCGAAGAAGGTTCCGTGGTCAACGTCTTCACCTCGCTGGTTGGTAACGTCTTCGGCTTCAAGGCGGTACGTGCCCTGCGCCTGGAAGACGTCCGTTTCCCCATCGCCTACGTCAAGACCTGCGGTGGGCCACCCCACGGGATTCAGGTCGAACGCGACATCATGAACAAGTATGGTCGCCCATTGCTGGGCTGCACCATCAAGCCCAAGCTGGGTTTGTCTGCCAAGAACTATGGTCGCGCCTGCTATGAAGGTCTGCGTGGTGGACTCGACTTCACTAAAGATGACGAAAACGTCAACAGCCAGCCTTTCATGCGCTGGAGGCAGCGTTTCGACTTCGTCATGGAGGCCATCCAGAAGGCCGAGGCCGAGACCGGAGAGCGTAAGGGGCACTACCTGAATGTTACCGCCCCGACTCCGGAGGAAAAGTACAAGCGTGCAGAGTACGCCAAGGAAATCGGCGCACCCATCATCATGCACGACTACATCACCGGCGGTTTCTGCGCCAACACGGGCCTGGCCAACTGGTGCCGCGACAACGGGATGCTCCTGCACATTCACCGTGCCATGCATGCGGTGCTGGACCGTAATCCCCATCACGGCATCCACTTCCGTGTGCTGACCAAGATTCTCCGTCTCTCCGGCGGAGACCACCTGCACTCGGGTACCGTGGTCGGCAAGCTGGAAGGTGATCGTGAGGCGACCTTGGGCTGGATCGACATTATGCGTGATAGATTCATCAAGGAAGATCGCAGCCGAGGCATCTTCTTCGACCAGGACTGGGGCTCCATGCCGGGCGTGATGCCGGTCGCTTCCGGGGGTATCCACGTTTGGCACATGCCGGCGCTGGTCACCATCTTTGGTGATGACTCGGTGTTGCAGTTCGGTGGTGGCACCCTCGGTCATCCCTGGGGTAATGCCGCAGGTGCTGCGGCCAACCGCGTCGCGCTGGAAGCCTGCGTGGAAGCCCGCAACCGCGGCGTGGCCATTGAGAAGGAAGGCAAGGCTGTCCTTACCGAGGCCGCCAAGCACTCCCCCGAACTCAAGATTGCCATGGAAACGTGGAAAGAGATCAAGTTCGAGTTCGATACGGTCGATAAGTTGGACGTTGCCCATAAATAAGCACGTTTATCACATGCCCAGGAGTCTTTTATGAGTGAAGTACAGGATTACAAATCCCGTCTCTCCGATCCGGCGAGCCGGAAGTTCGAGACACTGTCTTACCTGCCCGCCCTGACTGCGGAGCAGATCCGTCAACAGGTTGCGTACATCGTTTCCAAGGGCTGGAACCCGGCGGTAGAACATACCGAACCGGAAAACGCCTTCGGCAACTACTGGTATATGTGGAAGTTGCCCATGTTCGGCGAAACCGACGTGGACACCATCCTGAAAGAAGCGGAAGCCTGCCATAAGGCGAATCCCCATAACCACGTCCGTATCGTCGGCTATGACAACTTCAAGCAGTCCCAGGGTAC
>DAIEIW010000164.1:0-3688 GCA_027351205.1 Acidithiobacillus sp.
GCAACGGCTCATGATCCGTTCGCTCACCCCGGGTCAGAAGCTGATCCACCTGCGCCGCGATTTCTTTCTGAACCGCAGGGTCCAGACGCTTCAACCAAGCACTGGGAAGCCCGTAAATCCCGTACAGGCCTCCTGCCAGCATGCCCGCGAGGGCGCCTGTGGTGTCCGCATCCCCACCCTGATTTACCACGGTGATCAGGCAGTCTTTAAAATTATCGGTATGGAGCAGCGCATACAGGACGGCGCGCACCGTATCCACAATATAGGGCGTAGGTGCCTGAGGAATTTCTTTGAAATCGAATTCAGGGTGCTGTGCAACCAGTGCATCCGCCAGGCGCCGCACGGCTGAAACGCCGTCACCGCGCAGCGCGCGGCGCAACATCTCCCCCAGCGTCAGGGTGGCGACATCCGACAGCGGATGATGGTGGGTCAGATGCGCCTGTTCTACACTGATTTGCCGGAAGGCCGCAGGGGCGTTCAGGGTGGCCAGCACCACGGGGAGATTGCGCACGCACGCACCATTGCCGGCATCCCATTCCGCCGGTTCAGCGGCGGTACTGCCGTTGAGCATAAAGCGCCGGATTCCCCGGCGGCAGGTATTACCCACATCCACGGGATGACCACGCAACCACTGCACCATCCCCTCGCCAAAGCGGGTAATGGACCATTGTTCATCGGCAAGGATGCTCCGCCCCAACACCAGACACATCTGGGTATCGTCGGTCACTTGTCCGGGGCGTAAATGCAGCCAGCCGCCGCCGGTCATATTGCGGTGAACACCATATTCCTCCCGGATTTCGCTGGGACTCATGAACTCCACCGTCGCGCCCAGGGCATCACCGACCGCCAATCCCAGGTAGGCACCTAATGCTCTCTCCCGCAAGTCATAGCCCATTTCTCGTCCTCAGTAGTAGTGCATGTGTGCCGCGTACTCACCGCCGATCACCAGATACTCACTCTCTGCCTGGAGTGCGCGACATGGCAACAGGCCCTTGAAAAAGAGCAGCTTTACCAACGGCACATTCACTTCAAGTATGTAATCGCCGAATGCGCTGGCCACATCCCGATCATCGCTGAAGGACACCAGATTGTTCAGCCGGATCACCCCCTGCCGCGCTCCGGCTTTCCAGAGAATAGGATGTTCAGCAAAATCATTGGTTCCCCGGAACAAACGCAAGTGCCGTTGGCCGTGGCCCAAAAAACGCCGCGCCGACCATTGTGCGAATTCAAACAAAAGGTCAAGCTGCAACCAGATCGCATTGTTATCAAATCGCCCAGACATTTTGTCGATCATATACTGAATCCAGGCGGTATCGCCCACACGGCCGATCACCTGTCGGTGAAAATTCGGGGCAATCCCGAACCGGCTCTCCACCCAACCCTTCATAACCGCACCTTCCGGCGAATTGCTGTCATATCCCCAACCTTTGAGCAGGCGTAAATAGCTGGCCCTGAAGCGTCGGCCCTTCGTCCGGTCATGCCCACCAGCAAAAATCTCTTCCATGTACGCCTGGAAGACCTGTCCCGCCTCGCACTGTTCCCGTACCAGAGACAATCTCTGGAAAAGCGCAGGATGCCCATCGCGCACCCCGGCGATATGTAGCGGCATCGGGAACGCATGAAATTCCGCACTGATCAACAGCCCGGACGGAATCCCGGTCAGATTGCTACCGAGATTGACGGATGGCGCACGGGCCGGGCGCTGCTCCGCCGGTGGGTTCGCTGTTGACAAAAAGCGTCCTTGCGGCGACTAATTCTGCAACACGGCAGCCACCTTGGCGCGGACATCTTCGAGCCGCAGGGGCTTATGGAGGAACACGAATCCTTTACTGACTACAGGCTGGCTCAGGGCGGAACGCGCTTCCCCCACCACGAGCATCAGTCGCGCCTTGGGAAATTGTTCGCTCACCATCTCCACGGTCAACCCACCGTCATCCAGCAGCGCCTCGCCGAGAATGATCAGATCCGGCGGCCAATCCTGAGCCTTGGCGACAGCGGCCTGGAGACTGGCGATTTCGTGGGTTTCATATTCATCATGAAGCATGAATTGCACGGCCATGCGCCCGATTTCATCCGTATCCAGCACAAAAATGCGCCGATTGCCCACCGCGAGATTACAATCCACACCGATCTGCATACCGTCCTCCCAAAGCTGAGCAAGCCTTCCTGCTTGAATGGGTAATGAAAGCAGGTTTTATGCCATACCGGTTTCCCCTCTGTTCAGGTCTCAAATAGCTACCGCCGGAAAAAGAAAAAATCTTTCCGTCATCCAGATAAGGCACTAAGCCATTCAAACAAAACCGAGTTTGTTGGCCTTAACCAAGCCGCTCACATGACCCCACGACGGCGAGGTGCGTTGCATGGGGCGGTCAACGCTGTGGGGTTCCTGACATAGAAAGTGCATTTTGTAGGTTTTCAAACAGCCGTCAAGGAGCTATCAAGAAATGTAACTTTTATATATAAAACATGATATTGTGAGCTAACATGGCGTCTGGCACGGCCCTTGCAACAGCGAGGACGGAACGCGACTCTTCCCCGCTTTTGGGGGCTTCCACCTGGCAAGTTAGTCCATTTTGAAACAGGAGACATGGCAATGAGTGACAAACTAAGGCAAATCGCCTTTTATGGTAAGGGGGGCATTGGCAAGTCCACCACCTCCCAGAATACCTTGGCAGCCCTTACGGAAATGGGCCAAAAGATTCTCATCGTCGGCTGCGATCCCAAAGCTGACTCCACCCGTTTGATTCTCCACTCCAAAGCGCAGGACACCGTGCTGAGCCTAGCGGCTGAAGCGGGCAGCGTGGAGGATCTGGAAATCGAAGACGTCATGAAGGTCGGATATCGTGATATCCGCTGTGTGGAGTCCGGTGGACCGGAGCCGGGCGTGGGTTGCGCCGGGCGTGGCGTGATCACCTCCATCAACTTCCTGGAGGAAAATGGTGCCTATGACGGCGTCGATTACGTCTCCTACGACGTGTTGGGCGACGTGGTGTGCGGCGGATTCGCGATGCCTATTCGTGAAAACAAGGCGCAGGAAATCTACATCGTCATGTCTGGCGAAATGATGGCCATGTATGCCGCCAACAACATCTCCAAGGGTATTCTCAAGTACGCTAATTCGGGCGGCGTGCGTCTGGGCGGGCTGGTGTGTAACGAACGCCAGACCGACAAGGAACTGGAATTGGCGGAAGCCCTGGCCGGCAAGCTGGGTACCAAGCTCATTCACTTCGTGCCCCGCGACAACATCGTGCAGCATGCGGAATTGCGCCGCATGACGGTTCTGGAATACGCACCGGAATCCAAGCAGGCCGAGGAGTACCGTCAGTTGGCACAGAAAATCCATGCCAACGGCGGTAACGGCACGATTCCGACCCCGATCACCATGGACGAGCTGGAAGATATGCTCATGGAGTTCGGCATCATGAGTGCAGTGGACGAGACCCTGATCGGCAAATCAGCCGCCGAACTGGCTGCTGCGGTCTGATGGATAGAGGGCATCTGCCGTCAGGCGACTGCCCTCTCTTTTTCTCGCTAAAGGAGAGATGTGATGAGCATTACTGCTGAAGAAACCCGGGAGCAGATTGTCGCCGAGACCAAGACGCGCAATCGTGCCCTGATTGATGAAGTTCTCAAGGTCTATCCGGAAAAAACCGCCAAAAGACGCGCCAAACACCTGAACGTCTATGAG
>DAIEIW010000171.1:0-1759 GCA_027351205.1 Acidithiobacillus sp.
TTTTCGGCGTTGTCAGGGCATTGACTTTATGCGCTCCGAAGGCCGCGAGTGCCTGGTTGCGAACGTGGATGCCGTACTGGAGATTACTCGCGAGCGTTATGCCCACTATGGTATTCATCAGCGTCCTTTTGTGATCGTCAAAGCGGATGCGGGTACTTACGGTATGGGCATTATGACCGCCTATTCGGGCGAGGAATTCCTTGATCTCAACCGTAAGGAACGCACTCGGATGGCTAAGAGTAAGGAGGGGCTGCCAGTCAGTGACGTCTTTATTCAGGAGGGTGTATATACCTTCGAACAGACCGCGCAGGAGGCAGTCGCAGAGCCGGTGGTCTATATGATAGGCCAGCAGGTGCTGGGGGGGTTTTACCGGGTACATACGGAGCGTGGACGGGATGAGAATCTCAACGCTCCGGGTGCGCATTTTGAGCCTATGGCCTTTGGCCAGACTTGCGTGGTCCCTTGCCGGAAATCACCACCGGATGCGCCGGTCAATCGTTACTATGCCTATGGCGTCGTCGCGCGCCTCACCCTGGTGGCGGCGGCTCGGGAAATGGCAGACTGGCGGCGGCAAAGTACACGGGAGACAGGCCAGTGAGTGCGTTCAAGGCCGCTATCCTTATGGATCCCATTACCGGGATCAAACCGGCCAAGGATACGACGTTCGCCATGCTGCTGGCGGCGCAGGCGCGTGGGCATCAATGCCGGGTGTTTGGCCTGCCGGACCTGTTTTTTCGGGATGGACGTTCCTGGGGGCGACTACATACCATCGTTGTACGTGATGATGTGGAAGACTATTTTACGCTGGGTGAAGCAGAAGAGCGCCCCCTCGACGAGATGGATGTGGTCCTCATGCGTAAGGACCCGCCTGTGGGCCTGGAATATATCACCGCCTGCTATCTGTTGGAGCACGCCGGTACCTGGGTGGTCAACGATCCGGTCAGCCTGCGCAATGCCAATGAAAAACTCTATGCCCTGCATTTCCCGGAATTTCTGCCGCCCTTGCTGGTCAGCCGTGATCTCGGGGATTTGCGGGCCTTTCTCGCCGAACACGGCGAAATCGTCGTCAAACCGCTCTCGGCGCGTGGCGGCGAAGGGGTGTTCTATCTGCACCTGCAGGACCGCAATGTCGGCAGTATTCTGGAGACGGTGACGGGCTGGGGCCAGCATTATGTGATGGCGCAGCGCTACCTGCCCGCGATTCGCGAGGGCGATAAACGGATTCTCATGGTGGATGGCGTCCCGGTGCCAGGTGCCCTGCTGCGGGTGCCTTCGGCTGCGGATTTTCGCGGTAATCTGGTGGCAGGTGCAACGGGGGTGGCGGCGGAACTCAATGGCCGCGATCGGGATATCTGTGCGGCGATAGGCCCTGCCTTGCGCGCCGCGGGCCTGCTTTTTGTCGGCCTGGATGTGATCGGCGGGTATGTGACGGAGATCAATGTCACCAGCCCCACCGGGGCGCGGGAGATCAGGCGATTTTTTGGGGTCGATGCGGCGGATCTGCTCTGGCAGCGTCTGGAGCGGGGGCGATAATGCGGCCCCGCCCGTGCCGGTGGTCACGGGTGCCTGCCGTTTTTGGTATGAAAGACGTATCATAGGACCTATGACCTTTTCTTCTCTCAAAAATCATCTGCTCATTGCCATGCCCGCGCTGCACGACGGCGTTTTTGACCGTACTGTGATTGTGGTCTGCGAACACAATGCCGAAGGCGCCATGGGCGTGGTTATCAACCGGCTGGTGGATATCAATATGTCCGAC
>DAIEIW010000176.1:0-3128 GCA_027351205.1 Acidithiobacillus sp.
AATGGAGGACTACTACCTTGCCGCAGAAGTGTTGGAGCGTGTTCGCAAGGGACAAGAACAAGTGCATTCCGCTGCTGAGCTGAGGCGCGCGCTTGGCTTGGACGATTGATTACACGGATACGGCCAAAGGACAGCTACGCAAGCTCGACAAGCAGACGGCGCGGCGCATTATGGACTTCATGGATGAGCGCGTTGCCGGACTGGAGAACCTGCGCAGCACGGGCAAGGCTTTGACTGGTCCACTTGGCGGACTCTGGCGCTACCGGGTGGGGGACTATCGGGTAATTTGTGACCTGCAGGATGCCGCATTGCGCGTGCTCGTGGTGCAGGTTGGCAACCGGCGCGAGATTTACCGATAAAAATGGCATAATATGCCAGTTTATTCCAAATGATGAGACTGTATCGCACGTAGCGGCGGCGAGGGTCGGCACTTTTTGGTTTTTCGCGTGGCCGCTGACTCGCTCATGGATGTGTTGCGGGTATTGCACGACAGCATGGATCTACCGAGGCATCTTGGGCAACGAAACCGATAAAAACCGGTGCACAGTTGCGGCATTTGTAAGCGTTCAGCGAACCCACCCTTGCGGATCGGCGCCGATCAGGCTAATGCAGATTTTTTCCAGTTCCACGGCAAGAGTTCGTGGAGTTTTTTGTTGGGCCAGGTCGGGAGCTTTTCGAGCACGTCACAGAGGTATGCGAAGGGCTCGATGCCGTTGAGCTTGCAGGTTTCGATGATGCTGTAGAAGGACGCGGCACGCTCGCCACCGGCATCATTTCCAACAAATAAAAAATTCTTGCGCCCAATGGCCACGCCCCGCAGCGCCCGCTCTACCGGGTTATTGTCGATGCTGAGCCGACCTTCTTTGAGGTAGAGGGTGAGCGCCTTCCAGCGCTTCAGGGCATAAGCGATGGCTTTGGCGATACCACTTTTCGGCGCCACTTTCATCTGGGTTTCGCTGAGCCAGGCGCGGAAGGACTCCAGCAGCGGGCCGGCCCGTTGTTGGCGAGCTTCGGCTTTCTGTTCCGGTGGAGATTCCTTAATATCTGCCTCAATCCCGTAGAGTTTGGCGATCCAGGCTAGCGCCTTCTGTGCCACCGGACTCGGACCCCGCTGCTCCACGTCATAGAAGTGTCGCCGCACATGCGTCCAGCATCCGGCTTCTGTGACTTGCTCCTTGCGATAGAGGGCATCATACCCCCCATAGTCATCGGTCTGGAGGATCCCTTTCCAGTCGCCCAGGAAGTTTTGCGGATGAATGCCCTTGCGGTCTGGGGCATAATCAAAGACCGCGATGGGATGTGGGGCATCTGCCTGACTGCGATACACCCAGAGATAGGCTTTGTCCGTTTTACCGCTACCAGGATTCAGTACCGGTAAGGGCGTTTCATCGGCGTGCAGAATTACACCCTCCAGCAGAGCCATTTTGCAGGCTTCAGCAATAATGCTGATCCAGTACTCTCCCCGACCCAGCCAGCTGCAGAGGGTGGCGCGGGAGATCGGCACACCCGCCCGCAGGTACTGGGTTTCCTGCCGATACAAAGGCAGGTGATCCACATGTTTCGCCGTCATCACGTGGGCTACCGTGCGGCCCGTGGGCAAGCCCTTGTCGATGACCTGTGCGGGCAATGCTGGGCTTTCGATAGTACCGCAAGGGCGACAGGCCAGTTTGGGGCGGATATGGCGAATCACCTGGAAGTGACCGGGGATATAATCCAGCTTTTCGCTGATTTCTTCGCCGACGGTTTCGAGTGGGCCCCCGCATTGCGCGCAGGTGCAGGTCTTGGGATCGTGATGCACTTCCACCCGGGGCAGATGGGCAGGGATAGCCATACGGCCCGGATGGCGACGTACCGGACGGGCGGGAACCACGGTCACCGCGTCGTTTTTTTCTCCGTCTGGACCGGCAGCAGCTACAGCTGCGCTCTCTTCCAGAACGGTTTCGAGGAGACTTTCCATTGCGGCGATTTCGGTATCCAACGCTTCTTCCCAGAGACTGATCTGGTCGGGAGAGAGTTTTTCCGAACGACGCCCGAATCGCCAGCGCTGCAGCTTGGCAATGGTGCTTTCCAGGCGGGCAATGGTTTCATCGCGCAGGGCGATGTGTTGATCTTTCTGGTCAAGGGCGGCATCGCGCTGGGCAATAGCCTGTTCCTGCTGGGCGATATGCCGAGCGCGTTCTGCCCATTCCGCTTCTTTTTCTTCCTGCTTCTGCAGCAGGCTCAGCACCAGATCGCGCAAAGCGTCCGGGCTGGTGGGAAGGGGCATGGGAGGCGTTGAAATCATGGGAAAATAGTACCAGAAATGGGGTCTTTATACAAGCAATTCCAGTCACTTACAGCAGTGTAGGCGTGCATTTTTCCAGGGCCGGCAACGGCGTCCACGGGCGCCCCTCCACCAGCATCGCCCACTGTGCGGCCGACAGCTCTACGGCACCCGTATCGGCTCTGGGCCAATGCAGTCGCCCCTGATCCAGGCGGCGATACAACAGCCAGAAACCGAGGCCATCCCACAGCAACAATTTCAGGCGATCTCCCCGGCGGTTGCGAAAGACAAAAGCATGACCGCAAAAAGGATCGGCAGCCAGCACCCCCTGAACCTTGGCCGCCAGACCATCAAAACCCAAACGCATATCTACGGGCGTTGCCGCTAACCAGATGCGGTTGCCCGGGCTCAACCACATGGGCTTTCAAGGACCCGCACCAGGGTGTGCAACCAGCCGGCATCCATCGGCGCCGTCAGCTTCAGGCGACGGCCCGATAGCAGATGAATCTCTACGGGCGGAACGCATGGCTGAACCGTCGTCAAAGTAACTGGCAAAAACCCCTCGGTCCCAGTACCCATCGGCTGATGTTTTACCGCTTCCGCAAAGCGCTTGCGCCAGTAATGCAGGGTGGCTACCGCAATCCCTTCCTGCGCACAGTAATTCTTGACGGAAAGACCGCTCGCCTGAAATCCGTCTACTTGCTGCCGCCAATAAGCGGCCTTCTCTTCCTTCGTCATACCCACCCCCTTCTCGCTGTATGCGGGGCAGGATCGGTCAGGTCAGAAAGTTTGGGAAGGTGGGTTGCTTAGACGCTTACAGACAGGACCAGTTCATCGGTACTGAATCCAATCCGGTAGCGGGTAC
>DAIEIW010000180.1:0-14456 GCA_027351205.1 Acidithiobacillus sp.
CAGAGGGAACCATCCCCCCTCCATGAATTTCATTAGATTCGCACCCAAAAATATCCCGTCCAGCACGATGAAGAAGCCACAGAAAAGGCCCGCCTTCCACAATGGCCACTTCCAGCTGTGACGCGCGACGAAAAAGACCAGAACGGTGGTCAGCATCATGGTGCCGGTAACCGCGGTGCCATAGGCGAAACTCAGCGCATCCGAGGATCTGAACCAGAGGATCACCGCGATGACTGCCACCATCAGGAGTCCGTTGAGTCCCGGAAGATAGATCTGCCCGCGCTCCGCTGCCGAGGTGTGAATGACGGTCAGACGCGGCAGATAACCCAGCAACAGGGCCTGGCGCGTCGCGGAATAGGCGCCTGAAATCACCGATTGCGACGCGATTACCGTGGCAATGCCCGAGATCACCACCATGGGCAGGGTCGCCCAGGCAGGGAAAAGACGGAAAAAGGGGTTCTGGATGGCGGAAGGATGGATCTCCAGCAGGGCGCCCTGGCCGAGATAGTTGACCGTCAAGGCAGGCAGCACCAGAAAAAACCAGGCCATCCGAATGGGTCGCACGCCAAAATGGCCCATATCGGCGTAAAGCGCCTCCGCCCCGGTGACGGCAAGGACGACGGCGCCCAGGATCGCCAGCCCGCCAAAGCCGTGCATGCCGATAAAGTGGAGGGCAAACCAGGGGTTGAGCGCAAGCAGTATCTGCGGATCAGCGACGATCCAGGTCAGCCCGGAGCCCAAAAGCAACAGGAACCAGACCAGCATGCTCGGACCAAAGAAGTGGCCGATGGCCGCAGTACCCCGGCTCTGGACCAGAAAAAGCCCGATGATAATTCCCAGAGCCAGAGGAACAACCAATGGTTTCCAGGTGACGGAGACGACCTCCATACCTTCCATGGCCGACAGCACTGAAATGGCCGGGGTGATGACGCCATCGCCATAAAAGAGGGCCGCACCCAAAAGTCCAATGCTCAGTATCCACCAGCGTAATCGTCCCGAGTGTCCGGTAGCGTGGGATGCAAGGGCAGTGAGCGCCATGATACCACCTTCGCCATGATTGCTCGCGCGCATGATCACCCAAGCGTATTTAACGGCGACGACCAGCACCAGGGTCCAAAAAATCAGGGATAGGATGCCCTGAAGATTTGCCGCGTCGGGTTGCAGGGACATGACGGAAAGGCATGCGCTGAGGGTATAAAGGGGACTCGTGCCGATGTCCCCGAAGACCACACCGAGGGCCGTCATGGCCAGCAGCGGAAGGGTTTCTTTCTGGTCGTGCATGGCATCCTCATGGAAGGGCTGGCCAGACTGGTCAAAACACCGTCCGGCGACTGAAAAATACCGGACCGTCACACGAATTTTGCAGGTGTCGCCAGCAAACCGGACACCCGCCACAAAAGACCCGCATCCGGAGAACATAACAGACTTGCGCGGATTATATCTGAGCAGGTTTCCTGAAGATATGGGCCTGCGGTGTGACAAGCTGCTAGGCAGAATTGCGGCGATAGAGGATAATTGCGGCGCCGCTGGGCCTTCCGGTTCCCTGCGCCAACCATTCCAGTGAAAAGGACAAAATCCATGAGCGAATCCCTGCACACCCATGCCCCGCACGAAGAGGCCGCTCATGTGGCTGCCGAATCCCCCGCCCACAAGCATTCCCTCAGTCAGTGGGTGGCTATTTTCACCGCGCTGCTAGCCACCATCGGCGCCGTTGTCAGTTATCAGGGGACCCATCTGATGAACGAGGTATTGCTGGCCAAGAACGAGGCTGTGCTGGAGAAAGCCAAGGCGACGGACCAGTGGAACTACTACCAGGCCATCAGCACCAAAGAGCACCTCATGCAACTGGCTGTGGATCTGACTCCGCAGAAACAGGCAGGGCCATACCAGAAGGAAATCATCAAATATACGAGCCAGAAAAAGACCGTTCAGGCCGAAGCCCGGCAACTGGAACAACTTTCCACAGCGGCCAATATGCGTTCGGAGCAATTGAACAGACCGCATAACGACATGGCCATTGCGATGATCTTTTTACAAATCGCCATCTCACTGGCCTCTATCACGGCCTTGACCGGAAGGGTCTGGCTTTTCGGCATGGCCATGCTCAGTGCTCTGGGCGGGGTCGGACTTTGGCTTATCGCCCTGGGAATGAGCTGACGTTGTCCACGATGCTCCTGCAGCCGGAATGGTATACATGGTACGGGTGGAATGACCGCATCTTTCTGCTGGTGAATCACCTGAGTGATACGCCAATGCTTTCAGCGGCCATGGAGATGGTGTCGTGGGTTGCCCAGCCGGCTTATTTTGCCGTCTGGATGGCCCTGCTCGTGGTGACTTTCCGGCTAAGGCCCCTGACGCTGCCCTTTGCCGTTGTCTGGGATTTTGCCGTCGGTGAGTTGGCCGTGTGGCTGATCGTCGTGGCGCTCAAATCGGGGCTCGCCTATCCCCGCCCCGTGGTTGTACTTGGGTCTCTGTCGGTACATGTGGTGGGAAGGCCGGAATATTGGCACAGCTTTCCCTCTGGCCATGCGGCAATGGCCTTTCTGCTCGTCGGCAGCCTGCTCCTGGGTAAAGCCTCCAAAATCCTGTGGATACCCGCCGCGGTGTATGCCGTGCTGGTGGCATGGTCACGCATGGCGGTCGGCGCGCATTTCCCCGCCGATATACTTGGCGGTGCCGTGATCGGTATTTTCAGCGCTGCGCTGGCCGCGCTGCTGCAACGGCTAACCGCCCCTACAGATCATTCCCAAGACCGGAAAGGACGGCGATAGCGAACCGGGAATATCTCATTGATCAATGCGCAATCTGCGCCAACTGTGCGTTGTTGATCTTTACCCTGGCATGTTCCCGCAAGTCCTTCAGATAGGCAGTCGACAGCAGACGGCCCCTTTGCTCCTCCAGAGATGCACGAATTTGCGCCGTCACTTTGGGATTTATGGCCGCTGCCGCAGGGGCAGTTACGCGTGTAACGGCAAAAATCCGGTAGCCCGATGACGTCTTCACCATATCCATGGAGGGGATACCGCCAACCGGTGCGGGTGCCGTGAAAGCCGCCTCCAACACCGAATTATCCAACCCCAGCGCATTACGTCTGGTTACATCGCGGTACGCGTGCAGCGGATAGGCGCCATGATCCGTCAGCATATTCATATCCTTCGCCTGCCGCGCCGCCGCCAGCAATGCCTGCGCTTTCTTCCCGGCCAGTTGCTCCGCCTTTTCCGTGGTTAATTTTGCCGTAATGGCTCCTGCGACAGCACTCAGAGGTTGGACACTACCTGATGTATAGTGAAGCAGATGTAGTGCCAGTAAATCCCCGTTCGCCAAGGTGAGCGCCGTGCTATTTTTCCCGGCAAGCACCGCCTTGCTAAACGCCAGATCAAGCGCTTTGGCGTCGGAAAAAGGTCCTTGGGCAAGCACCTTTCCAGCGGTAAGTACGCCACTTTCCTGAACCGTCAGGCCATAGGCTTTGGCAACCGCGTTCAAGCCATCGGGGCTGCTGAACAGGCGATCCTTGAAATTCTCGACCTGGGCCTGAAAGGCATTTTCCGCAGAACTATTAACAGAAACAGCGGGCTGCGTGGCCACTACAGGGGAAGAACTGTCTGCCGGACTGGTCGGGGCGCCGCTCTTGGCGACAAAATCCTTTGGCCCCAGCACCACATACTGTACCTGCACCCGCGCCGACAACCGGAATTGATCCGTGTGGGCGTGGTAGTAATCGGCCACCTCGGCAGCCGTTGGTCCGGCTGCCGCAGCAAAGTCGCTATCCCGGATATCTACCGTGCTGACATCACGGTACTCCTGTGACCAAGCCCAAATCCGGGTGGCCTCGACCTTCGATGCCGTAGCGATAACCTGGGGAACGACTTGCAACTGCTCCAGACGCATACTTTCCCGCAGCATGTCTTCAAACTGTGCCGGTGTCATTCCATTGGCAGCCAGCAATTTTTGGTAAAGGCTTTTGGAAAAAACACCCTTCTCCTGAAAGGCTGGAATGGATTCGATTTTTTTCGCCAACGCGGCATCTGGCACCTGCAAGCCCAGACGGCCCGCCTCCATACCCAAAAGCATGTTGTCAATCAAACCATTAAGCACCTCCAGACCGAAACTCCTATCCACCGCCATCTTCGCCGCCGTCGTTGCACCGAAAATATGGCTATAACGCGCCAGGGTATCTTTCATACGTTTCTGAAATGCGGCATCGCTAATCTTCTGGCCATCCACCGTCGCCACGACAGATGAGGCTGAGTTTCCGGAGAATAAATACCCGCTCACGCCCCAAAGCACAAAAGACAACGCGATTAAAATCATGAGTGATTTTGCCACCCACGATCTGCCGAAATTCCGAAATGTTTCCATCATAAACATATCCCCCGAAAATCGGAATGCCTAAAAACAGACTAACGACAGCTCCAATAACCCACTTAAAAAAACACCTGAACAGTCCTACTGGCGGATATCGGTATTCACGCCACGGGCAATACCGACGTAAAAAAAGGCGCCCCAAAAGGGTCGCCTTACTCGCATTGGCGGGGCGGACGGGGCTCGAACCCGCGACCTCCGGCGTGACAGGCCGGCATTCTAACCAACTGAACTACCACCCCAATAAATTTGTGGTGGGCGGTGAGGGGCTCGAACCCCCGACATTCGGCGTGTAAAGCCGACGCTCTACCAACTGAGCTAACCGCCCAAACCAGACGCGCTAGTTTACTGCATCACGCAATGCTTTTCCAGCCTTAAATTTAGGCGTGCGACTTGCGGCGATCATGATTTCCGCGCCGGTAGCAGGATTACGGCCTTTGCGCGCCTCGCGGCTGGAAACAAGAAATGAACCAAAACCGACCAGAGTTACCTGATCACCAGCCTTGAGCGCGTCAGCAACCACCTTGACAAGCGCATCCAGAGTATGGCCGGCGGCGGCACGGGTCACGCCAGCTTCTTCTGCAATCTTCTCGATCAACTCCGATTTGTTCATATTTCTTTCTCCTGTTATGGACTCGGTTACTAGGTATAACTGCGCATCAACTCTATCCAGAAAACGTTATAGCAGGGTAAAAAAAGGCTTGTCAAGAAAGTGCATAAAATGCCCGGCGTCACAAAGGACGGCCAGACCTTCCCCCGGAATCATCACCATCAGGGACATCAACATGGATATCGCCGCATTCTGGACCCGTTCTCCGTTATTAAAATTGCGGAGATGAGTCCTCCATGCCGCTCTAGTGTGCCATTGCCTTGTCCTCGGAAGACTCTTTGCCAGGCACTACACCAACCAGCACGTCGCTGCCGCTTTCAGGCGGCAAAGGTGTCGGCGAAGACTCCAACGCAATCGCCAGAACTTCGTCAATCCACCGAACCACCTTGATGGTCAGCGCATCACGTACGTTTTTGGGGATTTCCTGCAGATCTTTTTCATTCTCCGCTGGAATCAGGACCGTACTGATGCCGCCCCGATGTGCTGCCAGCAACTTCTCCTTTAACCCACCGATGGGCAGGACCTCACCGCGCAGCGTGATCTCCCCGGTCATGGCGACCGTGGCATGTACCGGAATATTGGTGAGTGCCGATACCAAAGCAGTGGCCATGCCGATGCCTGCGCTGGGCCCGTCTTTTGGCGTGGCGCCTTCCGGCACATGGATATGGAAGTCATGGTTCTGGTAAAAATCTGCGGGAATGCCCAGCGCCCGCGACCGCGCACGAACCACACTCATCGCCGCCTGGATGGATTCCTGCATGACATCCCCCAGCTTGCCGGTGATCAGCAGCTTGCCGCGACCCGGCACGACCACCGCCTCGATACTCAGCAATTCACCACCCACCTCAGTCCAGGCCAGGCCGGTGACCTCACCGATACGGTTTTCCTTTTCTGCCTTGCCAAAGTCGAAGCGGCGCACCCCGAGATACTTGTCCAGATTGCGATCCGAAACCTGCACACGCGTGCGCTTTTTGTCGAGCAGGAGTTCCTTTACCACCTTCCGGCAAATGCGTGCGAGTTCCCGTTCCAGATTGCGCACACCGGCTTCCCGCGTGTAGTAACGGATGATATCCCGGATGACCGTCTGGGAAAGCTGCATTTCCCCGTCCCGCAGCCCCGCCTTTTCTATCTGCTTGGGCAGAAGATACTTGGTAGCGATGTGGATCTTTTCGTCTTCGGTGTATCCGGAGATCCGGATTACCTCCATACGGTCCATCAATGGGGCCGGGATATTGAGTGTGTTCGCCGTGGTAACGAACATCACCTCGGACAGATTGAAGTCCACTTCCAGGTAATGGTCACTAAACGTCGCGTTCTGCTCGGGATCCAGCACTTCCAGAAGCGCGGAGGCCGGATCACCCCGGAAATCCATCGCCATCTTGTCTACTTCATCCAGCAACATCAGCGGATTGCGCGTAGCAATCTTGGCCAGGCTCTGGACGATTTTACCCGGCAGGGCCCCGATGTAGGTACGCCGATGTCCGCGGATTTCCGCTTCGTCGCGCACGCCACCCAAGGACATCCGCACGAATTTACGTCCGGTCGCCGCAGCGATGGAGCGCCCCAGGCTGGTCTTGCCCACGCCGGGGGGGCCCACCAGACACAGGATGGGGCCGCGGCTGTTGCCGACCCGTTCCTGTACGGCAAGATATTCGAGAATGCGCTCCTTGACGTCTTCCAGGCCGTAATGATCCGCATCGAGAATGGCCTTGGCCCGCTTGAGATCCTTGGTGATTTTGCTGCGTTTACGCCACGGCACCCCCACCAGCCAGTCAATATAGTTGCGCACCACGGTTGCCTCTGCCGACATGGGGCTCATCATCCGTAGTTTTTTCAACTCGGCGTCGGCCTTGGCCCGTACATCCTTCGGCATCCCGGCCTTGTCGATTTTACGTGCCAGTTCATCCAGCTCACCACCACCCTCTTCTGACAGATCACCCAGCTCTTTCTGAATGGCCTTCATCTGCTCATTCAGATAATACTCGCGCTGACTTTTTTCCATCTGCCGCTTGACCCGACCACGGATGCGCTTTTCCACCTGCAGCAGGTCGATTTCAGACTCCATCATGCCCAGCAGATGCTCCAGCCGGGCGCGGGTGTCCGCCTTCTCCAGAATTTCCTGCTTTTCTTCGAGTTTGAGGCCGAGATGGGCCGCAACGGTGTCGGCCAGTCGTGCGGGATCATCCATACTCGCCAGAGTGGATAATATCTCCGGGGGAATTTTTTTGTTCAGCTTGACGTAGGCCTCGAACTGGGCGCTGACCGAACGCATGAGCGCTTCCAGCTCACGATCATTTGCCGCACCACTGGCCACGATCTGTACCTGAGCGCGCAGAGATTCCTCCGCCGGCAGGAATGATACGATTTTAGCCCGGTCTGTACCTTCGACCAACACCTTGACCGTACCATCGGGCAACTTGAGCAACTGCAGAATCGTCGCCAGCGTACCGATCCGGTAAATATTCTCTGGTTGAGGGTCATCGTCCGCGGCATTTTTTTGCGATACCAGCAAAATCTGCTTTTCGCCAGACATCGCATCTTCCAGGGCGCGAATCGACTTTGCCCGCCCCACGAAAAGGGGGATTACCATGAACGGGAATACCACAACATCGCGCAGAGGCAACACCGGCACTATCTGTGCTTCCTCTTCCACCAGGAGACTTCTATCAATTTTAGCCACGGTCTATACTCCAAAAGCAGGTGATTGCTACCAATAGCAACGCAGATGGGGTCGTCGGCGGGGCTTTTCAAGGACTATCCCCGCCCAGATTCAGGCCGGATGAGACATATCCACCTTGACAGCATCATCGTAAACCAGCAGCGGCTTCGTGCCGCTTTCCACGACGGCGGCATCCACCACCACCTTTTTCACGCCACTCATAGAGGGCAATTCGTACATCGTATCCAGCAGAATCTGCTCAAGAATGGAACGCAAACCACGTGCCCCCGTCTTGCGGGTCAGGGCCTTCTTGGCAATAGCCCGCAATGCCTCGGTACGGAACTCCAAGGTCACGCCTTCCAGGGCAAAAAGCTTCTGGTACTGCTTTACCAAAGCATTTTTCGGATCGGTGAGGATGGAAATGAGGGCTTCTTCGTCCAACTCTTCCAGCAGCGCCAGAATGGGCAGACGCCCAACGAACTCGGGAATCAGGCCATAACGCACCAGGTCTTCCGGCTCCAGATTCTGCATCAGCATGGCGGCGGTCGCTTCCTTGTCGCGGCGCTTGAGAGGCGCATTGAAGCCCATACCGCCCTTCTCCAGACGCGCGGAAACCGACTTCTCCAGGCCCGCAAAGGCACCGCCACAGATGAAGAGGATATGCCGCGTGTCCACCTGCAGGAACTCCTGCTGCGGGTGCTTGCGGCCGCCTTGCGGCGGAACCGAGGCCACCGTCCCTTCAATCAGCTTGAGCAAAGCCTGCTGCACGCCTTCGCCGGAAACATCTCGGGTGATGGAGGGATTTTCGGATTTGCGAGTGATCTTGTCGATCTCATCGATATAGACGATGCCGGTCTGCGCCTTTTCCACATCATAGTCGCACTTCTGCAGCAGCTTCTGGATGATATTTTCGACATCCTCACCCACATAGCCGGCTTCTGTGAGTGTCGTGGCATCGGCCATGGCAAAGGGCACATTCAGGAGGCGTGCCAGAGTCTGCGCCAGCAGGGTCTTGCCCGAACCGGTGGGGCCGATGAGCAGGATGTTACTCTTGTCCAGCTCCACCTCATTGTCCTTGCCACCATGTTCCAGACGCTTGTAATGATTGTAAACTGCCACGGCCAAGACCTTTTTGGCGCCGTCCTGACCAATGACGTAATCATCCAGCGTTTTGCGGATTTCCATGGGCTTGGGCAACTTGTCCTGACCTTCACTGTGGTCATCCAGTATCTCGTCCTTGACGATGTCGTTGCACAACTCGATGCATTCGTCACAGATGAATACTGAAGGACCGGCGATCAGCTTGCGGACTTCATGCTGGCTCTTGCCGCAAAATGAACAATAGAGTGTCTTTTCACCGCTTCCCTCATGCTTTCCAGCCATAGCTGTTCTCCTGCCTGTTCAGGCGGTCTCGTTTTCACCGCGATGACTGATCACAGCGTCCACGAGATGATAGGTTTGGGCCTCTTCGGCCGACATGAAAAAGTCTCTGTCGAGATCCTGCTCGATGCGTTCCCGGCCCTGCCCGGTATGATGGACCAGAATATCATTGAGCCGCTCCCGGATACGCAGGATTTCTTTGGTATGAATCTCGATATCATGCGCCTGCCCCTGAAAACCACCGGAGGGTTGATGCAACATGATCCGCGCATTGGGCAGCGCATAACGCTTGCCTTCGGCGCCGGCGGCCAGCAACACAGCGCCCATGCTCGCCGCCTGACCGATGCAGACCGTACTGATCTTCGGGCGAACAAACTGCATCGTGTCGTAAATCGCCATGCCAGCCGTGACGGAACCACCTGGGCTGTTGATATACAGCGCGATATCTTTTTCGGGATTTTCCGCCTCCAAAAAAAGCAACTGGGCGACCACCAGATTGGCCATCATGTCTTCCACCTGGCCCACCAGAAAAACCACCCGCTCCTTGAGTAGACGGGAGTAAATATCATAAGATCGCTCACCGCGCCCGGTCTGCTCGACAACCATGGGCACATATCCCAGCCCCTGTATGGCCGGGGTCAACTGGTCTCCTGTCTGTTTCCACATAATCCTTGCTCCTGTCTGTTGACACGGACCAGCGTCGGACACCGGTTATTCCGCGTTTGCTTCGCCTGCCGGCGCCCGACCGATGAGTTGGTTAAAGCTGACCGCCTCGTCGTTCACTTTAACACGCTCCAGAAGCCATGCCACCACTTTGTCTTCCAGCACCAGGGCCTCGGCCTGCTCCATCTGCCCGGGATTACTACGGTACCAGCTTATGAACTGTTCCGAGTCTTCATACTGCTCGGACATATCCCGGATAACTTGCGTGACTTCCGCCGGGGATGCCCGCAGCTTTTCGCGCCGGACGATTTCCGACAACACCAGGCCCAGTACCACCCGGCGCCTGGCCAGCGCGTCCAGATCATCGCCGCCAGCCGCCGCATTGGCATCTTTCTGCAAGCGCTCCAGTTCCTGTCCAATCATTTGCCTGGGCAAATCGGGGTGGTTGCTCGCCAACACCAGGTCCAGAATCTGCGCTTTTACCTGGCCCCGGCTGATCCGTTGCGCTTCACGTTCCAGATTTTCCCGTACTTCCTGCCGCAATACGGCAACATCTCCATCCTCGATACCCAGCGCCAGGGCAAAAGCCGCATCCACTTCGGGCAACTGGGGCGCCGCCACTTCCCGGACCTGCAGATGGAACTGGGCGGCTTGGCCGGCGAGCTCCGCAACATGATATTCTGCCGGAAACTGCACTGCGACGGTCCGGTCTTCTCCTGCGGACATCCCCAGCAATCCCTGTTCGATATCCGGCAGCAAGCGGCCGGAGCCCAGCACCACGGAGTAATCGGTCACGTCACCACCCGCCATGGGAACACCATCGACAGTCCCCTCAAAATCCACGGTGACCCGGTCCCCGTTCTGGGCGGCACGCCCGGCAGGCACATAAAAACGCCGCTGCTGACGCATGATGTCGATAGTGGCGTCCACATCCGCATCCATCACTTCAGCCGTCTTGCGGACGATGGTCGCCTCCGGCACCTGTGGGTCAAACTCGGGATACACCTCTATCACGGCCGTAAACACCAGGTCTTCACCGCGCCCACCTTTCTCGACCTGCACTTCCGGTCTTCCGACCGGACGCAGGGACTCCTCACGCACGGCCTGAGAGTAGCGTTCGTTGATAAGATGATCGAAGGTCTCCATGAGGGCATCGGAACCGTAATGGCGTTCGATGAGTGTCATGGGCGCCTTGCCGGGCCGGAAACCCGGCAAACGTGCGGAGCGCGCCTTGTTACGCAGACGCTGGGAAACCCCGCTCTCCACTTCGCTGGCGGGAATGGTCACATGGATGTGTCTTTCCAGAGGCGCAGCCTCCGGTGTCGAGATTTGCATGAACTGATCCTTCTTTTGCATTTTGTCTAAGCCTATACGTCGATAGTAAACACAAGCCGCCCGCCCCTCAAGGTCGGGACAGACCACGGCTCCCTGGTTTGACGGGCGCTCCACCTGCCGCGCAGAGAGGGCAGGCGGCAGCTTCCCAGGTAAGCACGGGGAGCTTCAATAGTGGGAAAAATGGTACGCCGTCAAAATCGCTGAATCCCGAACTGCGGTCAATGATCGCCGATGCCGCCAATACCTGCCCACCTGCTGCGATAACAGCCGCCATACATTCCCGCGTCGAGCCCCCTGTCGTCGTAATATCTTCGACCACCAGGACACCCTCCCCCGGCGTCAGCGCGAAGCCCCGGCGCAGCACCATCTGCCCGGCTTCCCGCTCGGTGAAGATGCTGCGTACGCCCAGCGCGCGACCACATTCGTAGGATACCAGAACCGCGCCCATGGCTGGTCCGGCAACACAGGAGATGCGCCACCGCAGATCATCGGGAATACTCGCCACCATCGCCGCACACAGCCGCGCAGCGTGCCCGGGATATTGCAGCACCCTGGCCGACTGCAGGTAGGTATCGCTATGCAGCCCGGAGGATAACAGAAAATGTCCATGGAGCAGCGCTCCGTCTTCTTTGTACAGCGCCACCACTTCGTCTGCAGTCACAGTAATTTCTTCTCCATGGTCTAGTATGATGCGGGGGACAGCCATACCACCGCCGCAATCCGGCATATCAGCCGGGTTCCCGCGAATCGCCGGGTTTAGCCGCCAACTCATTCAATATCTGGCCGAGAGCCCGCGCGGGATCCACCGCAGCCGTGACCGGACGGCCCACCACCAAAAAGTCCGAACCCGCTGCCAGTGCCGCCGCGGGCGTCATGATACGTCGCTGATCATCCTCCGCGTACTGCGCGGGTCGAATCCCCGGAGTCACCCGCAGAAGCTCAGGCAGCGCATCCCGCAGACGGCCCGCCTCCAGGGCGGAACAGACGAGGCCATCCAGTCCACATGCCGCAGCCAGTGTCGCCAGACGCCCAACCTGATCCACCACCGAACTGCTCACCCCTACTTCGTGCAGCGCGTCATCGTCCATACTGGTAAGCACCGTCACCGCAATCAGAAGCGGGCGCCGGCTTCCGGCGCCGGCTTCCACAGCTTCACGCGCTGCGCGCAGCATGGCACTGCCACCACTGGCGTGAACATTGAGCATCCATACACCGAGCCGGGATGCCGCCCTGCAGGCTTTGGCAACAGTCTGCGGGATATCGTGAAACTTGAGATCCAGGAATACGTCGAAACCCCGTTCCTGCAGACGCTCCACAATGACGGGGCCACTTGCAGTGAAAAGCTCCTTGCCTACTTTGA
The DNA here is from genome assembly GCA_027351205.1 of Acidithiobacillus sp. Taxonomy (GTDB): domain Bacteria; phylum Pseudomonadota; class Gammaproteobacteria; order Acidithiobacillales; family Acidithiobacillaceae; genus Acidithiobacillus. Next base: position 12,370 of record DAIEIW010000180.1, read on the forward strand.
CCCGGCACTGGGCGGGATCAAGTTGATCCGCCAAAACCAGGGCATCGCGTTCATCCGCATAATCCAACGCAATGATGAGCGGCGAAATCACAAGCTGCACCCTCCGGAAAAAGTGCCCCACTGACGGCAACTGGGGCAACGCCAATAATACTGAGGACTCTGATAACCACAGGACTGGCAATGAAAAACCGCCGGCTCTACCGAAAGCCCTCTGACCGCCATCGCCATAACGGGATACAATGTTGGATCTGGCGCATCGGGATCCAGTTCCAACAGAACCTGCATCACCCGCATGTCCGGCTGCCGCAATAGCAGATGTCTTAAATACGATGTCGCCGCCAGGGTTCCTTCAACGCCCTGCAGGGCATGCGCCAGAAGTTTTACCGCCAGCGGCGAACGACACATATCCAACAGGCGTTCCCGTGCCTTTTGCGCATCCACGCCATTCGCAACATGTGGTAAAACGCTCAAAAATGGTTCCAGAACCAGCAGGACTACGGACTCCGCCCCGGAGTCCAGGAGTTTTCTCCAGAGGTCGAAGGCATCGACCCAGTTCTGCCGGTCGAAGGCGATACGCCCGCCGACCACCAACGCCCGTGGATTCTCCGGGTCCTCCTTGCGCGCCATCCCTAAAAAAACCCCTGCCTGCTCCGCTTCTCCCGCGAGCAGAGATTGCTCGGCGAGCTCACCGTAGAGCATGGCAATCACCGGACGCTGGCCGTGCGTACCCGTTTTGTGCAACTGCTGACGCACGGCGATAGATTTGGCCCACTCGCTGCCCAGTTCGTACAACTCGGCAAGCGTGGCAAGGCCCTCCAAATGATCGGGTTGACGATCCAGTAGTTCTTTGAGGATGGACTCGGCCCGATCGAGAATCCCGGCCTTGAGGTAATCCTGCGCAATCTCAAAGAGTACACTCTGCCGCAAGTCAGATGCCAGCGCCGGCTGATCCAGAAGGTACTGATGTACCCGCAAGGCGCGCTCCAACTCTCCGCGGCGCCGGAAGAGTCGCCCCAAGGCGAGTAGAATATCAACGCTTTCGGGGTGTTGCCGCAGCGCATCCAAAAAAACCTCCACCGCCTCATCATTGCGCTCACTGAGGAGATGGTTGAGTCCCTGAATATAAATTTCGGGAATCGTGTCGGGGACATCCGGCGCATGTTTTCGCGGAGAAGTAACCCGACCAATCCAGACGCCTAGCGCGATCGCCAACAGCAGGACGAGGACGACGACGGTATCCACGCCGAACCGTCAATTAAGCCTTGCCACTCGCAACCGCTTCCGGGTAATCAACCTGCTCACGGAGTTCCTTGCCTGGCTTGAAATGCGGAACCCGCTTTTCAGGTACCAGAACCGGCTCTCCCGTTTTCGGATTACGCCCCTGCTTGGCGGGGCGCACATGCATGGAAAAACTTCCGAAACCACGAATTTCAATACGTTCCCCTTCAGCCAGCGCGTCGCTCAGATAATCAAGCATCTGACGGGTAGCCATTTCAATATCACGAACACTCAAGTGCGGATATTGTGCGCTGATGTTTTTGATCAATTCTGATTTAGTCATGGTTTATTAGCTTCTTACAAAAGAATGGTGAATTGACAGGACATCATGAAATCAAAAAGGCAAGCGGCAGGTTAACGCTTCAAAAAAAGCCTTTCCCTGACGCCACCTCAGTTACCCCATATCCCCGATCGGCACATAATCGGGAGAGAAGGGTTGCGCTTAACTTTCTTCTTCCTGCTTACGCTTGAGCTGTTCTTTGATCAGATCGCCCAGACTGGTGGTGCCCGTCGCCGCACTACGCGCATATTGCTGTACCGCCGCTGTTTGATCTTCCTGGGAAACGGCGGCTTCCCGGGCCTTGGTGCTGAGCGTCAGGGTACGGTTCTTGCGGTCCACCATCGCAATGCTGACTTCGATCTTATCCCCGGCTGACAAGGTCACGCCACGCGCCAGTTCACGATGGGGCAGGAATCCTTCCACGCCCTCGCCAAGCCGAATCTCGGCACCACGGCTGTCCACTGAAATCACCTCGCCCTCCACCAGGGCGCCCTTTTCATTGGCCACCACAAACTGGATGAACGGATCG
>DAIEIW010000184.1:0-14732 GCA_027351205.1 Acidithiobacillus sp.
ACTCATGAGCAGTGGATATCCCAAAGCCCCAGATGTTTGGCCTGGTGGAAGCTCAGCGACCTGCATCGTTCTCAGGTCGTTAAAAAGGTACCCTGCCACTGTCTGCTGGAGAAAGTCGTTTAGATCTATCATAAATGCTCCATGGTGCCAATAAATGCGACGGTAGGCGTACCGCTAAGAATATTAACACGTTCGGGCTAACCCGTTTTTCCTTCTGAGGTTAGCCCTGGGTTAGCCCGGAAAAATAAAGGCACCTAGCAAATTGCGCTAAGTGCCTGTTTTACATGGTGCGCTCGGACGGAGTCGAACCGCCGACCTACTGGTTCGTAGCCAGTTGCTCTATCCAGCTGAGCTACGAGCGCGTGGAGGGCGTAATATACTCACAGAAGAGAGTTTGGTCAATCCTCCGCCACATCCGCCCCAACCCATTTCAAGCGCCGCCGGCGCCGCTTCCCGGCGTGCCTTTATCCTTCGCCATTTCCGCCTTGAGCCGGGCGAGGTCGTCATCCACACCACTCGTAGCGCGCACCTCATCCAGCTCTTTTTCGGTCTGGCTGCGGCTATCCAAGGGGTCGCTCAACGCACCGGACGCCATCAGGCCATCCATGGCCACTGCCTTGGCCTCCATTTGCCGGGTGCGATCCTGGGCGCGGCGCATGGCGTCGCCGGCGTCCTCCATGCCTTTGCCAATGCCCGTGAGCGACTCACTGACCTTGACTTCTGCCTGCGCTGCGGTCATCTCGCTCTTGGTCACCTCCTTCTGGGTTCTGAACTGCTCTATGTGGTCCTGCAGCTTGCTCTCGTAGTCCGTCAGCTTCTGCGCCTGGGCCGCGACGGTATCATGGGCCTCCTTGAGGGAGGCGATCTTCTGCAACTCGGACTGCTTCTGGGCCAGTTCGGCACGCGCCAGGTCTTCGCGGTTGGCACCCAGTGCCATTCGGGCGTCGGAGTCGGCTTTATCTGCCGCCTTCCGGGCCTGGGCCATCTGGTTTTCCAAAGAAACCCGTTCCGTCACCACATCGGCAAGATGCCTTTTGGTATCCTGCAAATTGGCAATCATTTTCTCGTAGGACAAATCCAGGGTTTCTGCCGGGTCCTCCGCATTATCGAGAAAATGGTTTACCTTGCTTTCCAGTATTTCTGCGGCATGTTTGAATATCGACATCAGATTACTCCTTGGGACGGCATCGTGCCGTGCGTTGCATCAATCATTCACCGGAATCACTAGTTGCGGACTCAGGGCATCAACCAGCGCATCGGCATTTTCCATGGCCTTCACCGCCGTGCCCACCGCAAAAAACTCGACAATATGCGGCTTCCAGTTATGACTGCCTTCATGCAGTTGTACGCCGGTAATGCCGTCCGCCTGCGCCTCCTGGGCCTCATGCTGCATCCGTTCCATCGCCAATTCACGGGCGTCATACATGGCCTGGGTAAATTGCTCCATTTCCGTATTGCGCCCCACGTTGCCCAAGGATTTCAACATCCCCTGGTGGGCGACATGGTACACACAGGAACCCATCACCATTTCCATCGGCCGGTAACCCGCCTGCAGCAGCATCCAGAAGTCCTGCCCGCTGAGATCGCTGGTAAAGGGTTTGCCCCCCACCCCCTTGAAACCGGAGGCGCCGCTGCGATGCGCGATAGCCGTACCAATCGCCATGAATTCGAGAATTTCCTGGTCCCATTCCATGCGTTTGACTTCCAGGCGCACACCGACGATACCATCCGCCTGTAGCAGGATGGCCTCCTGTTCCATGCGGCTCATGGCCAGCTCACGCGCCTGATACATCGCCTGAGAAAGAACGTCCATCTCCATGTTCTGGTTCCAGTTACCATACTGGATACCCATGTGGTAAATACACGAGCCTACTACCAGCCCCAATGGCTCAAAATTGGCCTTGCGGACCATAACGAACTCATTGACGGAGAGATCAGAGGTAAAAATGCCCTCATGGCTGCCCTGCGAGCGTAAGCCCTTCAGACGTTCGACGGCATGAGGAGCCAGTTGTTCAGCGGTATCGGTCATATGAGATCCTTTCGTGCAGTGGCAGCACTTTTCAATGGGTGATCAACAAGAGAAATCATGGGAATCAACTCGTGCCGGGGGGCGTTTTGCGGCAGATAGCTGATGGCCGTGCCAATACTGATGTGACGGCAGAGAAAGCGTTCCGGATTGTCCTGATCTCCGGCCACATGAAACATCTGGGTGTAACTGGTGTGGGCCAGTACCGCAGCCGCCATCCGCCGCCCGTCTTCGCGTAAGTCGTAGAGGGCACGACGGCGGACATTTTCCTGGAATGCCGACAGGTCAGTGATTTCCATATTCCAGTAACGTGCGGCGAAAGGGGCGGACTGGGCAGCCTGCGCAGCAACGGTCCCCATCCACGGGCTGTACCAGTCAAAATTGGCACCTATGGCAATACCCACGGGCACCACTCCGTCTTCCAGCAGTCGTACGAACTCCAGTGCCGAAACCGTGGCTACGACGGGCTCCGCGGACGGCGGTAAACCGCGAATGCGGATAGCCGTACCGGTAACACCATAGTCCATATCTTCGTGTTCGCCGCGGTGTACCTGCATCCGCACATCGACGACAGCGTTGGCACCCAGTGCCAGGGCCTCCAGGCGCATGCGCTCCACTGCCGTGTGCCAACCGTCATAGTGCCCCTGGGTCCAGGAATAACCGAAATGGTACCAGCAGTTGCCGGTCACCATGCCGATGGGCTGCACGCCGTGACTGCGCTGCAGCAGCAGCTCGGACGCCTTTGCCGTACTGATCCAGGGCAACCGCCCCTGGCTGGTCTGGAACATGCGGCTTTGAACGAAGGAAGGGAGGCGGCGCTGGCGCAGCGCCTGCTCCCATTCGGAGTAGCGCTGCATTTCTTCAGGGGTTTGTGAGCGGATGCCTTTGCTGGCATTCTGACCGATATTTTCTGCGGCGTGCCGGGCATCGAGAGCAACCTCTTCGATACCCTGTTTGATTTTGTCCCAAATGGACATAAGCCCTCCTTGAGATTACCCCATGAGAAAGTCGTGCAGGGTATTACTCGCACCCTGCATTGCGCCGGAAAGATCCGCCAGATCGGCGACTAGGCTTTCCAGCCAGACGGACAGCGGCAGGTCCTCATGCTTGAGGACGACCCCGCGCACCGTTTTTGCGCGCACCGTGCTGACATGCACGCCGTTCTGCTTCAGGAAATAGTCGTTGTTGTCCGTATGAATCGTGATGGCTTCGATATGGCTGGTTTTGGCAAAAAGTCCGTCCCTCTTGCGCTCCACCTCGACAAATCCCGGCATATCGCCTTCAAGACGCGACGCCAGGCCCTCCACAAAAGCCTTCATATCGGTTTGTGCCCGCCTGATCCAGGCAGTATTTTGGTCGAAATCCGTGCTCATACAGGGCCTCCCACCCTCAATTGCCGAAAATATACGGGCATACAATGACTCGCTAGCGGATGAAAATCCTTTTCACCACCCGGTTTGAGACCCCGCATGCCAACTATAGTTCGCCACTCCCACTCACGCGCGAATTTTTAACACTTCGGCGCCTTCGCCATGGCCCTCGTCATGCAAGCGTTGCAACTGCGCAAACTGACGGTAAACCGGACAGGACTCCAGAAGCTCCCGGTGACTCCCCACCGCGATCAGTCTGCCCTTATCCAGCACCGCAATGCGCGATGCGTGGATGATCGTCGCCAGCCGGTGGGCGGCAACGAGGGTGGTACGTTGTGCGGTGAGGTTACTCAGCGCTTCCTGAATGATGCGCTCGTTTTCCGCATCCAGGGCACTCGTGGCCTCATCCAGGATCAGTACGCGCGGATTGCGCAGTATGGCCCGGGCAATGGCGATACGCTGGCGTTGCCCGCCTGAAAGCGTAACGCCCTTCTCTCCCACATGGGTCTGCAGACGGCCCTCCAGGCGATCGGAAAATTCATCCACCCGTGCGGCACGTACCGCTTCGTGGAGTTCAGCCTCGCTTGCGCCGGGACGGGCCATCATGATGTTTTCCGCAATACTCATGGAAAAAATCACGGGATGCTGGGGCACCACCGCCAGTTGTTGCCGCAACGAGCGGAGCGGCAAGGTGTTGATATCGACCCCGTCCAACAAAATGTGGCCATGATCCGGCTGGTAGTGGCGCAGCAGCAAAGAAAATACCGTGCTCTTTCCCGCTCCGGAAGCACCCACAAAAGCCACCGTTTCGCCTGCGGCGATATCTATGGAGATATTCTCAATCGCATGAGAATCGCTGCGTGAAGGGTAACTGAACGAGACGTTATCCAGATGCAGGCTGGCGGCCCGTATTGCTCGCTGCGTCGGCAATCCACCGTTTACGTAGGCCGGCTCTGAATCCTGCGCGGAGGAGATGGCACCTACCTCCGGCGTTTCGTCCAGCAGGGCCAGCAGCCGCTCCGTCGCGCCGGCCAAACGCGCCATGCTGCCCCACAGTTCGCCGAGGGAGGCCAGGGAAGTCGCCGCCATCAGCGCATAGAGCAGAAAAGCCATAAGCACGCCGATCCCCACCTGGTGGCGCAACACGGCCAGCCCACCCCAGTAGAGCATGACACTGAGCGCCAGAAATACCACTCCGCCGGTCAGAAAGGTGGACCACGACTGCACCATCACCCTGGACCAGACCTGCCCAAGCAACAAGCGGATATCACGCCGGTAGCGCTCTTCCGTCTGCGGCTCCAGGGTCAGCGCCTGAATCACCCGGATACCGTTGACCGACTCTTCCGTATGTGCGCTCAGATCGGCCAGATAATCCTGCTCCTTGCGGCTATAGCGGCGTTGCAGGCGACCGGATTTCAGATTGATGAGCACCAGCAGAGGCAAGGCGACCAGACCGGGAATAATCAGTTGCGGCAGGGTGGCGGCCATCAGTACCAGCGCCCCGATCAGGGTAATGCCGCTTTGCAAGCTGCGCCCCAGCACTCCGGTCAAGCCAAAACGCAGGATGGTCACATCGCTGCTGAGCCGGGAAATGACCTCTCCGGAACGAAAAACCTCATAAAAAACCGCAGGTAGATGCAACACATGGCGGAACACCGCCGTACGGAGGTCCGCCACCACGCCTTGTCCGATCCAGGTGGCCAGGGCATCGCGCAGGGCACGCATGGCGACGGTGAACAGTCCCAATGCCAACAGGGCGGCACTGATCCAGACCAGCGCCGAATAGCTGTGAAACCCCTGATCAAGTATCCAGCGCGCGCCCTGCGGCAGTACCAGCGCACTGGCGGCGCTGAGCAACAGGGCCAGTGCATAGAACAGCAGATACACGCGACGGGTCAGCAAAAACGGCTTGAGCTTCCACAGCACCCAGACATTTCTGTTGACCGGACGTTGCCACGGATTTTGCGCCACATATCACCTGACAGTGCTCGGAAAATGCTTCAGCATACTCCATTCACCTGACCGGCGCTCACGGTGAGGCCACCCAGGGCTGTAAACGTTTCAGCCGCAAACTGTTGCTGAGGACGAAAACCGAAGACAGGCCCATGGCCACGCCGGCGAGCATCGGATTGAGCTGAATCCCCAGAGGGATAGCCACACCGGCCGCCACCGGTATCAGCAGTATGTTGTAAAAAAAAGCCCAGAACAGATTCCCGCGAATGGTCCGCATGCTTTGGCGCGCCGCCTGAATAGCGGTAATCACCCCGCCCAGATCGCCATGGGTGAGGGTGATATCCGCCGCTTCCATCGCGATATCCGTGCCCGAGGCCAGGGCCATACCCACATCCGCCTGCGCCAGCGCCGGCGAATCGTTGATGCCCTCGCCGACAAAAACCACCTTGTGGCCCTCTGCCTGCAGTCGACGCACGATCTCCGCCTTATCCTGCGGCAATACCTGCGCATAGATGTCGTCAATTCCCAACTGGCCGCCGATCACCCTAGCCGCGGCCTCCGCATCGCCCGTCACCATCGCCACCCGCAAGCCAAGCGTCCCGAGCGCCCACACCACCTGAGCGGACTCCGGCCGAGTCACATCACTGATCTCCAGCAGCCCCAACAGGCGACCATCTCTCGCCACACAGACGATGGTCCCGCCGGCCCGCTGCAAATCGCCAGTGGAAAACCCCGCCATAACGACCCCCTGCTCCTCCATCCACGCCAACGTGCCAGCCCGCACCGTCACCCCATCGACCCTGCCCTGCACACCCCTCCCCGGGAATGCCGTAAAATCACTCACTGCCGGGATATCCAGATGACGCTCTCCAGCGGCCGCCAGCACCGCGTGGGCCAAGGGGTGTTCGGAGGCGCTCTCCACGGCGGCGGCCATCTGCAACAAATACGCTGGGTCCGCAGCATCGATCCTGGTCACCGCCGGACGCCCATAAGTCAGGGTCCCGGTCTTGTCCAGACAAACCGTATCCACCGCCGCCAGAGACTCCAGTGCTGCCCCCTTGCGAAACAGCACTCCCAGTTCCGCGGCGCGACCGGTACCGACCATCACTGCTGCCGGAGTGGCCAGCCCCATCGCACAGGGACAGGCCACCACCAGCACCGCGACTGCCGAGAGCATGGCGAGGGTGATCGCAGGCGGTGGCCCGAACAGCAGCCAAAAGAAGAAGCTCAGCAAGGCGATCAGGATCACCAGTGGTGTAAAAATCCGCACCACCCGGTCTGCCAGACCCTGAATCGGTAGTTTGCCCGTTTGTGCCTGCTCCACCAGCCGGATAATCTGCGCCAGCACCGTGCCCTGGCCCACCGAGGTCGCGCTGATCAGCAGACGCCCTTCGCGGTTCACCGTGCCACCCACCACCGGATCACCCTGTTTTTTGCGCTCCGGCAGTGGCTCACCGGTGAGCATGGCCGTATCCACATGGGAGTCGCCATCCACGACCACACCATCCACGGGCAAACGTTCCCCCGGCCTGACCACCACCTGATCGCCCGGAACGACGGCGCCGATCGCGACCTGCAGCTCGGTGCCGTCGCGCATTACATGGGCCTCCTTCGCCTGCAGACCCAGCAACTGTTTGATCGCTGCGGAAGTCCTCCCCTTCGCCAGTTCTTCCAGATATTTACCGAAGAGCACTGCGGCAATCACTACTGCCGCGGAGTCGAAATAGACATGCCGTGCGCTGGCGGGAAACCAGTCCGGCGCCACAAGGACCAGTATGCTATATAGCCAGGCCGCGCCGGTCCCCGTCGCCACCAGGGAATTCATGTCCGGCGACAGGTGGCAGTAGGCGAGGAAACCAGGCCGGAAAAATCTCCGGCCAGGACCAGCCAGCACGATCGTCGCCAATACCGCCTGCACCCAGGCCCAGAACTGCGGGAAAGGCTCCAGGCCGCTCAGCAGCCGATCCACTGCCGGAACCAGAGCCGTGCCCATGGAGAGCAGTAGAATGGGGACCGCCAGCACCACCGCGAGGATCACGTCCCTGCGCATGGTGCGGATGGCCTGCGCTTTGCGGTCAGCGACGGCCACATCCCCCTGCACCGGGCGCGCCCCATATCCGGCCGCGGTCACTGCGGCGATCAGGGTGTTTTGGTCCACGGTGTCCGGCAGATAACGCAGCGCCGCCCGCTCCGTGGCGAGATTGACCGTCGCCTCCAGCACCCCTGGCAGACGGCGCAGACTGCGCTCCACCCGTCCCACGCAGGACGCGCAGGTCATCCCCTCGATCACCAACTCCGTCTCTGCGATCACCGGCGTGTAACCGCTTTCTGCGATAGCGGTGATCAGGGCGTCAGGGCCGATTTGCGCCGGATCGTACTGTACTGCGGCCTGTTCCGTGCTCAGATTCACCACCGCCGCCCGTACCCCCGGCAAGCGGCTCAGGGAGCGCTCCACCCGGCTGCTGCAGGAGGCACAGGTCATGCCCTCTATCCCTATCTCTACATCCACCATGAGTGCGCCCCCTGCCTTCCGTCACCCGGCGAAGCCGGGCGGATACCTGATGAAGATCGTATCCCTCAAGTCACTTGTAATGTCAATCCTGCATACCCGGATACCATCCCATACCCGCCCTGCGCAAAACAGTTGATTTTAACCGAAGGATGCTTATCATTTGCGCTCTTGCGCGCATTTCCCGGCGCCCGATGAGATTACCCCTGGAGTGAATGATCGTGGATATCCGTCTTTCCCGCCGCGTGAATGCGGTGCGCCCATCCCCCACCCTTGCGGTCACCGCCCGTGCCCAGCAACTGCGCCGCGAAGGGAAGGATATCGTCAGCCTCGGTGCCGGCGAGCCGGATTTCGACACCCCGGAGTATATTAAGGAAGCGGCCATTGCCGCCATCCGGCAGGGCTTCACCAAATATACCGCCGTCGGCGGCACACCGGAACTGAAGGCCGCCATCATCGGCAAATTGGCGCACGACAACCATCTGTCATACCGCCCCGATGAAATTCTCGTTTCCGTCGGCGGCAAGCAAAGCTTCTTCAATCTTTGTCAGGCCCTTCTGGATGCGGGCGACGAAGTCATCATTCCCGCGCCCTACTGGGTATCCTATCCGGACATCGTGCTCCTGGCCGAAGCGCGGCCCGTTATCATCGATACCGGCGCCAGCCAGCGTTTCAAGATCAGTCCGGAGCAACTGGAGGAAGCGATTACGCCCAACACCCGCCTGCTGGTCATCAACAGCCCCTCCAACCCCTCCGGCATGACCTACAGCCGCCCGGAATTGGAAGCCCTGGGTGAGGTCCTCCGCCGTTATCCCCATATCCTCATCACTAGCGATGACATGTACGAGAAAATCCGCTTCCACGATGAAGAGTTCGTCAACATTGCCAACGCCTGCCCGGATCTGACTCCACGTTGCATCGTCATGAATGGCGTGTCCAAGGCCTATGCCATGACCGGGTGGCGCATCGGCTACTGCGCCGGCCCCAAGACGCTGATCACCGCAATGAATACCGTACAGTCCCAGAGCACCTCCAACCCCACCTCCATCGCCCAGGTGGCTGCCCAGGCAGCACTGGAAGGTGGCGACAGCGCCATCCAAGAAATGGTGCTGGCTTTCAAGCGGCGCCACACGTATGTCTACAACCGCCTAAAAATGCTGCCCGGCGTTGCCGCCATGCCCTCCGATGGTACCTTTTACAGCTTTCCGGGATTTCGCGAAGTCATGGCGGCGAAAGGCCTGCGGGATGATCTTGCCCTGGCCGAGGCTTTGCTGGGGGCCGGAGTGGCCGTCGTACCGGGCTCGGCCTTTGGCACTCCTGGCCACATCCGCCTGTCCTTCGCGACCAGCGACAAGAACCTGGAGATGGCCCTGGACCGCATCAGCGCTTTCGTCAACGACTGACCACTCCCGGCGACCCGGATCGCGTTAGCGCAGCATCAGCCCCGCTCAGGAGGCGGGGCTGATGCCGACCGCCGCCGCAATCCGGCGGGCGCGCTCCCGGGCTTCCTCCACATTGTCGGCGCATGCAATACCTACCCCGAGGCGCCTGAGTTTGCTGGCCGTCGGCTTTCCGAAAAGCCGCAGATCGCTTTCCGGCACCGCCAGCGCGACCTCCAGTCCCGAATATACAGGCCCCCAACCAAGACCCTTGCCGCGCACTACCGCCGACGCTGCCGGACGCCGGAAACCCGGTTCCACCGGCAAACCCAGAATGGCGCGCAGGTGTAGGTCGAACTCACTCTGGCGCTGACTGGCCAGGGTCACCAGACCCGTATCATGGGGACGCGGCGAGAGTTCACTGAAGATGACCTCCGTGCCACGCACGAAAAACTCCACCCCATACAGTCCCCGTCCGCCCAGATTGTCGGTCACCCGTTGCGCCATCTTTTCTGCCTCCCGCAACGCGGTATCGCTCATTGGCTGCGGTTGCCAGGATTCCACATAATCACCGGCCTCCTGACGATGCCCCACGGGCGCGCAAAATGTCGTCCCGAAGGCGGAACGCACGGTCAGCAGGGTAATCTCGAAGTCGAAATCCACAAAGCCCTCGACGATGATCCGCTGACCGCCCACCCGACCCGCCGTCTGCGCCTCCTGCCAGGCCAGCGCCAGCTCTGCCGCACCGCGCACCACGGACTGCCCCTTACCACTGGAGGACATGACCGGCTTGATCACACAGGGAAATCCCAACGCCGCCGCCGCGTCTTCCAGTTCCGCCAAGGTTCCGGCGAAGCGGTACGGCGATGTCGGCAAGCCCAACTCTTCCGCAGCGAGGCGACGGATGCCCTCGCGGTCCATGGTCAGCTGCACCGCGCGTGCCGAGGGCACCACCGTCGCCAGACCTGTCGCCTCGATCTCCGCCAGCGCCGATGTCGCGATGGCCTCTATTTCCGGCACCACATAGTGCGGGCGTTCGTGTTTGACAACGGCCAGAATAGCCTCCGGATCGGTCATATCCAACACATGGGAACGATGGGCCACCTGCATGGCTGGCGCATCGGCGTAGCGATCCACCGCGATGGTCTCTACCCCCAGCCGCTGCGCAGCGATCAGAAGTTCTTTGCCCAACTCGCCCGCACCGAGCATGAGCAGGCGGGTTGCGGAAGCGGAAAGTGGTGTGCCCAGTTGCATGGAAATTTCCTTCATAACAGCGAAACGGCGACATAGAGACTTAAACGGCTATACTGATGTTAACATTTTCGGGCAGACGTGTACGCAAAGGAGCGGATTATGGGCAATAAGGACATCGGGATGGTAGGCTTGGGCCGGATGGGTGCCAACATGGCGCGGCGCCTGCACCTCAAGGGCATGAAGGTCACCGTTTACAACCGTCATACCGAAAAAGCCACGGATCTGGCCAAAGAAACCGGAATGCACGCCGCCAGCAGTCTGGAAGCCCTCGTTCAGGCATTGCCTACCCCCCGGGTCCTCTGGCTCATGCTTCCCGCCGGAGAGGCCACCCAGAGCCACATCGATGCCATTCTTCCCTTGTTGAGCAGAAATGACATACTGATAAATGGTGCCAATGCCTTTTATGAGGACTCCATCGCCCAATCTCAAAAAGTGGAGGCGGCAGGGGTACGTTACATAGACGCCGGTGTTTCCGGCGGTATCTGGGGGCTGCAGGAGGGTTATGCCCTGATGTTCGGCGGCAGCCGGGAAGCCGTGGCCCAGGTAACGCCTTTTCTGGAGGCACTGGCGCCGACCGCCGACAAAGGCTGGTTGCACTGTGGACCCGTCGGCAGCGGTCACTTTGTCAAAATGGCCCACAACGGTATCGAATACGGCATGATGCAGGCCCTCGCCGAAGGCTTTGCCATTTTGCAGGGCAAAAGCGAATTCGGGCTGGACCTCGCCAAGGTCGCCGAAATGTGGCGCTACGGCAGCGTCGTCCGCTCCTGGCTCCTCGACCTCACCGCAGACACCCTCGCCAAAGATCAGGTGCTCGCTGGTATCGCGCCGATAGTGGCGGACTCCGGCGAAGGCCTGTGGACCGCGCAGACGGCCCTCGCACTGAAAATTCCCGCGCCGGTCATCACCCTCGCACTGCAGATGCGCTGGGCTTCCCAGGGGCGCGACGACTACGCCGCCAAACTCCTGGCGATGATGCGCAACGAGTTTGGTGGTCACGCCGTGCAAAAGGAGGTCTGAATGAGCGATTGCAATTGTCAGTTTGTCATTTTCGGGGCGACCGGGGATCTGGCCTGCAAAAAACTCCTTCCCGCACTGTATCACCTGCATTGTGCAGGAAGAATGCCCAACGAACTGCGCATTCTCGCGTTTGGCCGACGCCCGTGGGATGACAAGGGCTGGCAGGATTTCCTGCATGAGCAACTGGAAACCTATGCCAGCAATTATCAGGCCGATCACTTTACCGATTTCTGCAAACATTTTGAATATGTACGCGGGGAAATCTATGAGCCGGAATCTTTTGTCAGACTCCGCGCCCTGCTGACCCCGGAAGGGGCCGAAAAACCGGCAGGCACCATTTTTTATCTGGCCATTCGTCCCGCCGATTTTATTCCAGTAGTACAACGTCTTTCCGGCGCCGGATTCAATCAGGAAGGTGACTACCGCATCGTGATTGAAAAACCCTTCGGTGATGATCTGGAAAGTGCCATGCAACTCAATGAGCAACTGCATAACCACTTCCGTGAAGACCAGATCTATCGTATTGATCACTACCTTGGCAAGGAAATCGTCCAGAATCTGCTGGTTTTCCGTTTCGCCAATCTCGCGATCGAGGCGATATGGAACCGTAATTACATCGACCACGTCCAGATTACCGTGGCCGAGGATATGGGCATTGAAAACCGGGCCGGATACTATGATCAGGCGGGTGCCCTGCGGGACATGCTGCAAAACCATCTGATGCAGGTTCTTACGCTGATCGCCATGGAACCACCGCCCTCCCTGGAGGCGGACAGCCTGCGCGACGAAAAGGTCAAAGTCTTGCGTTCCATCCGCCCGATTCCCAAATCGGCCGTCACGGCCTATGCCATGCGCGCGCAGTATGGTCCCGGCGTTGTTCATGATAAACACGTTCCCGGCTACCAGGACGAGGCGGGTGTCGAGGTCAATTCGGTCACCGAAACCTATGTCGCCGCCAAATTTTACATCGACAACTGGCGCTGGCGGGGTGTGCCTTTTTATCTACGTACCGGCAAGCGCCTCGCCGCCAAAACCTCCAGTGTCGCCATCCGCTTCCGACATACGCCACAACAACTGTTCCGCGAAACCAGCATCGAACGCATCGAACCTAACTGGATATTGCTTTCCCTGGAACCAGAGAGCCTTAAAATCGAGATACAGATCAAGGAACCGGGTCTGGAAATGCGTGTTCGCCCCGTGCAACTCAACGCCTCCTACCGCAAAGATGGCGAACAGGAGTTGGATGCCTATGAGGCCCTGCTGCTGGACGTGATGGAGGGCGACAAAGCCTTGTTCATCCGCTTCGACGAGGTGGAGTGGGCATGGCGCGTCGTTGATCCCGTCATCAAATCCTGGGGACGGGAAACCGACTACATCCTTACCTACCCGGCAGGCTCATGGGGACCGGACGAGGCCACCCGGATCATGGACAAGGAAGACCACTACTGGCGCAATCAAATTTGAGGAAAGATACGGCGGAGGCCATATCCTCCGTCGGCACTGGCCGATGTCGTCCATTGTGAACAGCAAAAATGCTTTAAAACTCAAGGTCTCCGAGATATACCGCAAAAAAGCGTAGCCAACGGTCTACAACGCCGCCCCGCACCACGACATCACAGGCATATGCATATTTATAAGTTATATAAACAATTCATAGGGCTATCATAACATGGCACGACTTATGCCTATAACTCCGGGCAACCTTCGTATTCTGACGGTAAGGAGTCTGACCATGCAAAAGCCCATTATTTCCGAACGTAAGATCGAGCACCTTTCCGAAGTGATCAAGGCCATGTCCCACCCCTTGCGTTACAAGATCATCTGCCTGCTGGGACGCGGTGAGATGAGCATGCAAAACCTCGTGAAAGCCATCAACACCAGCCATAGCAACGCCTCGCAGCATCTTGCCCTGTTGCAGGACAGTGGCTTGGTGCTGATGCGGCGGGTGGCCAGTCGCGTCTACTTTCGCATCCGCGATCAGCGCACGCTGAGTCTGCTGGCCATGAGCCACCACGTTCTCGCCTGACTTCAATTCAGCAGTGACATGCCGCGCCGCAGGAACTCTGCGGCGCTCTCATGGGGTTCCGCTGTACCCAGAAAGCGGCGCCAAGCTCCCGCGCCACCTTGCCCAAAGCGCAGTCCGTGCAGATGACGACTCAGGCGCGGCGCAGGCAATCCCTCTCCCCATCGTTCTGCATAGGCTATCAGGCCGGAAAGGATCATTTCCGGTTCCGGCAACGTTTCCCTGCGCCCCAGGGCACGTTCAATTTCCGCTAGCAGCAGAGGATGATGATAAGCGGCGCGCCCAAGCATTACCCCGTCCACTGCGGAAAACTGCGCGGTCACCGCCGCCAGATCGTTGAAGCCCCCGTTGATCTCGATTGTCAGATGCGGCAGATCTTTTTTTAACTGATGCACCCAATCCCAGCGCAAAGGCGGCACATCACGGTTTTCCGCGGGACTCAGGCCCTTGAGCCAAGCATTACGCGCATGCACGATGAAATGTCGGCATCCCGTCGTTGCGACGGTTTCGACGAAGGCACGCAGCGCCGCATAGTCCTCCTCTCGGTCAAGACCGAGGCGGTGTTTCACGCTGACGGGCAGGCCGCTTTCGCCCATCGCTGCCACCAGTTCGGCGACCAGATCTGGCGTCGTCATCAGAGAGGCCCCGAAGCTGCCCTTCTGTACCCGCGGCGACGGGCAACCCACGTTCAGGTTGAGGCCGTCATAGCCATAGGCACGCGCCATCTCTCCGGCGGCACGCATTGCTTGGGGATCGTCACCGCCCAATTGCAAAATCAAGGGATGCTCCGCCCCCGAGAACTCAAGAAAGCGCTCCGGATCACGGCCCAGCAACAGCGCGCCAGTAGTGACCATCTCGGTATACAGTACGCAGGAGGGGCATACCAGACGCAGAAAATACCGGCAGTGGCGGTCGGTCCAGTCGAGCATGGGGGCGACGGATAATATCTTGTCCGTCGCGGCGTTCCCGTTCAGCACTGGCACACTCTATCCTCCCACCTAAAAAACCGATCACTCAAAATGCGCAAAGCGCCTAACGCACGGGCCTGCCGCGTCCGCCCCGCCGACCCCGGCAGGCTTCCACGCGATTTTTCCGCATTCCGCGCGGCAAGCGCTGATCGTCCAGATAAACCGACAGGGATTGCAGGGTGGTAGACGCACTCAGAGCAATCAGCTTGACCCCCCTACCCTTGGGAAGA
>DAIEIW010000186.1:0-13003 GCA_027351205.1 Acidithiobacillus sp.
TCATTGTGGCCCGCGAAGGCGGTTTCTTTGCCGAACAGGGTCTGCAGGTGGTCTTGCAGCGGGAACCGTCCTGGGCGAGTTTGCGCGATCATCTGCTTTTCGGCGATCTGGTGGCAGCGCATGCACTGGCGCCGCTGCCGCTGGCAGCGACACTGGGCATTGCCTCACCGCGGGTACCGGTGATGACGGCGCTGACGCTGTCCTTGAACGGCAATGCGATCACCGTGAGCACAGCCTTGCACCAGTGTTTGACGGATGCCGGTCTGACGGGCGGTGATCAGCCCCTATTGGCGGGTCTGGCTTTGCGGCAGGTCATCCTTGCCAAACCCACCGCGAAGCTGCGCTTCGCGGTGGTATCGCCGGTATCTAACCATCATTATCAACTGCGCCACTGGCTACAGGCGGCGGGCATTGATCCGGCAACACAGGTGCAGATCAGCGTGGTGCCACCGCGTTATATGGTAGAGGCGCTACGTGCCGGCGAGATCGACGGATATTGTGTCGGTGAACCGTGGGGGAGCCTGGCTGCGGTCGAAGGGGTCGGGATGCCCATCGTCAGCAGTTACGCCCTTTGGAACAATCTGATGGAAAAGGTGCTGGCGGTACGCGAGGACTGGGCACTAGCGCAGCCGGAGCTACATCTGGCGCTGCTTCGTGCGGTGTTGGCGGCGGGACGCTGGCTGGATGATCCGCAACACCGGCTGGAGGCTGCCCCCTGGTTGGCATCGGCTATTGATGTGCCTGCAGAAGTCGTCGCACTGGCACTGACCGGCTCGGTGCCGGGCCTGCCACAGCGGGAAGACTTCCATGTGTTTACGCGCTATGCAGCGAATTTTCCATGGCATTCCCAAGCGCAGTGGCTGGTGCGGCAGATGCAGGCAGCGGGTCAATGGCCGGAAGGTGCGGATGCCGCGACACTCATTCCGCGAGTGTATCGCTGCGCCGAATACCGGCAGGCGGCCCATGCGCTGCAGATTCCTGTGCCAAAAGAGGATTTCGTAGCCTGGGGTAGCGAAGCACAACCCTGGTTGCTGGCGGATGATCAGGGGGGCATGATCCGCATGGGTGCCAACCGCATTTTTGACGGGAGCGGCCTGCTCTCGTAAAGCCGTTTGCACCATGAAAATGCGAAATCTTGGTGCATCTGCACCGTTATTACGCCTCGCCCGCACTTCCCGGAAGGATTTCGTGCCCCCGCATTCCTGCAATTTTGCGCAGAATGTCCGGTGAACATGCCGCACGACGGCACAGCGCCAACACGTTCGGCCGCACAATGCAGATCATGGGGCATGATAATGGCACGATAACTGCTAAGAAACTCCCAAGCACTGTTCACCGACGGACAGCGTTTTGGAACGAAGGCGTTCCTGGCCCACCAGCCAGGAACGCCTTTTTAATGTCCCGCATTCTGCCTTTAAGGAGGCCACGATGAACGAACTTTTGACGCTGCTGCGCACCGGCAACTGGCGGGCGCTGGTTGCCAGCTTTCTCTATTTCGATACCGGTTTCACGGTCTGGCTGCTCTACGGACCACTCGCACCATACATGATCAAAACCCTGGGTTTAACGCCTGCGGAACAGGGTTTTCTGGTCGCCGTCCCGGTACTGGCGGCGGCAATTTTACGGGTCGCTATGGGCAACCTCTATCAGACCATGGACGGCCGTTGGCTAGCGCTGGGTGGCATTACCCTGTCGGCCATTCCACCGCTTTTCCTGCTCTTTTATCCGGGGGCACCCAGCTTTACCATGTTGATTGTCCTCGGCGTTCTGCTCGGTGTAGGGGGCGCGAGCTTTGCGGTGGCCCTGCCTATGGCGGGGAGCAATTATCCCGCCAAGGTACAGGGGACGGTCCTGGGGATCGCTGCGGCCGGTAACATCGGCGCAGTGCTGGATGGCTTTTTGTTTCCACCGCTGGCCACCCAGTTCGGCTGGGCACACGCTACTGCCGCCGCTCTGCCCCTGCTGGCACTGGCCGGAGTGACGATGTTCTTCTGGGGTAAGGACAGCACGCCGAAAAGTGGGCACGTCGGACAGGCGCTGGCAGGTTTTGCAGCAACGCTGGTCGGGCTGGCCTTTCTGGCGGTGGCTACACCGCTGGGTTGGCTCGGACTGGACGGCAAGGCGGCACTGCTGACACTGCCTATCTTCGGGGTGCTGCTCGCGGGTTCGATGCTACCGCAGCGTTATCGCCTGGCCCTCATGGAGCGCGACACCTGGGTCATCATCCTCATCTACAGCATCACTTTCGGCGGTTTCGTGGGGATGTCCGCCTACATCAGTCTGTTGCTGGTGTCTTTGTATCATTTGCCGAAAATCGATGCGGGTATGTTGATGGCACTTTTTGCCTTCACCGGCGCCATGTTGCGGCCCCTGGGCGGGATCATTGCCGACCGGGTTTCCGGTGTTCTCGCCTTGCGCTGGTTTCTCGGCGGCATTGCTCTGACGGACGCCGCTTTTGCCCTGTGGACCCCATCGCTGGCCGTGGCCGTTGCCCTGCTGCTCTGCCTTTATGCCTGCTTCGGGCTGGGTAACGGGGCGACCTTTCAATTGGTCCCCCTGCGCTGGCCCCTGAAGACCGGGATCATGACAGGCATCATCGGTGCGGCGGGCGGCATCGGCGGCTTTTATCTGCCCGTAATCCTCGGCATTGCCAAGGAGGAGACCGGGACCTATCACCTTGGCTTCGCCTGCTTCGCCCTCCTCGCAACGACAGCGCTGGGACTGGTACTGGCCATGCGCCGCCACTGGCTGCCGTGGTCACAACATGCAGTCGTCGCCCCGGCCGTTGTCAGCTCCGCCTTGCAGAGTGCAACCGCCATGAGCGACTAAACCCTCGGCTTCAACGCCCCAGCGGAGGATACTTTTTGAGCGCACAATCTTGGCGCCAGGGAACGCTTGCCCAGACCTCCGCGGGTCCTCACAGAAATATCCTCAAAATACTGGAGAAACCCGTGTCGCAATCCTTTTTACATCGACGACGTCATTACGCTGCCGCTCTCTTTGCCCTGCTGGCCAGCACCACTCACGCAGATACCCTGACCAATGCCATCAGCGGTGGCCAGGTCAACCTCGACTTTCGCCCGCGCTATGAATTCATGTCTCAGGCGAACAAAAACGACGCCAATGCCTTCACGGTGCAAACCCTGCTCGGTCTGGCGAGCAAGCCCGTCGCCGGGATCAGCGTCGATCTGCAGTTCATCAATGTGGCCGGGATCGTCCATCAATACAACAGCCTGCGCAACGGTAAAACAGCCTACGCTTTGATTCCCGATCCGGAGGAAACCAACGTCAACCAAGTCTATCTCCAGTATGCGGGCATTCCCGCTCTGCGCCTGCGCGCCGGTCGTCAGGAGATCAATCTGGATGACGAACGCTTTGTTGGTGCGGTGGGTTTCCGACAGACGCCGCAGAGTTTCGATGCAGTCTCGGTGCAGGGCGAAGCACTGCCTGATCTGACGCTTTACGGGGCTTATATCTGGCGGATCAAAAACATCATCGACGAAAATGTACCATCACAGACTTTTCTCAGTGCGGCGAGCTGGACACCATCCCCCTTACTGCATGCTCAAGCCTTCGGCTACTGGTATGGGAATCAAGCCCATAGCTCCATTCCCGGAGCGGCGGCGTGTTTTCTGGCCGGTAATGCACAGGTTTGTAACAGTGCTACGCTGGGCGCGCGGGTGCAAGGCATCATTCCTCTGGGTGATGCTCTGCACATACCTTACGATCTGAGCTATGCCAAACAGTTGCCCTATGACGGCGGGAGTGCTGCGGTGAATGCCCCGTATTATCACGTCGGCGTTGGTCTGACCCTGCCGGAGTTCTGGCTGCATGCCGACTACATGGTCATGGGGACAAATAGTCAGGGCAGTTACGGATTTCAAACGCCGCTCGCCACCAAACACGCCTTTAACGGCTGGGCAGAAGTGTTTCTGACCACGCCGCTCAACGGTTTGCGTAGCCTGTATTTCACCCTTGGTGGCAAGCTGATAGGCACCCAACTGGCGGCCATTTATTATGATTTCCAGGCGGACCGTGGGGGTGCGCAATACGGGCACGAACTGGATTTGTCGGCCACCCATGCCTTTTCCAAGCACTGGAGCGCGGGGGCACAGTACGCCGATTACCAGCGCACCAATTACGGAATGAATACCGAGGGCACATGGGTATTCGTGACGGCGAAATTCTAGGCACTGCGCCATTTCGTTGCACTATTATAGTGCGTCTGTACCAGCTACTGCACCATAATACATCAGCGCACAGCAGAGCATCTTCCATAACCATCTGTTTTTAGTTGACGCGGAATCGGGCATGGTTATTGCTTTTTCGATTATAAAGCGATCCGCAACGATCGCTGGTGTGCAAAACGGCAAAGGCGTCGTCAGCAATTCGGCTGACTGCGCCTTTTTTATTTTGGGAGTGTTCAATGATAAATCTGGTACCGGTACCTGTACAGCATCGCAAAGCGCGTCTGGTAGTGGTCGGCAACGGCATGGCGGGCATTCGCACCGTCGAAGAGCTGTTGAAAATGGCGCCGGATCTCTACGAGATTACCGTTTTTGGCGATGAACCCCATCCCAACTACAACCGGATTCTTCTCACCCCGGTACTCGCCGGAGAGATGGCTCTGGAGGAAACCATTCTCAACCCCTTGGGCTGGTATGCAGAACATGGCATCACCCTGCATACCGGGAGCCGGGTGACGGTCATCGACCGGGTGAAGCGACGGGTCGTTACCGAAGATGGACGGACCGCGCCTTACGATCGCCTCCTGCTGGCGACCGGGGCGGCAGCGGCCATCGCCCCCATTCCGGGGAACAACCTCCTTGGGGTGCTCAGCTACCGGGACATGGCCGATGTGGAATCCCTCACTCGCAGCAGCGAGTTGGGTGGCGAAGCAGTGGTCATCGGTGGCGGCCTGCTGGGACTGGAAGTGGCACACGGTCTGCGGGCGCGGGGGATGGGGGTGACGGTGGTACATCGCCGTGCCTGGCCGCTGGACAAGCAACTGGACGCGCGCGGAGGCGCCTTGTTGCAGGCCGCCCTGGAGGCACGCGGCGTGCGTTTTCTACTGGGCAAGGAAAGCGCGGCGGTGCTCGGTGATACCCATGTCAGGGGCCTGCGCTTTACCGATGGCGGCGAAATCCCCGCAGATGTGCTGGTGATGACCATCGGCATCAAGCCGCGTATCGAGATTGCCCTGGCCGCGGGTTTGCAGTGCGAAACCGGCATTCTGGTCAATGATACCCTGCAAACCTATGATCCGCGTATTTATGCCGTCGGCGAGTGCGTGCAGCATCGCGGGCAAACCTACGGCCTCGTCGCGCCCCTCTTTGAGCAGGCCAAGGTAGCGGCTAACCACCTCGCCGAGTACGGACGGATGCGTTACCAGGGCTCGGTCACCAGCACCAAACTTAAGGTCACAGGGATCGAACTCTTCTCCGCCGGGGACTTCATGGGCGGTGATGACTGCGAGGAAGTGACCCTGCTGGACGGTAGTCAGGGCATCTACAAAAAAGTCATCCTGCGGGAAAACAAGGTCGTTGGCAGTCTGCTTTATGGCGACACCAGCATCGGTCCCTGGCTCTTTCAGCTCATGCGTGATGGCACGGAGGTCTCCGCCTTCCGCGACAATATTGTTTTCGGCGAAACGCATCTGGGCGACTCTGGTCATGCCGGTGAAAACCAGGCTTCGCGGCTGGCCGACGGGGCCGAGGTCTGCGGCTGTAATGGCGTGACCAAAGGCAGCATCGTCAAGGCCATCCGCGAGCAGGGTCTGTTTACATTGGAGGAAGTGCGCAAATGCACCAAGGCCAGTGCCTCCTGCGGCTCCTGCACCGGGCTGGTGGAACAGTTGCTGGCCAGCACCCTCGGCGGCATTTATGACAGCACTCCGAAGAAAAAGGCGCTCTGCGGCTGTACCGACCTCAGTCATCAAGAGATCCGCGACGCCATTATTCAGGAGAAGTTGCTTTCGGTGCGCCAGACCTTCGTCTATCTGGATTGGCGGCATCCCGGCGGTTGCGCCACCTGTCGGCCGGCGATCAACTACTACGTGCGCACCGCCTGGCCGGCAGAGGGGTTGGACGATGCCCAGTCCCGTTTCATCAACGAGCGCGCCCATGCCAACATCCAGAAAGATGGCACCTATTCAGTGATTCCCCGTATTTACGGCGGAGTAACCAGTCCTGCGGAGCTCAAGCGCATCGCCGAAGTGGCGGAGCGCCATAACGTGGCGATGGTGAAGTTTACCGGCGGCCAGCGTCTCGACCTGCTCGGAGTGAAAAAGGAAGACTTGCCGCAGATCTGGGCGGAACTGGACATGCCCTCGGGACACGCCTACGGCAAGGCCCTGCGCACCGTCAAATCCTGTGTCGGTACCGACTTCTGCCGCTTCGGGGTGCAGGACAGTACCCGTCTGGCCATTGAGTTGGAACGAGGACTGGAGCGTATGTGGGCGCCACATAAGGTCAAACTCGCTGTCTCTGGCTGCCCGCGCAACTGTTCTGAGAGCACCATCAAGGATTTCGGCATTATTGGCGTCGATTCCGGATGGGAACTCTATGTGGGCGGCAATGGCGGCATGAAGGTGCGTGCCGCCGACCTCCTCTGCAAGGTAAAAACCCATGAGGAAGTGCTGGTAATGGCCAAGGCCTTTCTGCAAATGTATCGGGAGGATGCCCAATACCTGGAGCGCACTGCGCCATGGGTAGAGCGCGTTGGCCTGGACCATATCAAGGCCATCGTCGTGGGGGACCAGGAATCCCGACAGCAGCTCGCCGCACGCATGGATTTCGCCCTGTCCCAAGAAAAAGACCCTTGGGCGGAAGCCGTTTCTGGTCGTCTGAATATTCACGCCGCACCCCTGCGCCGCGTCCCTGCCTGAGGTGATCACGATGGAATGGTTGGCACTCGGTAATATTGCAGAAATCCCGGCTCTCGGCGGCCGTTATGTGGATACGCCCAAGGGCCAAATCGCTGTCCTGCGCAATGAAAATGACGAAGTTTTTGCGGTCCGCAATCGGTGCCCGCACCGCGGCGGCCCCCTCGCCGAGGGCTTCGTCTCCGGCAAGACAGTATTCTGTCCGCTGCACAACTGGCAGATTGATTTGGAGAAAGGCGAGGCGATGGCGCCGGATCATGGCTGCGTGCAGCGTTTCCCGGTACGAGTCGAGGATCAGCAGGTCTGGCTCGGGCTGGAGGAGGTGGCGCCATGACCCTGATACGGCCGCAACACATGCAACCCCGGCGCAGTCTGGAGAGCAAGTCGGCCTGCCCCTACTGCGGGACCGGCTGCGGGGTCATTATAGAACATGACGGCCAGCACATTACCGGGGTGCGTGGCGACCCCGATCATCCGGCCAACTATGGACAATTGTGCAGCAAGGGCAGCAATTTGCACCTGAGCAGTGCGGGCGAGGATCGCGCCTGTGAACCGCTGCAGCGCCAGCGCGGCAGTGAAGACTGGTCGCCCATAAACTGGTCGGAGGCGATGACGCAGATGGCGCGCACCTGGGCAGGGATTATCCATACCCAGGGTCCACAGGCCGTAGCTTTTTATGTTTCCGGGCAATTGCCGACGGAGGATTATTATCTCGTCAACAAGCTGGCCAAGGGCTTTATCGGCACCAATCATATTGATACCAACTCTCGGCTCTGCATGGCCTCGGCGGTGACGGGCTACAAATCCAGCCTCGGTATGGACTCGGTGCCATGCTGCTATGAAGATCTCGAGAACGCCGATTGTCTTTTTATCGTCGGCGCCAACGTCGCCTACGCCCATCCGATTCTCTTCCGCCGCATTGAGGCAGCCAAATTGCGCCGCCCGGAACTGCAGATTATCGTCGCCGACCCGCGACGCACGCCAACGGCGGCCATCGCCGATGTGTTTCTGCCGATTCAGCCAGGCACCGATGTTGCCCTCTTTCACGGCATGCTGCATATCTTGACCTGGGAAGGGCTCGTCAACCGCGCCTTCATTGACGCGCATACCGAGGGCTGGGAAGAACTCAAAGCGCGGGTGCAGAACTACACCCCGCAATGGGTAGCGGAAACCTGTGCTATTCCGGTTGCCGATCTGCGCGCTGCGGCAATAGCCTTTGGCCTGGCACCCGCTGCCCTCTCCCTCTGGTGTCAGGGGCTCAATCAATCCAGCCACGGTACCGACAAAAATGTCGCTCTTATCAATCTGCATCTGGCTACCGGGCAAATCGGTCGGCCCGGCGCCGGCCCCTTCAGCCTGACCGGGCAGCCCAACGCCATGGGCGGGCGCGAAACTGGCGGCATGCCCGCCCTCCTACCCGGTCACCGCGACGTGGCCAACCCAGAGCACCGCGCCGAAATCGCGAAGATCTGGGGCGTGGAGAGTATGCATCCGCAGCCAGGTTACACCGCAGTGCCCCTTTTTCAGGCGCTGGAACGCGGCGAGATTGAAACCATCTGGATCACCTGCACCAACCCGGTGCTGTCCATGCCCGACCAGACACAAGTACAGTGCGCTCTCGAAAAATCTCGCCTCGTCATCCTACAGGACAGCTATCTCGGCACCGAAACCGCCGCCTATGCCGATATTCTGCTTCCCGCTGCCAGTTGGGGCGAGCGTGAGGCATTGGTGACCAACTCCGAACGGCGCATCACCCATCTGCAAAGGGCTGTTCCCGCCCCAGGCCACGCCCTGCCGGACTGGGTCATCTTCCGGGATTTCGCCTTTGCGCTGGGTGCGGCACTGGATGCCCTCAATCACCCACTGCCGGGCACCCGAGATGCTTCCTGGACCAATCGCGCACGGCGTATGTTTGATTTTGCCGACTCCGCCAGCATCTTTCTGGAATACCGCGAATGCACCAGAGGCCGCGATCTGGACATTACCGGCCTCGACTTCAGCGTGCTGGATGAGTTGGGGCCACAGCAATGGCCCTATCCGCAGGACGCACAAGCAGGGCAGGTTCGCCTTTACGCCGACGGCATTTTCCCGACGCCCAGCGGTCGCGCCCGTTTCCGCAGCCCGGAATACCTTGGGGTCGCCGAAGAGATCGACGCCCGTTATCCCCTGCGCCTGACCACCGGTCGCCTGCGCGATCAGTGGCATAGCATGAGTCGCACCGGCAAGGTGGCGACCCTCTTCACCAGTGACGAAGAAGCCTTTCTCGAAATACACCCCGATGACGCCCAACGCCTGAATCTCAGCAGCGATGTCCTCGCCAAAGTAAGTAGCCGACGCGGCAGCAACATCCTCCGGGTGCGCATCAATGCCGATCTGCAACCGGGATTGATCTTCACTCCCATGCACTTCGGGCGCCGCTTTGCCCACGCCGCCCTCTGCAATAAAATGACCCTCGCTGCCATTGATCCCGTTTCCGGCGAGCCAGAGTTCAAGCATACGGCAGTGCGGGTGGAGCCGGTGATTTTCCCCTGGCAGGGTACGGTCCTGCGCTTGAACGATCAGGATATCTATTTTCACGCCGCCCAGCGTATCGCCCGGCAATTCCCCTATGCGAGCCTCAGCCGCATCCGTCGGGGCGAGCGCGAGGGTTTTATCCTCCGCCTCGCTGGCGAACAACCCCCGGCAGCCAGCGAGATTCACGCCTGGGATCAGGTGCTGGGTATGGATGGCATCGATATTCTCGACTATGATGATGGCCGTCGCGGTGTGCGCAAGCGCCTCTGCATCCGGGGCAACCGGCTCCATGCCGCCCGCCTCTTTGGGGAAGACGCCACCCGCGACTGGCTGCGTGAGCTTTTGCTAAGCGCCACGGACGTCCAGTCCTACCGGCACGCCCTCTTCGCCCCCAAAGTGCCCGTCGATATGGACGCATGGGTGCGCTCGCGGGGTGTTTGCGCCTGCACCGGAGTGGATGAAGGCACCCTGCGGCAACACATCAAGGCGGGCGCGCTCACCCTCGGCCAGATTGCGCAGGTCTGTGGTGCGGGCGGCGAATGCGGCTCCTGCAAACCGGAAATCCTCGACATTATCCGCCGCGTGCGCCAAGAGGCCTCATGAACACCACACCCCTGAACTTGATCGTCGGCCGCGTCGCACGCGGACGGGAACACGCCGAAGACCTGTCCCTGGAAGAGGCTCAATCCCTCTTTGCCGCATGGCTGGCAGGCGATCTCCCTGACCTCGTGGCTGGGGCCCTGTGGGCCGCCTATCGTATCAAGGGCGAGTCCGTAGATGAACTGCGCGGTTTTGTCAGCGCCAGTGAGGCGAGCCTGCTGCCCGTTTCCATCGACAGTGCTTATCGCCCAGTAGTTTTCCCGAGCTACAACGGGACCCTGCGCGGCGCCAATCTGTTGCCCCTGCTGGCGTTGATTCTCGCCCGTTGCGGTGTGCCGGTATTACTGCACGGCCCGGCAGTGAGCACGGCGGGGAACGCTATGACACTCACCGACCACGATCCCTCCAGACGGGTCAGCAGTGCGCAGATTTTTGCTGGCTTCGGCCTGCCCATCGCCCATGATAGCGCGCATGCGAGTACACAGTTGCAGCAACGAAGCCTCAGTTACCTGCCTATGGAGCAGCTACACCCAGGCATCGGCCAGATGCTCCAGCTCCGCCAGCAACTTGGCGTCCGATCCAGCGCGCATACCGTCGTCAAACTCATCAATCCTTTCCAAATATCCGCAGTACACTGCGCCGGGGTCACCCACCCGCCTTATCTGGAGCTTCTGCAAACCTTTTTTAGCGTAACCGGCCGTAGTGCCCTCTGCCTGCGCGGCACCGAGGGCGAACCCTTCGCTAACCCCAAACGCCGCCCCGACCTGCATACTTGTGTGGCGGGAGATCGCGCCCTGTGGATGGCCAAAGACGATAAGCCGCTGGCCCAGGTCCCGGTACTGCCCGAGGATCACAGCGTGAGCGCCACCTGCCGCTTCATGGAGCAGGTCCTTGCCGGACGCACCCCTTTGCCCGCGCCGCTGGTAGATCAGGCGCTCTGCCTCCTCTCTCTCAGCGGCCGCAGCATGGACGTGGACAGCGCCCGAGCGCTCTTGTCCCAGACACTTTCCGACCACGCGGAATAGCCGGAGACCTCAGCATGCAAAAGCCCTCTTCCCCTAAAGTCTCCATCGTCGGCGCTGGCCCCGGTGATCCCGAACTGCTGACCCTCAGGGCGGCACGCCGCATCGCCGAGGCGGAGATCATCTTCTACGATGCCCTCGCCAATCCGCAGATCCTCGACATGGCGGCGGACAGTTGCCGCAAAGTCGAAGTAGGCAAGCGTGGCGGCCAGAACTCGACCCCGCAATTGCTCATCCACGAACAACTCATCCGCGCCGCGCTGCAAGGTCTGCGGGTAGTGCGGCTAAAGGGCGGCGACCCCTTCCTCTTTGGCCGCGGCGGCGAGGAGTGCCTAGCCCTGCGCGCCGCCGATATCGATTACGAAATCATCCCCGGCATCACCAGCGGCATGGCTGCAGCAGCCTATGCGGGGGTACCGCTCACCCATCGTCACCGCAGCCAGTCGGTGCTCTTTCTCACCGGTCATGAAGCGCGCGGCGGCAAAGCCCCGGACTGGTCGCGCTTCGCCCAGGCGGCCGATACTCTGGTAATCTACATGGGCATCGAGCGGGTGACTGGCATTTGCGCGGCACTCATGGCGGGCGGCCTCGCGGCGGAAACCTCCTGCCTCGCCGTACAATGGGCCACCCTGGAACAAAAACAGGTACGAGCGACCCTGGCACAGCTCAGCGTGGAAATCGTCCGCGCCGGACTGGGTAGCCCGGCCATTCTGATTGTCGGGGCCGTGGTTGATCTCGCCGATCTCTGTGCCTGGCTGCCCAGAACAGAAGAGGCGGCGCGCCACTTACTGCAACAACCTTAAGGAGGCACCGTGCCTGAAGTACAGTTCCTGCTGGCTCACGGTTCACGCAACCCCCAATGGCGACTCCCCTTCGAGGTGATTGCCGCCCGCCTGCAGGTAGCCCAGCCGCAGCGGCGGATCATGCTCTGCTACTTGGAATTGTGGACCCCGAGCCTGGACGAGGGCATGCGCGAGGCTTATGCAGCCGGGCTGCGCCGGTATCGTATCTCGCCGCTTTTCTGGAGTAGTGGCCGACACTTGCAGGAGGATTTACCCGCCCTCGTCGCCCAACTCCGGGCCGAATTGCCCGGCTGCGAGATCCGCGTCGACGGCCCACTGGGCGAATCAGAAATGATTATCCGCGCCGCGCTCCAAGCCTTGCAATGAACTCATGCACCGCATCATTCTGATTGATCACGACACCGAGCGCGCCGAAATTCTGCGCGCGGCCCTCAGTCTGGAGGGCCATCAGGTTGCCGATATTTTCTCGTGGGCGGAGCTTTCCTGGCAGCGCCTGGAAAAGCTGCAACCCGATGTCATCATCGCCGAAGCAGGCACCCCGGAACGCGACGTTCTCGAACACATCGTCTTCCTCAGCGAGACTTTGGAATTGCCTGTCGTCGTCCTCGGCGCTCCCGAGGATGAAGACACCATGCGCCGCGCGATCCGCGCTGGAGTCGCCGCCTATGTCGCCCACGGCATCTCCGCCCGCGATATCGCCCCCATCCTCAAGGTCGCCGCTCTGCGCTACGCCGAATACCGGCAACTGCGCAAGGAGCTCAAAGACACCCAGAACGCCCTTTCCGAGCGCAAGCTGGTAGAAAAAGCCAAAGGTATCCTCATGCGCGACATGCAGATTGACGAAGCCGAGGCCTACCGCCGCCTGCGCCGCCTCGCCATGGATAAGGGTAAAAAGCTGGCGGAGATCGCGGAGATGGTGATTGCCATTTGCCCTTAACCATGTCTGACACCCTTGGACCAGGTGCTTATGGTCAAGCAATTCTTGCAAAACACTCGGCAAATTGATCACCCCGGCCAGAGCATATCAACGCGCCACCCCTCCCCGCCGACCCCGGCAGGCTTCCACGCGATTTTTCCGCATTCCGCGCGGCAAGCGCTGATCGTCCAGATAAACCGACAGGGATTGCAGGGTGGTAGACGCACTCAGAGCAATCAGCTTGACCCCCCTACCCTTGGGAAGA